>NZ_MLHG01000013.1 GCF_001998825.1 Rodentibacter mrazii
GAGCAAAAAAGAACGACGCACTGCAAATCTAAAAAGTTCACAACAGTGCGTCGTTGTGTGCGGTGCATTATAGGGATTTTTTTACACCACGCAAGTGATTTTTATAAAAAATTTAAAAAAATGATCTTTTGATTAAATCTCGTCCGAATCGGATAAATTTCACGCTGATCTTTTAATGATTTTCTAAGATAGAAACAGTAAAATTCAATCAATTTTGTTACAAAAGGAGAACTCAATGAACAACGCTTTTATCGGATTAGGCGTAGCAGGCAATTTTGCAGGGCATTTGGAGCAAGCGGGTGAGGCGGTGGATTTTTTACAGGTAAAAACAGTAGAGGCGGTGCAACCGAAAGCGATTTTCCCCTTTTATGTGCCAAGTGAGAAGTTGGGGGAATATCAATTTCTGTCCACTTATCCCCTTTCCCATTCTGAGATTCGCTTCCCAAATGATGCGGATAATTTACAAATTGAACCTGAAATTGCCTTAATCTGTGAGATTCAATATTCTCACGGAAAAGTGACCGCACTTTTGCCGACCCATTTCGCTGCCTATAACGACTGTTCCATCCGCCGCCCAAACGCTCGTAAAATTTGTGAGAAAAAGAATTGGGGGGAAAAATCTAAAGGCATTTCGGAAAATTGGTTACCATTAGATCACTTCAACAGCGGCGGTGTATTGGACGATTTCCACATTGCCTGTTTCCACAAACGCAATGGCGTGATGAATGAGTACGGTATTGATAGCCCTGCAGTGGGGTATAGTTATTTTCATCAAAAATTATTGGATTGGATTATCGATCGGATGAATAATCAGCCTGATGAAGGTCCGATGAATGATATTGCCGCCTTACTTGAGGCTGCGAATTATCCGAAACAAGCGATCATCAGCATTGGTGCAACACGTTACACTAATTTTGGCGAGCATCATTTTCTACAAATTGGTGATACCAGTATTGTCGCGGTATATAACGCCAAGCGTTACACCCACAGTCAAATCGCTGAAATGGCAGAAAAAGAGCAGTTCAAGCATGATATTTCTGCATTGGTGCAAAAAGTGATCTAGCATTAAGTGCGGTTAAAAACAGCGAAAATTTTGACCGCACTTATTTTCGACGAAGGGAAACTTCCCCTCCATTGAAGGTACGCAGTTTATTTCCACATTGCACTTGCAAATACCCTCTCTCATCAATGCCCTTCTCAATACCGGGGACGATACCCTGCTCAGTGATCACATTCACCGCTTGGTGTGAAAATGCATTGTGTTTCTGCCACGCCCGTTGAAATTCCTCATCAATCCCTTCTTTTTCAAAGCGTGTTAAGCGTATATAAAGATGTTGGATTAATTTAGGGAATAACGTCTGACGATCCACATTTGGATCGATTTCACACAATTGCGCGTAGGGTTGGTTAATGGCTGTTTTTTCCGGTAAGGACACATTAATTCCTACACCAATCACCAGGTTTAACCCTCCGTTTTTTACATTCGCAATCTCAATTAAAATACCGCCCAGCTTTCGCCCATCAAATAAAATATCATTCGGCCATTTCACTTGCACACCAAAGGTTTCTGCAATCGCCAAACCCACCACTAAACTGAGTCCTTCAATGGATTTTCTCGGATCAAACGTCCAATAAAAGCTAAATATCATTTGACCTGCAAAAGGTGACAGCCACTGACGCCCCCGCCGTCCCCGTCCACCCGTTTGATATTCCGCAAGACAAAGATCGCCTTTTTGAAAATGAGCAATATTCTGCAAAATCCACTCATTTGTAGAAGTGATGACCGGATAATAATGCACGCGATAAGGTGAAAGTGCGGTTGAGATTTGGTGAGAATTTAATAAAGGCAATTGCGGTATGAGTTGATAATATGCTGTATTTTCTTCAATATTTAGCCCCAATGCCCGTAATTGCTGCACATCAAAAGTGATATTTTGTGAAAACTCCGCCAATTCTGACCGCACTTTAGGTGTACAATCAGACAAACAGCTTAACAATGCCAAATTCATACTTTTTCCCATCACGAAAACGTTTGCTGATCATAGCATAAAACCTAAAAATTTCATTTTCAAAATGGTACAAAATCTGTATAATGCCGCCGCAATATTTTTTAACATTCATTTTTAACGACGGAAATATTGCTATGCTTAGAATCAAAAAAGAAGCCCTCACTTTCGATGATGTTCTTCTTGTCCCTGCACATTCTACCGTGCTTCCAAACACCGCTAATCTTTCAACCCAACTCACCAAAACCATTCGTTTGAATATTCCTATGCTCTCTGCGGCAATGGACACTGTAACCGAAACCAAATTGGCAATTTCTCTTGCTCAAGAAGGCGGTATTGGTTTTATTCATAAAAATATGTCCATTGAACGCCAAGCGGATCGTGTACGCAAGGTGAAAAAATTTGAAAGCGGTATCGTTTCCGAACCTGTCACCGTGCCCCCTACCCTTACGCTTGCAGAACTGGCTGAACTCACCAAGAAAAACGGTTTTGCGGGTTATCCGGTGGTCGATGCAGAGAAAAATTTAGTCGGCATCATTACAGGGCGTGATACTCGTTTTATTTCAGATTTAAGCAAAACAGTGGCGGATTTTATGACCCCTAAAGAGCGATTAGTCACCGTCAAAGAAGGGGCAACCCGTGAAGAAATTTTCCGCTTGATGCACGAAAATCGTGTGGAAAAAGTATTAGTGGTCAATAACAATTTTAAATTAAAAGGGATGATTACCCTAAAAGACTATCAAAAAGCCGAAAGTAAACCGAATGCCTGTAAAGATGAATTTGGGCGTTTGCGTGTAGGTGCGGCAGTGGGTGCAGGCCCGGGTAACGAAGAACGTATTGATGCGTTAGTCAAAGCCGGCGTGGATGTGTTGTTAATCGACTCTTCACACGGTCATTCCGAAGGTGTACTACAACGTGTGCGTGAAACCCGTGCCAAATACCCTGATCTTCCTATTATCGCCGGCAATATTGCCACAGCTGAAGGAGCGATCGCTCTGGCTGATGCCGGAGCAAGTGCCGTGAAAGTAGGGATCGGACCTGGCTCAATCTGTACTACTCGTATCGTCACCGGCGTAGGCGTGCCACAAATCACAGCGATTGCTGATGCGGCAGAAGCCTTGAAAGATCGTGGCATTCCGGTTATTGCCGATGGCGGTATCCGCTTCTCAGGCGACATCGCCAAAGCCCTCGCTGCCGGTGCAAGCTGTGTGATGGTGGGGTCAATGTTTGCCGGTACGGAAGAAGCCCCGGGTGAAATTGAGCTTTACCAAGGCCGTGCCTTTAAATCCTATCGTGGAATGGGCTCTTTGGGAGCAATGTCAAAAGGTTCATCGGACCGCTATTTCCAATCGGACAATGCTGCCGACAAACTCGTGCCGGAAGGCATTGAAGGGCGTATTCCATACAAAGGCTACTTAAAAGAAATCATCCATCAGCAAATGGGCGGTTTGCGTTCTTGTATGGGATTAACGGGCTGTGCCACTATTGACGAACTCCGCACCAAAGCGGAATTTGTGAGAATCAGCGGTGCCGGCATTAAAGAAAGCCACGTTCACGATGTGACAATTACTAAAGAAGCCCCGAATTATCGGATGGGGTAATCAGGTAAGGTGGGCTTTTAGCCCACTTTTGTTGTTTAAAGTGCGGTCATTTTTCACAAAGTTTTCAAATTTGAACGTTTATACTGAAAAGGGGAATCCCATGCTCCAAGCAATTATCTTCGATATGGACGGTGTGATTGTCGACACGGAATTTTTAGAATACCACTTGCAGGCGAAATTTATCGAATCTATCAAAGAACATGATCGCACTTTAACGCTCCTTGAGCGTTCAGAAGTCGTAGGAAAGGGACTATCTGAGATTCCTGAAATCGTGAAAAAATTAAGCGGTTCATCCTTACCCCTGGAAGAAGTTAAACAACGCTATGTTGATTTTTTCAACCAACTTTTTTCGACAGTGGATTATCCCTCAATTTTTCGTTCTGATATTCAAAAAATTATTGATTTTGCCAGACAACATCACATCAAA
Source organism: Rodentibacter mrazii (assembly GCF_001998825.1). GTDB lineage: Bacteria > Pseudomonadota > Gammaproteobacteria > Enterobacterales > Pasteurellaceae > Rodentibacter > Rodentibacter mrazii. The sequence goes on from NZ_MLHG01000013.1 coordinate 4,035, forward strand.
TTGGCGGTAGCCTCCTCTTCTCGCCTTGAACATATTCAGAATATTTTGACAAAATGTGATATTATTCAGCACTTTGACTTTATCGTCAGTGGCGAACAATTTGAATACAGCAAGCCTGATCCGACCATTTATCGCTACACGCTTGAAAAATTAGGCACTCAGGCAAAAAATACTGTTGCGATTGAGGATTCCTTTTTCGGTATTCAAGCGGCAAAATCTGCCTGTATTCCTGTGATTGCCTACGAAGAAAAGCGAATGCATATTGACCAATCCCAAGCCGATTATTGCGCTAAGGATATGAACGAAATTTTAACCATTATTCAAAAATTACATCATTCATCTTATTAAGGTAAAAAATGACAAACATTCACCACCATAAAATTCTGATCCTAGACTTTGGTTCACAATACACCCAACTCATTGCTCGCCGTGTGCGTGAAATCGGGGTTTACTGCGAACTTTGGGCATGGGATGTCACGGAAGAACAAATCCGTGAGTTTAATCCAACCGGGATTATTCTTTCCGGCGGACCTGAAAGCACCACGGAAGCAAACAGTCCCCGTGCGCCGGAATATGTTTTTAATGCCGGAGTCCCAGTGTTGGGTATTTGCTATGGTATGCAAACTATGGCAATGCAATTGGGCGGTTTAACGGAAACCTCCGATCACCGTGAGTTTGGTTATGCCTCCGTTTCATTGGAAAATTCGACCGCACTTTTTGCCAATCTCAACGATGGCGATAACAAATTAGATGTTTGGATGAGTCACGGCGATAAAGTGACCCGTTTACCCAATCACTTTTCTGTTACAGGTACAACGCCAACTTGCCCGATTGCGGCCATGTCTGATGAAAATCGTCATTTCTACGGTGTTCAATTCCACCCTGAAGTCACCCACACGAAAAGCGGTTTGGAATTATTGAAGAACTTCGTGGTGAACATCTGTGGCTGCGAAACCAAATGGACGGCAGAAAATATCATCGAAGACGCTGTAGCCCGCATAAAAGCACAAGTGGGCGATGATGAAGTGATTTTAGGCTTATCAGGTGGCGTAGATTCCTCTGTTGTCGCCTTATTATTGCACTGCGCAATCGGCAAAAACTTGCACTGTGTCTTCGTGGATAACGGCTTATTACGCTTAAACGAAGGCGATCAAGTGATGGAAATGTTCGGCAATAAATTCGGTTTAAACATCACCCGTGTGAACGCAGAAGATCGTTTCCTAAGCGAACTCGCCGGCGTGGACGAACCGGAAGCGAAGCGTAAAATCATCGGTAAAGTCTTCGTCGATGTGTTTGATGATGAATCGAAAAAATTGCCAAATGTAAAATGGTTGGCACAAGGTACGATTTATCCTGATGTTATTGAATCTGCCGCCAGCAAAACAGGCAAAGCCCATGTGATCAAATCACACCATAATGTGGGTGGTTTGCCGGATTATATGAAACTTGGCTTGGTCGAACCATTGCGTGAACTATTCAAAGACGAAGTGCGTAAAATCGGCTTAGCGCTCGGTTTACCGGCAGAAATGCTCAATCGCCATCCATTCCCGGGTCCGGGATTAGGGGTGCGTGTGTTAGGTGAGGTGAAAAAAGAATACTGCGATCTCCTCCGCCGTGCCGATGCGATTTTCATTGAAGAATTACACAAAGCAGATTGGTATTGCAAAGTCAGCCAAGCCTTCACCGTGTTCCTTCCGGTGAAATCCGTAGGCGTAATGGGGGACGGTCGTAAATATGACTGGGTTGTTTCTCTCCGAGCCGTTGAAACCATCGACTTTATGACCGCTCATTGGGCACACTTACCATACGAGTTATTAGGCAAAATCTCCAACCGGATTATCAATGAAGTAAATGGTATCTCTCGTGTCGTGTATGACGTAAGCGGAAAACCCCCGGCAACAATTGAGTGGGAATAAAAACCCCACTTTTCATAGTCTTTCAATTCATTTCAAAAATAGCTCAAAGCCCTGTAATACCAGGGCTTTTCTATTTCAAATACTGACCTATGAATGAGATATTGATAAAGCCAAATAAATAAAATAATAAAGGAATAGATAAGAAAATTTGCCTTAAATAATCTCATTTTTGAGTTGTGGTAAAGTGAAAATAAATGAGGTAAAAATTTAATCTTAAAGCAAACTATCGGATATGAGATTTTTAAACAAGAGACGGTCAGATTGGGTTTGATCTTCTATAAATAAAGAAAGCTCAATCTCTTAGATAAAAGATTGAGCTTTATAACATCGGATTCAGCTATGAATACTTAATTACCATTCATAACCAAGACCGACCGCACTTACAACATCACCACGAGTATTGGTACTACCACTTAATTTCAGCAATACTTTTCCGTTATCGCTGGCTTTGGTATAACCTAAGGCCACCGCATTTTCACCACGATAATTACTCGCTGCAACGGCAACCATGGATTTTCCATTTCCTCTAACCTGTGGTAAACCGGCAATCGCAGCTGCCCCTGCAATACCCGCTCTCAGATCTTTATCAACTTTGTTAATCTTGTTATTTAAGCCATTAACATTACTGTTAATATTATTGATATTTCGATTAACTGCGTATAACTGAGAGCCATTTACCGCATCAGTCGAAGTTGCGGAAACCTCACCAGGTGCGACATTGGTAATTTTTTTATTGCCTGCATTAATACCATCAGTCGTCATGCTTGGGCCATTTTTCACAGAAACACCACGATTGTTTACAACGGTATTACCTGCCCTTACAGAACCATCATGACCAAGGTCAACATCTTTTGCAAGCTGAACTTCTAAAGTGCCTTTACCGTCGGCCTTAACATTAATGTTACCTTTTGCGGATTTGAAGTTTTCAGATTGTGATTTAGAAACTCCTTCACCTTTCACTGTAACTTTACTGTTAAGTTTGTTGTTGTTCACTATTCCATTATTACCTGTGAACTTCAAGCCGTCATCAGTAGTGGCGATTTCGTGAGTTTTATTTGGATTGTCTTTTTCCACATAAACCAAACGAGTTTCACCATCTTTCCCATCAACGCCAACTTTACCATCTTGACCTTTGATAGAAATGCCATTTTTGCCATCTTTACCATTTAAGCCAATTGAGCCGTCTTTTCCGTTGATAACTACTGCTGAACCATCTTTACCGTTCACACCGATAGAGCCATCAGCACCGTCTTTACCATTGGTACCTTTTTCACCCACAGTGACTTTATTTGCCGTTAGGTCTTTCGCTAAAGCGACAACAACTTTGCCGTTTTCTTCATAAGTTTTGATGTTTGTCGCATCATATTCGGTATCAGCTTTCTCGCCTTTACCAACTATTTCAAGTGTTTCACCAAGATTTTTATGAATACTCTGTCCACTTTGACCTTTGAAGTTCAAACCTTCTCTAGCCAGTTCTTGCTTAACGTTGTGTAATTGCGAACCGTTTACAACATCCTTAGATGTTGAACTAATTTCACCATCAGCAACATTTACAACTTTATTACCACCGTTATCTAACCCTTTATTGGTTAACGTCACATTGGTTTTACCATTGTCAGATGCTCTGATTGTGATACCACTATCATTCATCGTTGTGTTGCCAGTGGTTACAGAAGCGAAATCAACATTATCTTTGGTTTTCACAGTATATGTCGTGCTACCATCAGAATTTTTTGTTGGTATCACTTCAATATTTTTACCTGCATCAACCTTTGTCGTTGCTTGAGCAATACCATCTTTTAACTGTTTCACATTAACTGCATCAGTATCGTCTTCACCTGCTTTCACGTTAGTGATCTTGTTACCATCAACACTTAAATATCCCCCATAGATCGTTGTTCCACCTGCTTTAAACTCAATTTTTTGACCATCTTTACTTGAGATAGAATCAACATTTTTCAAGTCTTTAGCTAATTGAACTTCTAAAGTACCTTTGCCATCAGCTTTAACATTAATGTTGCCTGTTGCCGATTCAAAGTTATTAGATGCATTTTTATCAACACCTTCACCTTTAATGGTCACAACAGAATTTAATTTATGGTTATTAACCACTTCATTGTTACCGGTAAATCTCAAACCATCGTTAAGTGTTGCCACTTCTTCGGTTTCACCGTTTGATTTTTCATAAATGATACGGGTTTTAGTTTTGCCATCTTTACCGTCGTTACTATCAAGACCAGCTTGACCTTGCACAACGGTAATTGCGCCACTCGAACCATCTTTACCGTTAATACCAATAGTTCCTTCTTTCCCATTCAAGGATATACCTTCTTTACCATCAGCCCCTTTCAAGCCAATAGAACCATCTTTACCATTGATAGAAACTCCATCCTGACCATTTTCACCTTTAACAGTGATAACACCTGATTCTTGATTATTACCAATAGTGACATTTTTATTTAAGCCAACTTGTAACTTAGCTTTGCCATCTTCATTAACGACTTTAGTGATTACACTTCCATCACCTTTTACGGTGACTGTTTCACCAAGTTTTGCTTTAACGTCATTACCATTTTCATCCGTTAAACCAAATCCACCGCCTTTTGATGGGTCAGTAATGTTACTAATGGATTCTTTTAAGTCACCAACATTAACAGCATTGTTTAATGTATTACCTTCAGCATCTGTTAAAGATACTTTATTACCATTAGCGTCTTTCAAACCACTATCAACATTAACAATCTGGTTTCCGCCATTGTTCAGCCCCTTTTCTGTCACGCTAACAGTTTTATTTGCAGGAGCATCTTTTGGTGTAATGGTTAAACCACTGCCATTGATAACAGATTTATTACCAGTCATTTCATCAATGAAGTGTGCACTTGTTAAATCTTGTAGCTCTTTAGCCATTTTAAGAATTAACTTACCACCTTCATTATCAACACGTAAGTTTTTATCTGTAACATTAGCATTCGCATTTAATTTCCCTAAGATTTCTAGCTCTTCATTGAGTTTTTTAGCAATAGAGTCACCTTTGTCACCTTTAAATTTTAAACCATCGTTAAGTGTTGCCACTTCTTCGGTAATGGTTTTATTCGGATCTTGAGGATCTTTGGTTTCATAAACAATACGTGTTTTGCTTTCACCATCTTTTCCGTCAACACCCGCTTTTCCATCCGCACTTTTAATGGTTAGACCATTTGCTCCATCTTTACCATTTAAGCCGATTGAGCCATCTTTACCATTGATAACCACAGATGAACCATCTTTGCCATTCACCCCAATTTGACCATCAACCCCGTCTTTACCGTTTTCACCTTTTTGACCGACTGTCACCTTATCTGCAGTTAGATCTTTAGCCAAACCAATAACGAGTTTGCCATCTTTAGTCATGGTTTTGATATTTGTTGCATCATATTGATCATCAGCTTGTGTGCCTTTACCTACAATCTCAAGTTTTTCACCTAGATTTTTGTGAATATCATCACCGGACTGTGCTCCAAAGTCTAAGCCTTTAGCAGTAAGATCTTTCTGAACGTTATATAACTGAGAACCATTTACTGCATCAGTAGATGTTTCAGTTACATCACCAGCTTTAACATTAGTAATCTTATTGCCATCGACGCTTACATCACCACCAGAGATGGTTGTACCCCCATTTTTGTTTAGCACAACACTTGATTGACCATTTGTAATAGTCTCAATATCGTTAAGGTCTTTTGATAATTGAACACTTAACTTACCATCTTTACTATTCACTCCGATGTTGTCTTTTGTTAGCTTAGCTTTATCCGCTCCACCAACGATTTCTAATTGTTCATTTAGCTTTTTAGCTATAACTGTAGTGTCATCACCTTTGAATTTTAAGCCATCGTTAAGCGTTGCCACTTCTTCGGTAATAGTTTTACTCGGGTCTTTAGGATCTTTGGTTTCATAAATAATACGTGTTTTACTTTCACCATCTTTTCCATCAACACCCGCTTTTCCATCGGTACCTTTAATGGTTAAACCATTTGCCCCATCTTTACCATTTAAACCGATTGAGCCGTCTTTACCATTGATAACTACTGATGAACCATCTTTGCCATTCACGCCGATAGAACCGTCAATACCATCTTTCCCGTTAGCGCCTTTCTCGCCAACAGTGACTTTATTTGCTGTTAAATCTTTCGCTAAAGCGACAACAACTTTACCATTTTCAGTGATGGTTTTAATGTTAGTTGCATCATACTCAGTATCTGATTTCTCTCCTTTACCCACAATCTCAAGTTTTTCACCTAAGTTTTTATGAATAACTGAATCATTACCCGTTGATTGAGTACCAAAATCTAAACCTTTCGTGTTGATTGCATTGGTTGCATTATAAAGTTGTGAACCATTTACAGCATCTTTAGATGTTGCATTTACATCACCATCTTTAAGGTTCGTAATTCTATTACCATCAACACTGACATCTCCGCCCTTAATGGTTACAGCCGGTTTGCTTGGATCATTATTATCTTTACCGGTAAAGACAATTGATGAGTTATTGCCACCAATCGAATTAATACCGTTAAGATTTTTAGCTAAACGAACGGTTAAATTATTAGAACCATCAGAAATAACACCGATGTTATTCTCTTCCGAAAGCTCGTTTCTATCTGTAATACCACCTATAACATTTACTTGTTCATTTAAGTGTTTTTTGATGACATTTGTATTTGCAATTGCATCACCATAGTATTTCATACCATCATCATGCGTTGCCACTTCATGTTCTTTGCCATCTTTATCTTTGTAAACAATACGGGTAATTCCATCTTTACCATCTTCACCGTCAACGCCAGCTTTGCCTTCTTTTACAGAAATATCAGCCGATACACCATCACTACCATCAGCGCCTTTAGGACCGGTTAAGCCAATGTGACCAACTCCATCTTTACCGGAGATAGAAATTGCATCTTTGCCATCTTTACCGCTGATTCCGACTTTGCCATCTTCACCATTTTGTCCATTAGGACCAGTGATTGTCACACCATCTTTACCATCAGCACCATTTTTGCCGTTTACAACAATCTTATCTAAATTAGTTAGGTCTTTATTCAGCGCAAAGCTATAGGTTTGATTTTCATCAGTACCACTTTGAGTGACAGTTAAATTTTTACCCGCATCCAGATTAACTACTGCGCCAGGTTTTACAGTTTTCGCCACGGAAACACCATTTACATTACCGGTTGCATTTGCATTCCATCCGCTATTGTTTACGATATCAACCACTTGATGAACTGTTGCTATACCATTTGCACCATCTTTACCATTCTTACCATCTATTGGGGTAGTTGGAGTTGCACCTAACTTAACATCATATTTAACAATACCATCGCTATCTACTGATGCCGTTGTATAGTTACCATCTGTGAAGTTTAATCCTTTTGATAAAGTAACAGTTTGATTATTTTTACCGTTTGCTTTATAGGTTAATGGAGCATCACCAAGGTTTTGTTCTGCAACAGAAACTGTATAAGTTTTCTGACCTGTTGTTTGGTCTTCACTTGGTGTTACCGTGACATTCTTGCTACCGGATTGAACAATCGAACCTAAACCGGTAATCACTTTCTTACCGTCATTAGTAATATTTTCTAAATCTGATTTGGCAATATTTGTGATTTTGGCTTCACCTGTAACATCCTTGCCATCACCATCAACATAAGTCATAGTTACTGTGCCGCTATCATCCACTTGGTATTCACCCGGTTTGATATGACGTTCTGCCGCTTTCACCGAATCCAACTGGCTAAAGTTAACTGCATCTGTAGGATTTGTACCATTGGCTACATTTTTAATTTGGTTTCCGCCATTATTCAAACCTGAGTCTGTTAAAGATACCGTTTTAGTTGTATCAGCCGGGTTAGTAATAGTAATACCGCTATTATTTACAGTAGTATTGCCTACTTTTACAGAACCTCTATCAGTTAAGTTAATATCTTTGTTAAGTTTAACTTCTAACTTATTGCTACCATCTGCGACAACATTAATATTGCCCGCCGCAGATTCAAAGGTGTTAGCTGTAGCTTCATTAACTCCTTCACCTTGTACTTTTACTAAAGTATTCAGTTTATGTTTATTTTCAACAGACTCATTATTACCAGTGAATCTTAGTCCATCTTCTAATGTTGCAACGGTGTGATTCGTACCTTTATCATCTTTATAAATAATACGGGTCATACCATCTTTACCGTTAGCCCCATCCGTTCCATCAACACCAACTGAACCTTTATCTCCTTTGATCGTTAAGCCATTACTACCGTTTGTGCCATTTAAGCCAATAGATCCGTCTTTACCATTAATAACTACAGCCGAACCGTCTTTACCATTGATACCAATCTTACCATCAATTCCGTCTTTACCTGGTGTGCCCGGTTCACCTTTTTCACCAATCGTAATATCATTTGCTAAAGAATAAGTATAAGTTTGGTTATTAGGATCCGTCACATCTTGTTTAACTGTTAAGTTTTTGCCGGCATCGAAATTCACGACCGTACTTGGCGCTACTTTAGTTGCTACTGATGCTCCATCTAGATCACCTGTTGATTTTGTTGCATTAGCTAACCAACCACTGTTATTAATTGCCTCAACTACAGTTTTCACTGTTGCAATAGTATTACCATTTGCGCCATCAATACCTGCTTTACCATCAGCACCGGTTGTAATATTACCTACGTTTACACCGTATTGAACTTTACCATTCGCACCTACTGTTGCGGTTGTGTAGTTACCATTTGTGAAATCTAAGCCTTGTGATACTTTAACTTTTTGTGGATTCTCACCATTAGCTTTGTATGATAGTTCTGCGTCACCTAAGTTTTGAGCTATTGCGCTAACTGTATAAGTTTTTTGGCCTGTTGTAGCATCAGTTGTGTTGGTTACGACTACGTTATTGCCGGCTTCAACAACTGTACCTAATCCAGTAATGACTTTCTTACCTTCATTAGTAATATTGGTTAGGTTTTTACCCGCTGCATTATCAATTCTGTCTTTTGTATCTTGCGTTAAATCAACAGTAACATCCGTACCTGCTGCGGTTGTTGATACATACTTACCATTATCACCGCTTACAACGTTAAATTGTAAACCGCCATTTTTACTGAAAGCTTGAGCATCAGTCGTAGTTGATTTATCACCACCTAATTTAATCGTATTATTAAATTTATTATTAACAAGACTTAACTGTTCTTCGGTTGCAGCTCGACCTTTAGTACCAAAATCCGAACCATCTATCGTTTTATTTGTTAAACCGGTTATGTCGCCAGTATTGCCGTTAAAATTGATCGCAGTATTACCGCTACCCACAGTTACTACACCGTTCGGGTTGAAATTTATTTTACCTGTACCGGTATCACCTGTAATAGAAGTAATATTGGTTAATTCACCCTCTACATTAACAGCATAAGTATCTACATCACCATCAACACCTTTAGTCACAGTCGTATTTTTGCCATTAATAACTTTAACTGCTTTTTTCGCCTCGTTACGAATTACAGTTTTACCACCATCAGTAATATTAGTTAAATTAACATTGGCTGCATTGTCGATTTTGTCTTTTGTCTCTTTCGTTAAATCAACAGTAACATCCGTACCTGCTGCGGTTGTTGATACATATTTACCATTATCACCACCTACAACATTAAATTGCAAACCGCCCGATTTGGATAGTTTTTGTTCACTAGTTGTACCTGAATTACCGCCTAATTTTATACTGTTATCACCAATTTTAGTGTTTACTACATTAGATACCGTTTTTAATTGATCTTCTGTAGCTGCACGACCGGATACCGGAGTTGGGTTGGTTACATTCCAATCAGTATTGGTTAAGCCTGTAATGTGACCATCCTTACCATTTAGGTTGATTGAATTATTACCGCTGACATTCACAACACCATCTGGTCTGAACTCAACTTTACCTGAGCCATTACCGTTAGTAATTGAAGTAATATTCGCTAAAGCACCCTCGACATCTACCTTAAATGTTTTAACATCATTCACATCACGGTACGATACTTTAGTATTTTTACCATCTTCCATATTAATTGTAGCTTTCGCTAAGTTTTTAATCTTAGTTTCACCTTCATTATTAATATTGGAAAGATCTTGTTTGGCAATTCCTGTGATTTTTGCTGTTTCATTTGCGACTAATTTTCCATTACCATCGGTATAAGTCATTGTTACAGAACCATCATTCTGAACAGAGTATTCACCTTTTGTAATATGTTTTTCATCACCTAAATTAGCAATACTTTGGTCACCATATTTAATACGATCGCCCTCGTACTTAATAGTCGTATTATTCGTTTGATCACCAAGTTTAATCTCTTTAGTATTAACGCTATTTAAACCTTTAAGATCTTTTGCTAATTTAATTGCTAAACCGCCTTGTGCCGAACTGGAGCCTTCAGTTCCAACAACACCAATATTATTGTCTGATAAATTATTTTCCGCGGCACCACCTGTTACATTTAACGTCTCTCCTAGTTTACGATTTACAGTTACACCTGTATTATCGCCTTGGAAATTTAAACCTTTAGCAATTTCACTTGTATTTTTAGAAATATTCTGAGTGTTATTAGCAATATTATTGGCATTATTTGTAACATTTTGGTTTGTAGCAAAAAGTTGAGAACCATTTACTGCATCCTTACTATTTGCATTAATCGTGCCATTTGAAACATTGGTAATTTTTTTATTACCAGCATCAATACCATCTTTAATGATTTTTGGCCCATCTTTAATTGTCAAACCTTTATCATCTAAAGTTGTATTACCTGTTGTCACTTTCGTGAAAGAAACGTTTTCTTTAGTCGTAATTGTTAAATTAGCATTATTTTGCGTAATATTAATATTATTGCCTGCGATGATTTTCACCGTATCACCCATTGCAATTTTTTGCTCTTTATTGCCGCTTACTTCACCTGAACCAATCTTATCTGTTGTGATTTTCCAACCTTGTTCAATTCGTGATGCAACAGCATATAATTGAGAACCATTAATTGCGTCAGTTGAATTAGCTTCAACATGCCCCGCCGCTACATTTTTAATTTGGCGTTCTTTACCTTTTTCACCAACACTTACAAAGCGGCCTGAATCCTGAACAGAGCCACTGAAATTGTAAGTATGTCCACCAATCGTTTTATTTGCGACCGTCTCAGTTGCATGTGATCCTATGGTTGTAGAATTATCACCAAGAATGACCGAACCGGTTGTACCCGCATTAATATTTGCACCAATAGCAATAGTATTAGCCCCGGTTACATTCGTATTATGTCCGATTGCAATTGACTCTTTTGCATTTGTTCCTGTACCGGTCATTTCACCCAATGCAATAGATCCCGTACCTTTAGCACCTAAATTATCATAATTACTATTAGTTTCTTTTTGTTTAGATTTATCAGCATTAACACTTACATAGTTGGTTTGAGCGAGTTCTACCGCTTTTTTTACATTACTCAGTTTCTGATTTTTAATATCAAACTCAGGTGCTTTATAAGTGTAACGACCAGTAGTGCTATCAATGTTGTAACCAGTATAACCATCTCCGGCAATAGATTTTGCTAAATTATCATTAACCTCAGACAACTGTTTAACATTTACTGCATCAGTGTCTTCACGACCTGCCGCTAAATTAACTAAACGGCGCTCTGCACCTTTATTTGCGATCGCAACAACACCACGCTCAACATCAAAACCATCATTTGTATATTTTGCGTTTTTATTTTTAATATCTTCTTGATTAACAATAGTGCCGTTACCCAAAGCCAATGAGTTATTAGCATTAGATATTGCCCCCTCACCAATACTCATCGCACCTTTTTTAGTTGCTTTTGAGTTTTTACCGATAGTTATCACATTTTCATGTAACGCTTGGGCATTACTACCAAAAGCAATCGAGTTGGCCTCAGTTGCATTAGCATTACTACCAAATGCAACAGCATCATTCTTATGCGCTTTAGCTTCTACACCGAATGCAATAGAATTGGTTTTAGCACCTAATGAATTGTAACCAAAAGCAATAGATGCATTCCCTATCGCTCTTGAACTTGTACCAAATGCAATCGCTTTTTCTGCAGTGGAGGAACTAGGTTTAGTTACGTTTTCACCTAAGTAATTATCACGTACAGAAGAAAATTCCCCTGTGCTGGCTAATGAACCAAATGCAAAGGAATCATTACCATTTGTTTTCGCTCCCGAACCAATTGCAACGGAACGATCACCATTTGATTGGGTATTACTTAAACCGTCATACTTGGTTCTTTTCGCCTCCCCAGCTCCAGGTAAACCATCAAGAGTTTTAGGCGCGGCATTACCAATCGCAATAGATTGATTACCATTTGATGTCGCGGACGCCCCAAATGCAAAACTTGCATTCCCTTTTGCATAGGCGACAGAACCGATTGCTGCAGAATAGTCACCAATCGCAGCGGATTGACGCATCATTGCAAGAGAGTTAAATCCTTTGGCTCGAGCAGAAGTACCAATTGCAGTTGAGCCTATATCTTCCGCATTTGAAAATGCACCGATAGCAGTAGATAGTCCACCAATAGCTTGAGAATAATCACCGATTGCAATACCATTTGAAGATCCCTCTTTGTTAAGAGCATTACTCTTATTACCAATTGCGATACCAAACGCATATTCTCCGTTATTTGAATAACCATCGGCTAAGTTACCTTGCCTATCGGCATCACGGTAAGATTTATTACCAGGATTTTTATAATCATATGCCCAAGTAATAGTAGCTCTAGCATCAGGTTTAGCACTCGCACTAGGGTTGGGTTGTGCAGTGTGCGGAGTGCCTGCAATTTCAACATAAGCATTAGCCACAAGAGGTGTGGTCGCAAGTGGCAATGTAATTGCAATTGCTTTAATTAAATTGGCACTCAATGAGTCAGGCTTATTTGAAGTAGTAGAAGAAGAAATTGCCTTGACTTTAGAAAGCTCTGATACAGCAGTCCATGTTTGAGTTGCATGATTCCAAATGACTTTAAAAATCTTATTCATATATTTACTTATCCTTTTAATTCAGGGTTATTTTCAAGAATAAACACCCACCACATTTCAGTGTAAAATTTCCTGATATAACCTATGAATAATAGCTATTTATCTTGGTATATATGCTACCAACGGAATAGTAGAGCCAGTCATTTAGACTAAAATATAAACCTCTAAAGCTATTATTCATCACCAGTAGAAAATTTACCTGCTATGATGGTTTCATTGTGCAGTTTGTTGGTCTATAGTCATCAGTTAAACGCTCAACACGAGCAAATTTGCAACCACCGTCATTACGGCGTGCAAGCCGAGTAAAAAATAGCTTTACCTTTGTTAAAAAATCAGGCAACAATGCCGCGCCGAATATCCTCTTTGATATTAACGGCGCAGCATACTCATATCCAAAATAATGAAGTTATGTGTGTTTATCTACTTCTAGAGCGACTTTGTCGATATTTTTAGCTTGACGTTTAGCCAACAAAGTTCAGTAATCTTTTCCCCAAAACACTTCCTATGGAGCCTCCTAAAAACATAGCTATTGTTTTAGCAATATCCGACGGACTTGGCTTAAAGATTACTACTTGTGATTAATACAATTCCCAATGCTAGAGCAACAGCTATCCTTCCATTAAATCTCCAAAAACAAGATTATGGATTAACGAAAAAATCATTGGTTGAGTTAAATTATAATATTACAACCTCAAGACAATCAACTATTTTTAATAAATAAGAAAAAATATCATTCATTGAGTAACTTGAAATCATATTGTCACAAACAATGGAAATAATACTGATTTCACACAATGAGAGATAACATGGCAAGATTTACCGCAGCAGAAACTGATATTGCTATCGGCAAGCGAATTCAACTCCGCCGTAAAGAATTGGGTATCAGTGCCGAAGTGTTAGCTGAAAAAATCGGGGTATCACAACAACAATTTTCTCGTTATGAACGGGGAGCAACCAAAATGAATGTGAATCATCTGGTGGATATAGCTATTATTTTAGATACACCTATTGATTGGTTTTTCAGTGATAGTAAAGCACTTAACTTAGAAGATACTCTTTATGTTCCCATACATAATGATGCTTTACGTTTTCGCCTTGATTATCATTGGCAACAAATGAACAATGAACAAAAACGAACTTTGATCAACTGGCTTGATGCTATTTCCGGAGGTCAATAAAACAAACGTCAAGAGTGCTCAGTACGACTATTTTCTACTCACTGAATTTCGAAAGGATAGCAAAATGAATATTAATAAAGAGCATATGGCGAAGAAAATAGGAATCATAAAAAACAAAGTGCGGTTAACAAACCGCACTTTTTCTTAAAAAACATTACAATGACTCTATCAATCAATTTCATCTAAATTTCACACAACCCGACTACGAATACTTCCATCAGCAAATTTTGTCGTGATCTCATCCCCTTGTTTAACGTCATTCATACTTGTGATAGCTTTTCCTTGTTCCGTTGTTGCAATGGAATAACCACGAGCCAACACTTTCAAGGGACTTAATCCATCTAATTTTCCACATAATATCGCCAGCCTATTTTGATGTTCCGTCAAGTGGCGGCTTGCACTGAAATGTAATCGCCCTTGTAATTGCACTAATTGTTGTTGATAGCGTTGAATACGATAAGGTAAGGGATTTTGCGCTAAACGAAGAGAAAGTGCGGTCAATTTTTGCTGCGTTTTTTCAAATTGACGTTGCATCGCAAAATGTAAGCACTGTGCAAGTTGTGCATTCTTTGCTTGCTGAATACGTAATTGATTCTGTGGATGCTGATTTTGCAAGCGCAATATAAGCTGTTTTAATCGTTGGCCTTTTTCGGTAAATAAGCGGTCAAATGCCATACCTAAGCGCTGTTGCTGATGGCAGAGTTGTTGTAGCTCCTCTTGATTTCGGCTGACTAATTCTGCCGCGGCAGAAGGCGTTGGCGCACGGAGATCTGCAACAAAATCCGCAATGGTCACATCGGTTTCGTGTCCAACTGCACTAATGATTGGCAAAGTCGAGCGAAAAATAGCACGAGCAACAGATTCTTCATTAAAACACCACAGATCCTCTAAGGAACCGCCCCCTCGCCCGACAATCAACACATCTACTTCTTGCCGTGCATTAGCCAGTTCGATCATCTGCACAATCTCAGCTGCAGCTTCTTTCCCCTGCACAGCGGTGGGGTAAATCACCACTTTCAAACTCGGATCACGGCGAGCCAAAATGTGCAAAATATCTTGCAATGCCGCCCCGGTAGATGAGGTGATCACCCCGACGGCTCGACTAAAGTGCGGTAAATTTTTCTTAAGATTTTGGGCAAAAAGTCCTTCTGCCGCCAGTTTCATTTTCAGAGCTTCAAATCGCTGTTGCAACAAGCCTTCACCTGCTGGGTGCATAGATTCAATGATGAGTTGATAATCACCACGTGGCTCGTACAAACTCACATTGGCTCGCACCAAAACCTGCATACCATTTTGCGGACGAAATGCGACACGCAAATTTTTCATCCGAAACATGGCACAACGTACCTGGGCATTTTCATCTTTTAACGTGAGATACCAATGCCCCGACACCGGTTGGGTAAAATTAGAAATTTCCCCCGTCAGCCAAATCTGGGAAAAATGGTTTTCCAACATTTGGCGTGCCACATTGTTAAGTTGGGATACGGAATAAATATTCTCAGACATATTCATCTAATAGCACCCAGCCATCGTCCAGCCAGTTACAAACTGAATCTAACAATAATTCCATCGCGGTTGCCGGCTCTTCCGTTTCGTTCGTTAAATCCGTTAAAAATTCCCAATCTAAGGATTCACCGTCTGCTAAGCGTTTCAACACTTCCGTTTCAATCAAATTTAATTCATCCAACCATTCACCGTTAGCATAAATGCGAAGGGGATTTTCCGTATAAAGCAACTTGCAATTATTATCCTGACAAAGTAATGCTCCGTCTTCCAGATCAGCACGCACATCTTCAGGATCAGTCATTTCTTCAGACACCAAGAGTTCATAACGGCGTGAACTCACCGCTGTTGCCACCGCTTGTTTGAATAATTGATCAAAGGCTTCAGAATGGGAAAGTTTATCCAACAGTTGTTGTTTCATCATCTGAATGTTTTCATCGGCAAGTTTTCCGCTACGCTGCGCTGATTGCGTTAAGCGAAGCGGCAAATCAAATTCGCTTAAATTCAAATCTGGATCTTGATGACAAAAACCTTTACTGATGCCATCAATGAGATGAGTCAAATTCGGATAACGCAAACCAAAGGAAAAAGTTAAGCAATCCTCCTCCGCCACACCATAATGCGCCATACGGGCAGGAATGTAGAGAATATCGCCCGGATTCATCACTTCATCAATCACTAAATCGCCCATATCATCAAAGATACGAATAGGCTGATTCGGTTTAAATTCCGTGCTGGAATCACACCATTTTCCCAGCTGCCAACGGCGGCAACCATAGCCTTGCACTAAAAACACATCATATTCGTCATAATGTTTGCCCACCGAACCACCTTTGGGCGCATAAGACACCATAATGTCATCCCGTTGCCATTGGGGAATAAAACCAAATTTGTTCCAAAGCTGTCCCAGTTCCGGTGACCATTGTTCCAGATTTTGTACAAGCACCGACCACTTCTGCGGTAAATGTTTAAAATCCTGTTCTGTTAGAGGACTGAAAAATACTTTCCAATCATCATCGGCAAAGGTTTTCACCAAGCGTGCAGTGGCGTCTTCATTTTGCGCCAATTCAATAATATCTTGCGGTTCAAACTGCCCAATGATTTCAGGCAAGCCATTGCGAATAATGAGGGGCTTTTTCTGCCAATAATCCCGCAAGAAAATTTCAGGGGTAATATTCTCGGGTAAGCAAAAATCGGCTTGGGAAAGTGCGGTCATTTTTGGACTCCTTTTTCTTTATTGGCTTGAGCGGCTTGTTCTACGGCACGTTTACGACGGATTTCTTTCGGATCGGCTAATAACGGACGATAAATTTCAATGCGATCGCCTTCTTTCAATATATCGGTTAATTTTGCCGGACGACTAAAAATCCCGACTTTATTTTCACGCAAGTCAATGTCGGTAAATTGTTGCAAAATACCGGATTGCAAAATGGCGCTTTGCACCATCGTGCCTTCTTCTACCTGAAAATCTTTTAAATAATAGCGCTCCGGCAAGGCATAGGCGATTTCAATATTAATCTGGCTCATCATAGGTTTCTTCATCTTAAAATTTTGGGCTATTATAGCGGAAAAGATCGGTCACAAAAAACAACGTTTTTTGAGCGTTGTCTTTGTCAATGATCCCAATAGAGACTAACAAACAAGTAATCGAGTTTGTGAATAATTTTAACGATAAATAAGGAAACAAAATGAACTGGGTAGTTTTTGCCGTTGGCTCGGCATTTTTTGCAGGGCTCACGGCGATTTTAGGCAAACTGGGCGTGGAAGGCATAAACAGCAATCTTGCCACGTTTATACGCACCATTGTAGTATTGCTCGTCACCGCCGGTATTATTTCCGCCCGTAATGAATGGCAATTACCACAACAAATCGCTACAAAACCCTTCACATTCTTAATATTATCCGGTATTGCAACAGGATTATCTTGGTTATGCTATTACCGAGCCTTGCAACTCGCCCCCGCCTCTTGGGTCGCACCTATCGATAAACTGAGTGTCGTCATCGCCATTATTTTGGGCGTTGTCATTTTAGGTGAACCCCTAAGTTTGAAACTCATCATAGGAGGACTCTTGATTTTAGCGGGAGTGCTTGTTCTTGCGTTATAGATTGAGAATTTACCTGCATTTAGCTACAATACGCCACTATTTTTTAATCATTACGCAATATGTCTGAAATTAAACTCATCGTCGGACTTGGCAATCCCGGGGATAAATATGCCGAAACACGCCATAATGCCGGTGAATGGTTGGTAGAACGTTTAGCCCATCGTTTCAATACCACGCTTAATCCTGAAAACAAATTCTTCGGTAAAACCGCCCGCACTTTGGTGAACGGAAAAGAAGTCCGTTTGCTTGTGCCAACCACCTTTATGAATTTAAGCGGTAAAGCGGTGGCTGCCTTGAGCGGATTTTATCGTATTCAACCGGAAGAAATCCTGGTGATTCACGATGAACTGGATTTACCGCCGGGTAGCGCAAAACTCAAACTGGGTGGCGGACACGGTGGACATAACGGCTTGAAAGACATTGTGGCGAAATTGGGAAATAACAACAATTTTCATCGTTTACGTTTAGGCATCGGGCACCCGGGACATCGTGATTTGGTTGCCAGTTATGTGCTTAACAAGCACTCTCCGACCGATCGTCAAGCCCTTGAAAAAGCCCTTGATGAAGCCACAGATTGCGTGGAAATGATTTTTAAAGACGGCATGGTGAAAGCCACCAACCGTTTAAATAGTTTTAAAATTTAAAAGTACGGTCATTTTCGCAACTTTTTTGATTCAATATAAGGAAAAAATATGGGATTTAAATGTGGTATCGTGGGCTTACCAAACGTAGGGAAATCCACCCTTTTTAATGCGCTCACTAAAGCAGGTATTGAAGCGGCAAATTATCCGTTCTGTACGATTGAACCAAACACAGGCGTTGTCCCAATGCCGGATCCCCGCCTTGATGCCCTTGCGGAAATCGTTAAACCGGAGCGTGTACTTCCAACCACGATGGAGTTTGTAGATATTGCAGGATTAGTGGCGGGTGCAAGTAAAGGCGAAGGCTTGGGTAATAAATTCTTAGCAAACATTCGTGAAACCGATGCGATTGGGCATGTTGTTCGCTGTTTTGAAAATGACGATATTGTACACGTTGCCGGAAAAATTGATCCGCTAAACGATATTGAAACCATCAATACCGAACTTGCGCTTGCCGATTTAGATAGTTGCGAACGCGCTATTCAGCGTTTACAAAAATGTGCGAAAGGCGGCGACAAAGAAGCGAAATTTGAACTTTCAGTGATGGAAAAAATTCTCCCGGTGCTTTCCGAGGCTGGAATGATTCGCTCTGTTCCCCTTGATAAAGAAGAACTTCATGCGATTAAAAGCTATAACTTCCTAACCCTAAAACCGACCATGTATATCGCCAATGTTAATGAAGACGGTTTTGAAAACAACCCGTATCTTGACAAAGTTCGTGAGTTTGCTGAAAAAGAAGGCTCGGTGGTTGTGCCGGTTTGTGCCGCCATTGAAGCGGAAATTGCGGAATTGGAAGATGAAGAAAAAACAGAATTTTTACAAGATTTAGGCATTGAAGAACCTGGCTTGAACCGTGTGATTCGTGCCGGATACGCCTTATTAAATCTTCAAACCTATTTCACCGCCGGTGTAAAAGAAGTGCGAGCTTGGACCGTTTCCGTAGGCGCGACCGCACCAAAAGCCGCTGCCGTTATTCACACGGATTTCGAGAAAGGCTTTATTCGTGCCGAAGTTATCGCCTATGAAGATTTTATCCAATTCAAAGGTGAAAATGGTGCAAAAGAAGCAGGCAAATGGCGTTTAGAAGGGAAAGATTACATTGTGCAAGACGGCGATGTGATGCATTTCCGTTTCAATGTATAAACTTCATCAAATACGACCGCACCTTAAAGTGCGGTCTTTTTTTAGCAAATTTAAGGAAAGCAAAATGTCAGCCATCATCATTTTATGACGGCAGTATGGGGCATAAGTTGGGGCGACCATTATTGGCGATTGTTGCAGGATCGGCACAGGGCATATTAAGGCGTCAGTGGAAAAATCGGGTTAAGCTCCCTATCTATCAATGAACAAAAATCATAAAACAAGATAAACCGGATAAATTATGCAAACAATCAATCAAATTAAAGCGGCAATTATTGCCGATCCTCAAAATCAATCTTTCACCGAACGTCATATCGAACCGCTTTTTGCCGCCCCCACTACTGCCCGAATTAATATTGTCGGTCAAGCACCCGGTATAAAAGCGGAGCAAACACGCCTTTATTGGAACGATAAAAGTGGTGATCGCTTGCGTGAATGGCTGGGCGTTGATCGTGATACGTTCTATAATTCGGGACTGTTTGCCGTTATTCCGATGGATTTTTATTATCCGGGTAAAGGCAAATCCGGCGATTTGCCGCCACGCAAAGGCTTTGCGGAAAAATGGCATCCTCAAATTTTAGCCACCTTGCCAAATATCAAACTGACGATGTTGATCGGGCAATATGCACAAAAATATTATTTACCGCAAAATATGTTAAATGTGACGGAAACAGTGAAAAACTACCGTGAATTTCTACCGCACTTTTTTCCGTTAGTTCACCCTTCACCACGCAATCAACTTTGGCTACAAAAAAATCCATGGTTTGAACAAGAAGTTATCCCCACTTTGCAACAATATGTGAAAACGATTCTATCTATTTAATTTTTATCATTTTTTAGGAAAGCATTATGTCAAACAAAAATTGGCTTACTGTCTATGACGGCATTAGTATTAATCTCAATGATTGGCTCAGGTATTTTCAGCCTGCCACAAAATATGGCAGAAGTAGTGGGGCGGAAGCACTCATTATTGGCTGGACGATTACCGGTATCGGGATTATAGTTCACAGTGCAGCCTCCCCCTTTCTCGCTCTTGATTAGGATTAGGTAATTCATCAAGTGCGGTTAAAAATCAGCATAATTTTCAGTATTATGTAGCAAATGCACAAAAGTAGAAATTTAAACGACATGTAGGGACACACTGCGTGTATCCGTTATAAAGCCCAATCATTTCAATAGGTTAAAATTCGGACACACGCAGTGTGTCCCTCCCCCAAAACAGATTTGTGCAACTGCTACATAATACCGATAATCTCAACCTCACTTTTACTCTACAAAAGCAAACGTTTTCCTTATATAGCACTTTAACGTATAATTCGCGCTTTCTTTTACATAAGGACCCAAAATATGAACAACCAACTCCTCTACTCCGTTGAAGATAAACCGCCTTTTGGATTGAGTTTATTGCTTGCCGTACAACATTTATTAGCCGCACTGGGGGGAATTATCGCCGTGCCATTGGTGATCGGGAATGTTTTAAAACTCCCCACAGAAGATACGATCACATTAGTGAACGCTGCATTATTAATTTCCGGCGTGGTCACAGTGATTCAATGTCGTGGTCTAGGTCCAATTGGTATTCGCTTACCCAGTGTGATGGGAACCAGTTTTACCTTTGTCGCCGCCGCCCTCGCTATTGGTTTCAGCGATTATGGTGTCGCAGGGATTTTAGGGGCTTCCTTGGTCGGCTCTTTAGTGATGATTATCGGTAGCTTTTTTATGCCTTATATTCGTAAACTTTTCCCACCGGTTGTCACCGGCACAGTGGTGATGATGATTGGCTTGAGCTTAATTCCTGTTGCGGTGGATTGGTTTGCCGGCGGTCAGCGTGGTGATGCCAATTATGCCACGCCGGAAAATTTGATGATGGCAAGTTTTGTCTTGGTTATCGTTGTTGCGTTGGTTCAATGGGGGAAAGGTATTTTCTCCGCTGCCGCTATTGTAATTGGAATGATGACAGGCTATGTTCTCTGCCTTATTTTAGGTTGGGTGAATTTTGACGGTGTGGAAAACGCCCAAACCTTTGCTGTCCCCCAACCGCTTCACTTTGGGCTTGCCTTCCCTATTTCAGGTATTATCGGAATGTCCATTGCTTATTTGGTCACAATCGTTGAATCTAGCGGCAATTTCCTTGCATTGGGAAATGCCACTAATACTGAAATTACCGGTAAACATTTACGTGGCGGTGTATTGGCAGATGGTTTAGGCTCGGCTTTAGCGGCGATTATGTCCACCACACCGTTTTCTTCATTCTCTCAAAATATCGGGGTTATTTCTCTAACCGGCGTGGCAAGTCGCCATGTGGTCGCATTAACCGGTGTGTTATTGGCATTAGCAGGATTATTCCCCGTATTTGGTGCATTAATCGTCTCTATCCCTCTACCGGTACTCGGCGGTGCAGGCTTAATGATGTTCGCCATGATTATTGCCGCGGGAATTCAAATGTTGGATAAAGTGGAACGTAGCAAACGCAATGGCTTAATTATTGCTATTTCAATCGGTTGCGGTTTAGCGGTCACCACCCGTCCGGAACTGCTTGATAAATTACCGCACTTTTTCAAAGAGGTATTGGGATCAGGCATTACGGTTGGCTCACTATTGGCATTGATATTGAATTTAATTTTGCCGGAAGATAAACAAATCACAAAAGAATAATGAGAAAAAACACGCAATGATGCTATGCAAAAATGCGTGTTTTTTTAATCTGTGAGGATTTATACCACAGGTTTTTGGCGATAAAAAATCAATCCGGGCAACGCAAGCCCAAAAACCAACGCCCCTAAAATAAAGGCGGTGTTAATAAATGAGCTGATCATTTGCTCCAAAAGTTCATGAGAATAACCATAGTGATGAATTTGTACTATCGAAATCATCGCTTTATAAGCATGCACGCCCGGAATCATGGGAATGATCGCCGCCACCGTAAATGCCTTTGGATGTGCCAAATAACGGTGTGATAAATGCACGCCAATAAAGCCGATAACACAAGTGGCAAAAAAGGTTGCAAAAACAATAGGCACATTAATGTGTAAAAGTAATGTGCGTGTTACATGCCCTAATGCCCCTAAAGTCGCACAATATTTTAACGCCTTAAGCGGCACATTAAATGCTAAGGCAAACCCCACCGCCGGAATGGCGGCAAAAACCATATCATCAAACAAACTCAATAGAAACATCATCATTAATGCCCCCATGTCGTGATATGTAACACACTTAATGCCAACACAATACCAAGGCAAGCCCCAAAGGTCAGAACGGTGGCAACTGTCCAACGCCCTAACCCCATATTGACATAGCCTTTTAAAATATCTGCCAACGAATTAATTAATGGGAATCCCGGTACAAGCAACAACACGCTGGAAGCTAAAGCAATTTGCGGATCATTTCCCCATTGATATTTCAAACTAACACCGGAAATGAGGGAAGCCACAAACGCCGTAATCGCAAAAACAATAATCGGATTATAATGATGTTTTGATAATTCTTGCCGGACAAACATCGCCACGAAGGAAGCAAAAAAAGTAATGAGGCAAATCAGCCAATCGCCTCCCGACAGATGTGCAAAAGAGGCGCAAGATAAACCAATCATCGGCACCACCAAAGCACGGTGATACTTCAAAGGATTTAAATTATCTAGTTTCTTCTGTGCCAGATCCAAATTGTATAATTTATGCTCTACCGCAATCACAATACGCTGTACTTCAGTCACCATTTGCATATTGATGCCTTTATCAGTATTTTTTCGTACTGTGGTAATGCAATGGTGGTTTGAAAGGGTTGTAATCACCACCGCATTTGCCGTAAGGGCACATTCTACACTTTCCACCCCAAGAGCGATTCCTAAACGTTGTGCCATTTGCACCACCACCGTGCTTTCCGCCCCATGTTGTAACAACAATAATGCTGTTTGTACACAAGCACGTGTCACGCCCCGTTGATACACTTGTTCCATATCATCCTTATACCTAGAATTAATTAGATGAATTATAGACAGCTTGATAAAAAACGGTGTAAAAACAAACCGCACTTATGATCCAAATCAAAAGTGCGGTCAGTTTTTTGTTAGTCTTAAAGTTTAACGACTTTAGCCTGTTTAATCATATTATCTGCCACTTCAAGAATAGTGATTTGCAAACCTTCGATTTCACAAACTGTGCCTTCATCAGGAATTTCCTCTAAGTGTTCAAGAATTAAACCATTGAAGGTGCGGGCATCTTCGGTATCTAATTCCCACCCAAACATTTTATTCAAATCACGCAGATTCGCCGAGCCGTCAATAAGCATTGAGCCGTCTGATTGTTGTACCACTTCCTCGTCAATAGTCGGCGCAGTAGAAGTGGTAAAATCACCGACAATTTCTTCTAGAATATCCTCTAAGGTCACTAAGCCTTTAATATCACCATATTCATCTACAACTAAGCCTATACGCTCTTTATTTGCACGGAAGTTCATTAACTGCGTTTTCAATGGCGTGCCTTCCGGAATAAAATACACTTCGTCCGTAGCTCGAATTAAGGTTTCTTTAGTAAATTCATTTTTCTCAAGTAATAAACGGAAAGCTTCACGTACACGTAAAATACCCAATACATTCTCGTCTAAACTTCCTTTGTACAGCACCACACGATTATGCGCCGCATGATTCAGCTGACGCATTATTGCTTTCCATTCATCATCAATATCAATACCGCCAATTTCATTGCGAGGCACCATAATGTCATCTACGGTGACAGTGCCCATGTCAAGAATGGAAAGTAACATTTGAGGATGTTGCTCATCAGGCGTAGCTTCTCCAGCTTCAGTCACAATACTTCTTAATTCTTCATGGCTAATCACCTGTTTTTGCATATCCGGTTTTAGCCCTATTAATCTCATTAAGGATTTCGTAAAAATATTCATTAACCAAACGAGTGGATAAAAGACTTTTAGCAGAAAAGATAAAATATGGCTTGAAAATAACCCGACTTTCTCAGGGTACATTGCCGCAACGGTTTTCGGGAAAATTTCAGAGAAAACCAGCATAACAAAGGTTAATAACCCTGTTGCTATCGCCACACCGGCATCGCCATATAAACGCATCCCAATCATTGTCGCAATAGCTGAGGCACTAATATTGACAAGATTATTGAAAATAAGAATGAAACTTAACAAGGTATCGGGCTTCTTAAGCAATTTTTCAGCTTTTTTCGCCCCTTTATTATTTTGTTCGGCAAGAAAACGTAAGCGATATTTGTTCAGCGAAAGCAAGCCGGTTTCCGAGCCGGAAAAATACGCCGATAAAACTAAACAGATAATGAGAGTGATAAATAAAGTACTAAGGGGAATACTGTCCAAGGGTTGATCCTTTTTATTCGTTAATCATCATCCGTAAGTTGTATAAATCTGCAAGATCTGTGGAGTTGCAAATATTTTTGTGCGTAAAATTTTACTCACACTTCATTTCACAAACCTACGGCTCAATAATAAAGGCGAATCCCTGTTCGCCCTATTTTTAAATTAACCGACTACCAAAATAAGCAATCGTGAGAAAAATAATACCTGAAATAGCGTAAATAATCATCCTTTTTCCACGCCATCCTAATCGCCAATGACCAAAAAGTGCTACGCCAAATATCAACCAAGCCAAAAATGAAAATCCGGCTTTATGAATATTTTCTGCCGTAAGTACATTGATAGAATGATAAACACCGGAAATTAAGGTCAATGTGAGAAGCAATTCCCCGATGGCAAATAACTTGAAGAAATGGCGTTCAACCGTGATGAGCGAAGGAATAACCGGTGGAAACAGCGTTTTTTTGGCTTTTAAATGGTGATCAATCCAACCAATTTGAATAGCATAGAGCGTCGCAATAAAACATACCGCATAGGTGAAAATGGATAAGCCGATATGAAATAACATAGCAGAATCCTGATTTAATAACTGAATCATATGACTTGGCATAAATGTCTCTAAAACCACATTAAAAATAGAGAAGGAAAACACAATCGGCAATAAAAACCACATAGAATTTACCACCAACATAGCCAATATTGCCAAAATCGCAATATTTACACTCATTAATGAACTGATTTCAACTAAGCTAAACTTACGTTCTAAGGCTAATTCCTGTAATGCAGGATAAAGGCTTATCAGATGGAATACGACGGCTAAAAGTGCGGTCAAAAAGAATAATGTTTTTTTCGGACGGCGTTTTTCGTTATCCGAAGAGTTAAGCAATGGCGCAATCATTAATGCGCTAATTAAATAAAACAAAATCGAAAAAACGGCAAACCACATAATCGTTGTCTCTTGTTAGGAATTGTTATTATTTTAACGTTCTGATTCCGAATTCGCTATAAATTTATTTGAAATGATGAAAAACGCCTAGATTTCGGTATAATCACGACAATTTTTGATGAAAAAACAGGATTAAGAATGTTTGAGAATTTATCTGATCGCCTTTCGAAAACCTTACGCAATATCACGGGGAAAGGTCGTTTAACGGAAGATAATATTAAAGAAACCCTACGTGAAGTGCGTATGGCATTGTTGGAAGCCGATGTAGCATTACCGGTGGTGCGTGAATTTATCGCAAAAGTAAAGGAAAGCGCATTAGGCGAAGAAGTCAATAAAAGTTTAACCCCGGGGCAAGAATTCTTAAAAATCGTACAACGTGAGCTTGAAAAAGCCATGGGTGAAGCAAATGAAAGCTTAAATCTTGCTACCCAGCCCCCGGCAGCCATTTTAATGGCAGGTTTACAAGGTGCAGGGAAAACCACCAGCGTGGGAAAATTGGCAAAATTCTTGCGTGAACGCCATAAAAAGAAAGTATTGGTCGTCTCTGCCGATGTGTACCGCCCTGCGGCAATCAAACAATTGGAAACTTTGGCACAATCCGTAGGCGTGGATTTCTTCCCATCAGATGTCAAACAAAATCCGGTAGAGATTGCCAAAGCCGCCCTTTCAGAAGCCAAACTCAAGTTCTATGATGTTCTCATCGTGGATACTGCCGGTCGCCTACACGTAGATGGCGAAATGATGGATGAAATCAAACAAATCCACAGTGCATTAAATCCAATCGAAACCCTCTTTACCGTTGATGCGATGACGGGGCAAGATGCGGCAAACACCGCCAAAGCGTTTAATGAAGCATTACCGCTCACCGGCGTAATCCTCACCAAAGTAGATGGCGATGCCCGTGGCGGGGCGGCATTGTCAATCCATCAAATTACAGGTAAACCGATTAAATTCCTTGGTGTGGGGGAAAAAACCGATGCTCTTGAGCCATTCCACCCGGATCGTGTCGCCTCTCGTATTTTAGGCATGGGGGATGTGCTTTCCCTTATCGAAGATCTTGAACGTTCGGTAGATCGCGAAAAAGCGGAAAAAATGGCGCAGAAATTCAAGAAAGGTGATGCCTTTACCCTTGATGATTTCCGTGAACAATTGATCGAAATGAAAAAAATGGGCGGAATGATGTCCATGTTGGAAAAGCTCCCCGGTGCGAAGAATTTACCAGATCACGTTAAAAACCAAGTGGACGATAAAATGTTCATCAAAATGGAAGCGATCATTAACTCTATGACTTTAAAAGAGCGTGCCAATCCCGACATTATCAAAGGTTCCCGACGTCGCCGCATTGCATTAGGTTCCGGCACACAAGTGCAAGATGTGAACAAATTACTCAAACAATTTGATGAAATGCAACGTATGATGAAAAAAATGCGTAAAGGCGGAATGTCGAAAATGATGCGGGGTATGCAAGGTTTAATGGGCGGAGGCTTGGGCGGTCTTGGTGGTTTAGGGGGAATGTTTAAACGTTAGGATAAAATTAAAAGTGCGGTGAAAAATAACGGTATTTCTTCGGTATTATGTAGCAATGCACAAACATAGAAATTTCAACAACATGTAGGGACACACCGCGTGTGTCCGCTATAAAATCAAATCATTTCAATATGTTAAAATCCGGACACACGCAGTGTGTCCCTACAAGAGAACAAAAAAACAACTTTATGTAACTGCTACATAATATTGTATTTCTTAATCGCACTTTTTCATCCACTCTTGATCTCGATCAAGCCAATACCCGCTTTTTAGTATGGGTTTTATGCCTCTTCAACTTTATACTACACTCACATTCAACTTTTCTTATAAAATTTCAACATGAGTGATAATCCATTTAAAGCCCGTTGGTCTATGCAAGGCAATACCCTCTGTTTAGGACATTGGGACATTTCTTATCTTGATCTACCCATTACTTTACCTCGCGAACGCCGTGATCAAGATATGGGTACAGAAAATATTTATAATTTTATGGACCCTGAAGATGAACTTTATCGAGAAGGATTAGGGAAAGATGAATGGATTGTCGAAAATATTGAATGGCTTTCCGATGTGTTTATTGAACACAACATTCCATTGGAAGAAAATACAATACGGGCTTTTTATCAAGCTGTAAATAAAGAAGATTGGCGTTGTGGCAGTTGCGGTGGTTGTATTTAGAACAAATTATTTTGCCCTTTCTCATCATCTATAGTTTAATAAATTAATATTTTTCTTTGCGTTAAAAAATCTATGGATATTGCATTTTTACTCGGCAGCAAAATTATTGAACTCACCCTTATTGTACTAATGGGATATGGGCTGGTAAAAACCAAACTTTTAAAATCAGAAGACAGCAAAGCTCTCTCCATTATCGGGCTTTACATTATTAGCCCGGCAGTGATGATCGAAGCCTTCCAAATAGACTATACCCCTAAAATTCTCCAAGGATTAATGCTTTCTCTTGGTATGGCGGTATTTTTACACATTATTCTCATTGCTACAGGAAGCGGGCTAAAACGCCTGCTAAAGCTCGATCCCATTGAACACGCCACCGCTATTTATTCAAATTCAGGCAACTTGATCATTCCTATTGTAATGTCGCTTTTTGGGAAAGAATGGGTTATTTATGCCAGCTGTTTTATTGTGGTACAAACTTTTTTGTTTTGGACACATTGCCGCCTGATTATTGTTGGGAAAGGCAATTTAAGCCTGAAAGTGATGGTGAAAAATATCAATATGTGGTCAATTTTTATTGGTGTTGTGCTATTCGTCTTTCAAATAAAATTACCGGCTTTTATTAACGGTACACTTTCTTCCATTGGCGTTTTC
Organism: Rodentibacter mrazii; assembly: GCF_001998825.1. GTDB lineage: Bacteria > Pseudomonadota > Gammaproteobacteria > Enterobacterales > Pasteurellaceae > Rodentibacter > Rodentibacter mrazii. Next base: position 32,676 of record NZ_MLHG01000013.1, read on the forward strand.
ATCGGTCCAAATGCGATGTTAATTGCCGGAATGTTGATCGCTTCGATCCCACTGCGAACAATTTTTTCATCAAAACGCATTTATTTGGTCACCGCACTTCGCTTAGTATTGATCCCTATTTTTCTCCTGGTGATTATCAAACTTTGTGGCTTTGCCGGTTGGGTAGAAAATGGCGAAACTATTGCGATGATCAGCTTTCTAGCCACCACTAGTCCTTCTGCCGCCACTGTTACGCAAATGGCCTTGATTTTCGGCAATAATGCTCAAAAAGCCAGTGCAATCTATGGTGTCACGACTTTCCTTTGCGTATTCACTATGCCATTTGTTATCGCACTTTATCAAATGTGGTGAGATAAACGAAAAGCAAGGACACACGCCGTTTCCCTGCCAATAAAGCCAAAAATCAGCTTTGTTCAACAGCGCTATCATACTGAAAATGATGGAAAGTGCGGTCACAAAATCCGAAGGATTTTGAATATTGGCTTTGTCAACGGCTCCGAAGGAGCGAATAAATCACCTCAGTGATTTATGAGTAATTATTTCAACGTTTTTGAAAGAGGTTGTTCTTTCTTCAAACGGTAAAGTTGATAGAGGTTTACGAAAACAAGAAAAGCGTTCAGTACCGCAACAGGATAGGCACCAATAATCATACCGTAAATCACGAACAAAACAGCGCCAATACTATTTACAATTCGCAAGTAAACAATTGATTTAAACAAAAATGAAGCCGCTACAAAAAACGTTGCTATGTAGCCTAACGATTCTATTAAGTTTAATTCCATTATATCTCTCCGTTCTTCGTCAAAATAAATGTGGGCAGCATAATAAAAGATTTAGGGAAAGAGGAAAAGAGACGAAATAAAGGCAACCGATTGCACAATAAAGAATTTTTATTTTACGCCCTCAAAAGATTAAACAAAGACAGTTTGAACTAAAATCATATAAAAAATCGTGCCTACGGCAATGGACAGAAACATATTCTTTTTCCAAAAATGTAGCGCCAAAACCAATGCTCCGGCAAGAAAATCGGGGATACCGTGATAGCCGCTCAATATATCAATATTTTTATAACAATATATGACAAGCATTCCGAACATCGCAGCAGGTAACACTTTTCCCAAATAGCGGATATATTCAGGGACTAGACGGTTTGCCGGAAAAATCCAGAAAGGCAAAAGACGGGTAAATTGCACGGCAAGCACACAAACACCTATCGTTATAATCTGTTCCGTTAAAGTCATTTTAACGCCTCCAATTTACTTTCTATTTTAGGACGGCGTAGTGTTAGGATTACCCATATGCCGATTAAGGTTGGGATTAAAAAATGCTGTTTTCCTACGATGAGCAAAGAAACCAAAGCAATCCCTAAACCAAACAAAGAACTTTCATGAGATTTTTCTTTCATCCAATTCTCAGCAAAAATCACCAAGAAAAGTGCGGTCATAGCAAACTCAACGCCCTTTAAATCAACGGGTAACACCTCTCCAAATAAATTTCCCATCGCTGCGCCCAACACCCAATAAATATGTAGATATAGACTCACAAAAAACATATACCAGCCTTTATCTAAGTGCGGTGGGGTTTTTGACATATAATTCAATGAGAAAGATTCGTCCACCAAGGAACTAATTAAATACCAACGTTTTTTGCCGAGATGAACGCCGTATTTTTCTAACATAGAAATGCCATAGAAAATTTGTCTGCCGCTTACCATTAGCGTCACTAACAATACACTTATCGGAGAAAAAGGCAGCACTAACGCACTGGCAGCGATAAATTCAACCGATCCGGCATAAATTAATAACGCCATCAATGTAGGGTACCAAACACCAAAACCCAGTGCTTTCATATAAATGCCATAGGCTACGCCAAGAAATAAAAATCCGGCAATCATCGGTGCACTATAAGGTAATGCTGCTTTCGCTGCGGCACGGATAGGATGTGCTTTAGAAAAATCCATTTACTCCCTCGCTAATTCTAAAACGGACAATCCCGGTAAAGTGGAAAAACTTTGAGATTTAACGGTTTGATAAAAATCTTCCATATAAGCAAGACTTTCATCTTCTTTTCGAATGGCTGCATATAAATTGCTATACAAACCTTCTTGCGTAACTTTTCGTGCGACTACATAACCTTTTTCAAGGTATGGCAATGCCGCCCAATAAGGAACAGTGGCAATACCACGGCGACTTGCGACTAGTTGAATCATTGCGATCGTCAGTTCTGTGGTACGACGTATCGGATTAATTCCTTTCGGTTTTAACACTTTACGCAATAGATCTAACATATCATCCGGTACGGGATAAGTTACCCATGTTTCATCGGCAAAATCCTCCGCCTCCCAAACCGCTTTTTCTGCCAAAACATGATCTTTCGAACAAATCCCCATCATTTCATAAGAAAAGAGCGGTTTAAAAATCACCTCATCATTGTCTTCGATTTCCGAAACAATGACACAATCTGCTCGATGAGAAAGCAATAATCCTATCGGATCCGTATGAAAACCGGACACAATATCCAGTTCCACCAAGCCCCAATTCTGGCGAAACGCATCCATTGCAGGCATTAACCAATCGAAGCAAGTATGACATTCCACCGCAATTCGCAGCTGCCCTGCCTCACCATGTTTAACACGAATTAAATCACGCTCCGCATCAATCACTTTTGGCATTACTTCATTGGCAAGACGAATCAAACGCTCCCCAGCTGCGGTAAAACGCAACGGATGACTCTTGCGTTCAAACAAGGGCAAACCAAATTGATCTTCAATGAGTTTTATTTGATGGGAAAGAGCGGATTGAGTGAGATAAACCCGTTTCGCCGCTAACGAAACACTGCCCGTTTCTTTTAAGGCGAGCAGCGTTTTAAGATGTCGAAATTCAAGAAATGTGGGCTTCATGAGTACCATTCATAAAATAATCAAAATGAATGAGCAATATGATACCGTAAAACAGGGAAAATTAAAGCTTAAGGAATAAGAACCTTTTTTCTTAGTGATATTTTCATTACTTATTATATTAAATACAATTACTCTGAGCATATATACAAAAATAGAGGCATCAGTTGTTGCCTCTATTTTCTATGAGATTTCTTGCGTTGAAATTCAAGCCGGATGAGACATCAATGCATTAATCACGCCGACGACAAGATTACATTTAGGAATAACTGAATTTATCTCCAAATATTCCGTTTTCGCATGCATATTACCACCGGTTGGTCCCAAACCATCAATCGTCGGACACCCAGCCGAAGCCGCAATATTGCCATCACTTAATCCGCCTGCATCAACCCATTTTATAGGTATAGCCAATTTTTCTCCCACTTCATCAAATACTTTTTTAATTAAAGGAAGATATTTTTCATCAATCATTGGAGATTCTTTATTAATTAACGTTTTTGTTGAAGTAATCCCTTCCACTAGTGGATTTTCAAGCACCCGTTGCAAATGCTGTTCAAAAAATTCGATAGACGAAGATTTTTTATAACGCATTTCGATCATTAACGCCGCATAATCCGCAATTACATTGTGTCCGCTTCCTCCATGAGTCATTACGCAATTAAACGTATGTCCGACATCAAAATCATTCAATTTATAAAATTCAGTAATGAAATGTGCCGCTTCAACCAATGCGGAACGCCCCCGCTCAGGGCAATTTCCAGCATGAGCCGCCACACCGTGAAATTCAATTTGGTAAGTGACCATTCCTTTTCGGGTAGAGACCATTGAACCGTCTTCACGTGCGGGTTCCATGACAAAACAATAACGTGCTTTGCGCGCATATTCACGAATACTTTCTTTTGCATAAAGTGAACCGTTTTCTTCGTGAGAATTTAAGTAGATCCCGATTGTGTATTTCGATAAATCCAATTCCTGAGCGATATAGAAAGACAATAATGCACCGGATTTATCATCAATCACGCCTAATGCGTTAATGCGTTCTTCTTTCCTTGTAAAAGGCACATTTTTTCCGGTTCCTAACGGAAATACCGTATCCATATGTGCAACAAAGAGAATATCGAATTTCTCCGCGTCCAAATGATTACTGATAAATAAGCCTGGCGCAACTTTATCGGAAGTCATAGAAATTCGTTTATGTTGTAATCCCAGTGTTTCTGCTTTTTTGATGAACCATTCCGCTACCTGATTAATGCCATCGATAGCGGTCGTTGGACTTTCAATATCGGTGAGTTCTTTAAGTTCATCTAAAAATATCTCTAGTTGTTCATTATTCATCATGTATTCCTCCATTGCTAAATTAATACCCGCATTAATAACATCGCTAAATAAGCGTTAATAATGCAAATGCCAAAAAGCACCAAATAATGCTTTCCGGGTACACCCAATACCCCTAAAACACGTCCCATATATTGAACCGTAGAACCGACTAACGCCATTCCCGGAATAAGAATCGCAATATGTTGTGCGTTCAACGTACCTTCCTGAACTAAAGCTACCAAGACACCTGCGGCACCACCCCAACTTAGAAATGCGGCAAGGAAAACCGCAATGGATTCCCCCGGTAAACCCAATGGAGTCATCACAAATCCGACATATTCCCCTAATAATTTCAACAAACCGGAGGCATTTAAGATATAAATAATCACAAAAGCCATTAATACGTTAGGAATCGTACTATGTATCGCGATATTCCAGCCTTTTCTTGCCCCTTCAACAAAAATATCGGTAATTAACTTTGATTCTGTATTCGTTTGTTTACTCATACCGCCACCTCATTTTCTTTCACAAACTTTTTCACATAAAGACGCATTAAATTCGCCCCAAAAACTTTAAATAAGAAAATCACACCTAATGCCATCGCAATAGATACAGGTGCAACCGCACCGGCTTTATCGGTGATTAATAGAAGAGGTGCAAAGGAAGCGAGAAAGTTTGTCAGAAATGCGCCGGCACTAAATTGAAAGGCAGAGAAAATTAACAATTCATGATGGGTGATTTGACCTTCGTCATATAAGAACTTAGCGGTAGAACTTCCGGCATCTGTACTTTGTGTACTGGCAATAAGCGAAATAGAGCAATTCCCCGGAATTCCCATTAACGGCTTAAGCACGGGACTTAGCCATTTAGAAGCGGCGAGTAATGCACCATAATGTTCAAAAATCGCCACAAATCCCAACGCCAACATCACACTAGGAACCAATGTCAAAGCAAATAAGAAACCGCCTTTTGCGCTGGTACCGCCTGATGTTTTAAGCCATTCAGGAAATTGACCGGTTAATTTACTAAAATCAAAAATACCGCCCCACAAATCTTTGGCAAATCCGCCAAAAAAGATAATGGCAAACACTAATGAAAGTGTACCAATAATAAGGGTTTTCGTATCAATTTCTTTTTTCATACACGCTCCTTTCTTATCACAAGAAATAAATACTGATGAGAGTGTACAATAAAAGAAACAGCTGAAATGTGATAAATATCACAAGAACAAAAGTGCGGTTAAAATTTCTTTCGTTTTTAACCGCACTTTTTTTATTTTTCCAGTTGAACAGGTAAAAATAAACTCAACGGGCGTTGTTTGATAATTTCTAAAACTTCACGCCAAATCGCCCACCAACTGGTTACTTCTGCATTTAAAGAACGTAGTGCAATCCAAAGGGTTAAAGAAAAACTCACGACCAAGTTCACTAAACCAATTAGCAAGACAAAAAGGATACATTGTAATAAGAGTGCAAAATCGAAATACCCGCTCACCGCAATATAGCCCACATTAGCGGAAGAAAATGCCACATGGCGAATGTCTAACAGTAAACCGGTTAAATACCCCACCACACCAGTTAAACCGAGCAATAGACCAAAGCAAAGATTTCCGACAATAGAACCATAATTTTCATGCATATAATTCGCTAGTTTCTCTCGCTGTTTTAAAGGCATTAATTTCTTTAATAATGGCTGCTGGCGTAAACGCATTCGTATATTCAAATAATTGCTACGATTATCAAAATATCCCGAGATAATACCTGAACAAAATAACCATACCCCAGCGATTGCGGCAAACCATAATGTACCGGCAAAAGGATCAATACTATGTAGGTGATATTCAATCTGTTCCTGATTCATCAGTGCTTCTCCCGTTTGATAGTGGTAACCAAAAGCAATGATCATCGCCAAACTCATCGCAACGATCACATTACCAAATACGGCAATACTTTGGGAACGAAACACATCTACCAATAACTGTGCTAATTTTACGTTTAAACTTTTACCTTGCGGATTCTTCCCAACAGCTTCAGCAAAACGGGCAGCTGTCATCGCCGGCTGTTTCGTTGCAACGGTGAAATGCAACATAAAAATCAAAGTAAACCCTAAACCATAATTAAGCCCTTCTGCAATGCCTTTCCAGACTTTATCATCAATAATACTGCCCAAATAGGTTTTAAATAACGCCATCAATGCGATCAATATTCCACCACCGGCCGCAGAATAAAACATAGCAAAATATTCTTTTTTATCCCGTGTAATATAGTGTTCGCCATGATCACCGGCATTTTGAGTAATACTCCGAGCAATCAGCTTTGAACTTTGTTTCCATAAACGGGAAATACTATGCTGTTCTGCCGCGGCACGGGCAAAACAAGCCGTTAACAATAAAATGCGACGTGGTAAATAACGATTTGATACAAAAATGGCCATCAATTTTTCTAAACGTTCAAGCGTTTGTGAAAGCCGTTCCAACAAATAAGCAACATGAAGAGATGAACCAACTACAGCGCCTCGTTTTTGCAAACGTTCAATTAATTGCTGACATTGTTCAAACATCACTTGTAAATGGCTATCATCAAAAGTTTCATTTCGACGACGAGCCAACAACCAATCAACCACTTCTCGATGCAATGCCACAAAAGGTGAATCGGCATTTAATAGTGACGGTTCCATACGCATTAATTCCGGTTCCATATCTTCGGCCGCGATCCAAATAGAGAGCATCTCAATAGCAAATAGCCCTTCATTTTGAAAATGCACACGTAATCGCTCACGATCTTTTTCCGTCGTTTTACGTGTCAATATACCAAATAACGCCCGCCATTCTCTCAACGGAACAGCATCAATCCAACGTGCATCATCTTTATCATTAAATAGCAAATAGAAAACATCACGTAAATCATTCACATCTTTAAAAGAAGGGCTAAAACGTTCATAAAGGCGATTTTTCATCTCACGCCCAAACCCTTCACGCGGTAAAATTCCGTTGCTAATAAAAATCGGATATAAACGTAAACTACATAACCAACTACACAACAGTTCCGCCACGGAACAAGCAAGCTCATGATCCTGCTTTAAAATACGTTTAATCAAACGTAAATGAGGAACAATCTGTGCCTCAGGGCTTTCACGCAAAAGCCGACAAAATCCTTCCATCAATCCAAAAGCATCACTATCGGCAATTTGTTTGCGAATGAACTGTGGCAATGTATCGGGCTTTACTATCATTGATTTCAAATTATCTCCTCTCTAATTAGAAAAGCACACTATTATACAGATTGAAAAGAAAATTGAAAAAGTGCGGTTGGTTTTGGAGATAAATATATGGATTTCTGAGACATTCATTAAAATAGCATTATCCCCTTTTCACACTTCCATTCGCGCTTTTTTGGCATTCCAAAAAATCTTCGTTAAAATAACCGCACTTTTATTCAATGAGGAAGGCAAAATGTCAGAAGCGCTTAATCATCTAATTCATCTGCTTAAACTTGAACAAATTGACGATTTAATTTTTCGTGGGGAAAGCCAAGATTTAGGGCTTCGCCAAGTATTTGGCGGGCAAGTGGTGGCGCAGGCATTGTCTGCTGCGATGCAAGTTGCACCGAAAGATCGGCTTTTACATTCATGCCATGCTTATTTTCTTGCACCGGGAGAGAGCCAATATCCGATCATTTATGATGTAGAAACCTTGCGTGAAGGACGAAATTTTTCTGCCCTGCGGGTGAAAGCCATTCAACATAATGAACCGATTTGTCATATCACTACCTCCTTTCAAGTATGTGAAGACGGGTTTGAGCATCAAAGTGTAATGCCTGATGTGGAACAACCTGAAAAGTTCATTGACGAAAACGCAATGATACAAAAAATGGCATCAGCCCTGCCTGAATCATTAAAAGAGAAATTTATGGCTGAACGTCCTTTTGAGATACGGACAAAATACCTCAATAATCCGTTCAATGGAGTGAAATTACCGGCGGAACAATATTCATGGTTTAGAACACAGGGTAAGGCACCGCTTGATCTTGCCATACAGCAATGTTTACTTGCCTATTTTTCCGATTTTCACTGTCTTTTGACCGCACTTCATCCTCATGAAAAAGGTTTTTTACAACAAGGAATGAAAGTAGCGACAATTGATCATAGTATTTGGTTTCATCGCCCATTTGACTTGAATAATTGGCATCTCCATGCAATCGAAAGTAATAACGCTTTTGCTGGACGTGGACTCTCACGAGGGCAAATTTTTTCACAAGAGGGAAAATTAATTGCAACTACACAACAAGAAGGCTTAATCCGTTATCAAAAATAACCGAATTTGAGGCAGTAATGAAAAGAGAATTTTGGCATAAGGTCACTGAAGCCTTGCAAGAAACCAATCCCGGCATTAAATGTACACTTGTTAATCAACTCTATGATGAGATTTTACCGATGATCTCACTCACGGAAATCGATGATTTTCCACAAATCAGCGTTAAACAAAATATTGCTGGATTCCCGGCAAAACCTATTTTAGTCGCACCCAAAGATGTTCCCAAACGTTCTTTTGCCACAAAAGAAGGCTATGCTGCCACCTTGCACGCCATTGCACATATTGAATTTAATGCGATTAATTTGGGCTTAGATGCCGCATGGCGATTCGGGCGAAATGCCCAAGAAGAATTGGATGAAGGACTGGCTTTTGTGAAAGATTGGTTGCGCGTCGCACGTGAAGAAAGCACGCATTTTAGTTTGATCAATGAACATTTGAAAACATTGGGTTATCAATACGGAGACTTTGAAGCCCATGCCGGTTTATGGGAAATGGCACAAGCCACCGCTCACGATATTTGGGAGAGAATGGCGCTCGTTCCAAGAGTATTAGAAGCCCGTGGATTAGATGCAACCCCTGTATTACAAGAAAAAATAGCCCAGCGCAAAGATTTCGCCGCCGTTGATATTTTAGATATTATTTTGCGGGATGAAATCGGTCATGTTTATATCGGTAATCATTGGTATCACGCGCTTTCTGCGAAACGTGGATTAGATGCGATGAAATGTTTCACTGAATTATTACATAAATATCGTATTGTGATTTTTAAAGGTGCAATTAATACCGATGCCCGTATTCAAGCTGGTTTCACTCAATATGAATTAGATTGGATTTATGAGGTGGAACAAACATTGAAATCTTATATTCAGAAGTAAAAAGAGCGGTCAAATTGACCGCTCTTTTCCTGCTACTTGCCAGGAAAAATCATTACAGCTCTTCGCTTTGTTCTGAAAAACGTTCAATTCGAGCCCCTAAACAACGAAGTTTTTCTTCAATATGTTCATAGCCACGATCAATATGGTAAATACGATCAACGATAGTTTCACCTGTTGCAATACAGCCTGCTAAAACCAAACTAATTGACGCACGTAAATCCGTCGCCATCACTTCGGCTCCAGAAAGTTGAGCAACACCCTGACATACCGCCGTATTACCTTCAATTTCAGCCTTACCCCCCATACGAACCAATTCCGGGATATGCATAAAACGATTTTCAAAAATCGTCTCAGTGATAATACTCGTACCCTGTGCCACCATATTTAATAGGGTGAACTGCGCTTGCATATCCGTTGGAAAACCTGGGTGAGGAGCCGTACGAATATTCACCGCTTTTGGGCGGTTACCGAACATATCTAATGTAATTCTATCTTCCGTGACATCAACTTGAGCGCCAGCCTCACGTAATTTATCAATCACTGCATCTAAGGTATCTGCTTTTGTATTTTTACAAACGACACGTCCGCCTGAAATTACCCCCGCCACTAAGAATGTCCCGGTTTCAATACGATCCGGTACGATACTATGTTCACAACCGGTTAAGCGATCCACACCTTCAATCGTAATATGATCCGAACCTGCACCACTAATTTTTGCCCCCATTTTATTGAGGAAATCGGCGGTATCGACAATTTCCGGTTCACGAGCAGCATTTTCAATTACCGTTTTACCTTTTGCAAGTGTCGCTGCCATCATGATAGATAAAGTCGCACCCACGCTGACTTTTTCCATAACAATACGCGTACCGATTAAACGATCCATCACCTGTGCTTTTACATAACCTTCTTCAAGCACAATATCCGCACCCATTTTTTCAAGACCGCCAATATGTAAATCAACAGGACGTGCACCAATCGAACAACCTCCCGGTAGGGAAACCTGACCTTGCTGGAAACGTGCAACCAACGGCGCTAATGCCCAAATCGAAGCCCGCATCGTTTTCACTAAATCATAAGGTGCAATAAAATGATCAATTTTTGATGCGTCAAGTAATACGCCCCCACTTTCATTACGTTCTGCCTTTACTCCAAGTTTACGTAAAATTTTAAGCGTGGTTTCAATATCTTTGAGCTCAGGTACATTCGTTAATTTTACCGGTTCTGTTGCTAAAATTGAGGCAAAAAGAATCGGAAGTGCCGCATTTTTAGCACCGGAAATAGTGACGGTACCACTTAAACGGGATTGTCCGCCATAAACACGAAATTTTTCCATAATAGAAATCCTAATTTAACTGGATTGATGTAAAAGACGATCCATTTTCCACTTTTCAGTAGTGTAGGTCTTGATGGTTAAAGCATGAATTTCACCTGTTGTGAAATAACTCATTAATGGTGCATAAATAGTTTGTTGTTGTTTGACCTTTGACAAGGCTGCAATTTCATCACTCACGACAATCACACCAAAATGGGCATTTTCACCCTGAGCATATACTTCATCAACATTTAAAGATTCTTTTAAAATTCGTTCAATTTCTTGCAGTTCCATTCGGATTCCCATTTTAATGATGGTCAATAAAAGCTGCGATCCAATCAGATAGATTGACTAAATCCGCAAGCGTTAATAATTGTTGAGGAGGATTAACTAAACGCACCGTTTTGTTAGGCAATTGTTTGCTGTCATACAGAAAATCGCAAAGTAGTGCAAAACCTGCGGAATCAATTTTTGTGATCTCCGTTAAATCCCATTCAATGATTGATTGATTTAATTTAGCCTCAGACAAAAAAGAAGCACGTTGTTGCCATAAGGCTAACAACGTGTTACGAGATAGCTCCCCAGAAAATCGGAGCGCTATCTTATCATTATTTCGAATCAAATCCCAATTTAATCTTGTCATAAGATTATTTGCTTAATGTTACAGGTTGAGCGGCCGATTTTTGAATTTGAGCCGTTAATGCTTCAATACCTTGCTGACGTAAGATACCGCTCCATTCGTCTTGTTTGGTCACCACCATACTCACGCCTTCAGCGACCATATCATAGGCTTGCCATTCACCAGTCTTACTGTTTTTACGCCATTTAAAATCCAGTTTAATCGGCGCAGCACCACCATTTTGAATAATATTAACGCGAATACTCACTAAATTTTTACCTGCAATATCTTTAGCCGGTTCAATTTGAATATTTTGGTTGCTATATGCCGTTAAAACCTGCGCATAGGCTTGCTCAATAAAATCGCTAAATGCTTTGAAGAATTTCTCACGTTGTTCCGGTGTAGTGGATTTAAAATACGATCCCAACACTAAAGAACCGGCATAATTCACTTGCACATAAGGTAATAAATCGTTACGTACAATAGTACGCAAATAATTTGGGTTTTGTTTAATTTTGGCTTGGCTGTTTTTAATGTCTGAAAATAATTTATCAGAGGCTTGTTGCATTAAAACATAAGGGCTGGTTTCCGCCATTGCCGTGCGAGCCATAAAAAGTGCGGTCATTGCAAAAGCTAAAACTGCAAACCATTTCTTCAACTGAATGATTTTCATCATAAATCTCCTAACTAAATATTGTTATTATTTTACTGTCGGTTCCGCGTTTTCCGCATTTCCGTCAGATTTTTTATCGCCATAGAGGAATTGACCAATGAGATCTTCCAATACCATAGCTGATTTTGTATCTTGAATTTGGCTACCGTTTTTTAACATTGCGGTTTCGCCGTCATCAAACCCCATTGTTAATGCGATATATTGCTCTCCCAATAATCCCGATGTTTTGATCGATAACGAACTATTTTCCGGAATTTCATTATATTCTTCGTTAATCGCGATATTTACTTTTGGTAAATAAGTTTTCTCATCCAAGCCAATACTGCTGACCCGTCCTATTACCACACCGCCAACTTTTAACGGCGCACGGACTTTTAGTCCGCCAATATTATCAAAAGTTGCAGTAACGGTATAAGATTTATTCTCACCGAAACCCTGCACATTTGCTACACGTAAACCTAAGAACACCAAGGCCCCAATACCGAGTAATAAAAATAATCCTACCCAAAATTCATATTTAATTGTTTGTCGCATAAAACACCCTTTTAGCCTGCCCCAAACATGATGGCAGTTAAGATAAAATCTAACCCAAGAACCACTAATGACGCAAGAACTACGGTTCGAGTCGTGGCTTGACTGATGCCTTCTGAAGTTGGTATGCAATCATAACCATTAAATAATGCAATCCACACCACCGCAATAGCGAAGAATACGCTCTTAATGAATCCATTGAGAATATCATAGCTCCAACTGACTGAAGTTTGCATGACTGACCAAAAACTACCGGAATCAACGCCTTTCCAATCCACACCAACCAGTGAGCCGCCCCATATTCCTATTGCAATAAAAATAATGGAAAGAATCGGCATCGTCATGACTCCCGCCCAAAAACGTGGTGCAATCACACGGCGAAGTGGATCAACCGCCATCATTTCAAGGCTAGAAAGCTGCTCGGTTGCTTTCATTAAGCCAATTTCTGCGGTTAATGCCGAGCCAGCCCGTCCGGCAAATAAAAGTGCGGTCACTACCGGCCCCAATTCTCGCAAAAGCGATAATGCCACAAGCTGACCAAGACTGGTTTCAGCAGAAAAATCCACTAATACCACATAGCCCTGTAACCCCAGGACCATACCGATAAATAAGCCGGATAGCATCACGATTAACAACGATTGCACACCTAAAACGTGTAGTTGTTTAATCAATAACGGAAAATGTTGGCGAATTTGTGGTTTCCCCACCAATGCGCCAAACAACATGAAACCGGCACGCCCTAATGCACGGAAAAAATGAATGACGCGTCGTCCAAGGGAAGAAATCATCGTAATCATTGAAATAACTCCCCAATATAACTTTCCGCCGGATAATGGAATTTCACCGGTCCATCCGCTTCGCCTTTTAAAAATTGCAACACTTGTGGATCTTGGCTTGCCAGCAATTGTTCTGCCGTCCCTTCTGCAATCACCCTTTTCTCGGCAATAATATAAGCATAATCAGCGATACTTAATACTTCTTGCACATCATGTGAAACCACAATTGAAGTTAAACTCAAGGCTTCATTTAAACGTTTAATTAAACTCACAATCACGCCCATACTGATGGGATCTTGTCCTGTGAAAGGCTCATCAAACATAATTAAATCGGGATCTAACGCAATGGCTCTTGCAAGCGCAGCCCGGCGTGCCATACCGCCGGAAAGCTCGGAGGGCATTAATTGTGCTGCACCGCGTAAACCGACTGCTTCCAATTTCATTAATACAATTTGGCGAATTAAACTTTCCGGTAAACGGGTATGCTCACGGATCGGGAACGCCACATTATCGAAAGTAGAAATATCGGTAAAAAGCGCACCGGATTGAAATAACATTCCCATACGTTTGCGTACTTCATAAAGCTCACGATTCGAAAGACGACAAATATCTTTATCATCAAACCAAATTTCCCCCCGTTCCGGATGCAACTGTCCGCCAATTAATTTTAGCAGCGTCGTTTTTCCGATACCGGATGGTCCCATAATTGCCGTAATTTTTCCCTTTCGGACCTTTAAATTTAAGTTATCGTAAATCACACGTTCACCCCGTTTAAAGGTGAGGTTTTTGACTTCGATTAGATTTTGCTCCATTCAAATCTCATTTTAGTGAGGCGATTTTTCAAACCACCAATAATTTAATCTCGTGATGAATTAACTTCATCAATAAAGTGCGGTCGCTTTGACTATCGTTTTTGTGAAAGGTTCATACGGCGACGAACATACGCCATTGCCCCATGTAATAATAAAAACAAGAGTGATAGTCCATAAAGCGGCAAATTACCCAATACAGAATAAGGTGTTTTGCCTTCAGTCGGTGCAATGTTATAGGTCAACGTTGTTTCAACAAACTGAGGTGCTTGCGCCAAAATTTTACCCGTTGCACTAATAAATACCGAAATCCCGGTATTAGTCGCACGAATTAAAGGCTTACCTAATTCCAATGCCCGCATTCTCGCCATCTGTAAATGCTGCCAAGGCCCGATGGAATCGCCAAACCAAGCGTCATTGGAAATGGTCAGCAAATAATCGGTATCCTTTTTCAAGTTTTCTCGTACTTGTTCGCCAAAGATAATTTCATAACAAATTGCAGGTGAAAAAGCACGTTTTTTTGCCATAAAAGAAGGCTGCACTGCCTCCCCGTTTTGGAAAGCCGACATCGGCAAATTAAACACGGAGTTTAACGGGCGTAATATATTTTCCAACGGGACATATTCGCCAAATGGGACAAGGTGATGTTTATTGTAACGATTTGAAGTATCCAATTTATAAGGAAAATCAGGATTACCTGCGGTCACAATAGAATTCAGCAATTTGCCCGATTGTTCGTCCTGATACACTGTCCCGATTATGATTTCCATATTCTTTTCCTGTGCGACACGATCAAGGGTTTCAAAAAAAGGAACGATCGAATTTTCTAAAGTAGGCAACGCCGATTCAGGCAAAATGATCAAATCGCTTTTCCCTAAATTTTCTGCGATTAATTTTTGGTAAATTTCTAACGTTGAATAGAGATAAGCAGGATCCCATTTTAGATTTTGCTCAATATTACCTTGTAGAAGCGTAACCGTCAGGGTTTTATCTTCCGCAGATTTCACAAAAATGATTTTTTGTGCATAACTCGCTAAGCCACTGACAATGGTAAAAAGTAGAACATTCGCCAGTAATAATTTGATATTTTTTTCTTTAAATAAAGCAAAAATACTATTAAAAATGACCGCACTTGCCCATAGGGTGAAGAAGGTTAATCCGCTCACCCCAAAGATCGGGGCTATTCCGGAGAATGGACTGTCAATTTGTGTATAGCCGAATTGTAACCAAGGGAAACCGGTAAATACCCAACCACGGAGAAATTCCGTAAATGTCCAAATTACTGCAAAAATAACCGCGCTTTTTACCTGAAAACGATGGACGAGATAGGCAAATAACATAGGATAAAGGGCAAGATAAGCAGAAAGTAAACCGACAAGTAAATAGCTTACGCCAAGAGAAGCGCCGCCGAATTGATGAATGCTGACATTCAACCAACTGACACCAAAACAGAAAAATCCCATTGACCATAAAAACGTGCCCAAAAGTGCGGTAGATTTTTTCTGAGTTTTAGCAACATAAATTAAGCCTAGCAATGAAACATAGGCCAAGCCCCAGTAGTCGAAAGGAGAAAAAGCAAAAACACCGAGTAAACCGGAAAAAAAAGCAATAAAATAAATAAATAAATTTTTCATCTCATTTTCAATATGACAAAAAGATTTCCCTCAAGAAAAATGAGGGAAAAGTTTAATTGGAAAAGACTATTCGTTTTCTATATTTTTCACTTCCGGCAAACGTTCGTCCGGCACGGTAACACGTAACTGAATCAGACGGCGGCTATCGGCAGAGGTGACTTTAAATTGCAGGTTTTCTAAGGTAATTTCCTCACCGCGTTTCGGCAAATAACCGAAAGCCTGCATGACTAAACCGCCAATGGTATCCACTTCTTCATCATCAAAATTCGTATTGAACTGTTCATTGAAATCATCAATGTCCGTCAGCGCACGTACTGCATAAGTATGACGGGAAAGTTGGCGAATATCTGCAATTTCTTCTTCATCAAATTCATCTTCAATATCGCCCACAATTTGTTCTAGAATATCTTCAATTGTTACTAAACCGGACACAGCACCAAATTCATCCACCACAATTGCCATATGGAAACGTTCCGAACGGAAATCTTTTAACATTCTATCCACACGTTTACTTTCCGGTACAATCACTGCCGGACGTAAAAGTTTTGGCATATCAAATTCTTCTGCATCTTCACGCAAGAATTTCAGTAAATCTTTTGCATGTAGGATCCCTGCGATATTATCCCGATCATCCGAATCGGCAATGACAGGAAAGCGTGAGTGGGCTGATTCAATAATAATATTTAAGCAAGAATTTAAATCCTGCTCACTTTCTATAAAAGTAATTTGTGAGCGCGGAATCATAATATCACGCACCCGAAGCTCGGCGATCTCCATTACCCCCTCGATCATTTCTCGGGTGTTTTGATCAATTAAATCGTTTTGCTCGGAATCACGGATCACTTCCACTAATTCTTCACGATTTTTCAATTCTCCCTGAAAAAAACGACCGAATAAAGATTGTAAAAAAGATTTTTTAGTGTTTTCAGATTGAATTAAATTTTGCTGTTCGTCACTCATATTATTCTGTTTAGACTAGACTAAATTCACTTCAGAAAAGTATCATATTTTGACTGAGTTCGCAAAGTGAAAGCGTAGAAAAGCAAAGTGCGGTAAAAAATATACTTATTTTTTACCGCACTTAATCTATAAAAACTTAAACTCCGTCCACTGATAATAGCGCTCATTGGCTTTTTGGAGACCGCCGTAATTTTGCCACTCCGGATGATTCGGCGTATCCGGTAAACATTGTGTTTCCAATGCAATTCCGGAAAAATCGGCATATTCTCCCCCCTCTCGGGTTGGTGTGCCGGCAAGATAATTGCCGGTATAAACTTGTAATGCGGCTTGAGATGTTCGCACTTCAAGGCTTAGATCCTCATTCGGAGAAACCAGCAAGACACAAGGTTTTTGCCATGCCTTATTGACGATGAAAGAATGATCGTAACCTTTAGTCAAACGCTGATCGCCCAGCAAGAAATCTTGTTTAATCTGTTTCATCAGTCGAAAATCAAAACTTGTCCCTACCACATGTTTAAGCGGAGAATTTGGAATGCCTTCATTATTTACCGGCAAATAAAAATCTGCGTTCAATCGCAAACTATGTTCTCGTATATCTGAACCTTGTTCGGCATTTTCTAAATTAAAATAAGCGTGATTGGTGAGATTCAATGCAGTATCTTTATCACTCAGTCCTTCATATTCAATTTTGACAGCATTGTCTTCTGTCAGTGTGTAAGTCACGGTGATGTTTACATTTCCGGGAAAACCCTGCTCTCCGTCAGCAGAGTTCAATGAAAAGCAGACGAAATTTTCACCGCACTTTTCAATCATCCAACGGCGTTGATCAAAACCTTCCCCCCCATGAAGCTGATGCTGACCTTGATTGGCCTCCAATTGAATTATTTCTCCGTTTAGTTCGAATTGTGCGTTTGCAATGCGGTTGGCATAACGCCCTACACTCGCCCCTAAATAAGCAGTCTGACTCGGATAATCTTCTACTTTGCAGCCTAATAATACTTCTCTCAATCTGCCATTTACCGGCACTTGACAAGATAACCACGTTGCTCCCCAATCCATCAACTTGATGAGCATTCCTTTTTCATTTTGCAAAAAGACAATTTGATAAGGTTTGCCATCAGGGGCATTGAATGCTGTTTTTTCTAACATGATTTTCCCTTAAATAACACGCGCACCTTGCGATGCTGTGCAAACATAAAATGTTTCTTTTAATCCGGTAGTTTTTTCATAATTTTCGGCAATAATTTTGCGTACAGCCTCGACTTTATCTTGTGGTGCAAGGGCAACGATACAACCACCAAAACCGCCTCCCGTCATTCTTGCACCGCCCTGTTTGCCGATAACCAATTGTGCTAATTCTACCAAATAATCAATTTGTGGCACGGTAATTTCAAAATCGCCACGCATTGAATCGTGGGATTGCCCCATTAGCTCACCTAATCGAGTTAAATCGTTGTGGGTTAACGCCTCCACGGCATCTAATACCCGCTGATTTTCTGTCACAACATGACGGGCACGTTTTGCCACGATCGGATCAAGTGCGGTCAATTCCGCTTCTTTTTCTTTAAATTGAGATACGGATACATCACGCAACGCTTTCACACCAAAAAATGCCGCTGCTTTTTCACATTGCTGACGGCGGATATTGTATTCGCCCGTGACTAAATCATGCGGTACATTCGAATTCACGATAATCACCGCTACATCATTCGGTACAGCGGTCGGTATTGTTTCAAGGCTTCGGCAGTCAATCATCAAAAGGTGATCTTTTTGTCCAAGTGCAGAAATAAGCTGATCCATATTGCCACAATTAGCGCCTACAAATTGATTTTCGGCTTTTTGACCATTAAGCGCAATATCAACATGAGAGATAGTTAAATCACCCAATTGTTGGCAAAATTTTCCTACCGCGACTTCCAGCGATGCTGATGAACTTAAACCAGACGAAAGCGGTACGTTACCCGAAATGACAAGATACGCTCCCTGCTTAAAATGCGGATAACGTTCTTGAATAAATTTCACCACGCCACGCACATAATTTGCCCATTTATTCGGGCTTTTTTCAATTGTCTCAGAAAGGGAAAATTTATCGGTTTCATCCAAATCAGCCGCATAAACATACCAAATATGATCATCACGTTTTTTACCGCTCACTGCCGTACCAAAGTTAATCGCACAAGGCATGACAAAGCCTTCATTATAATCCGTATGTTCCCCTATAATATTTACACGACCGGGTGCATAAACTGTGAGTGTAGGTTCTGTATTGAATTTTTGAGTGAATATGTGTTGGGATTTTTCAATTGGTGTCATATTTCTATCCTTAATATTTGAATTTATACCCAGCATTAACTCCCCTCTTTCGCAAAGAGAGGCTGGGGGAGGAATCACGCATAGAAAGAGAGGAACGTTATCCTCTCTCCTTGTAGTGGATTTCGCTTAACGCTCTCAATCTTTCCGCTGCCTGCTCAGCCGTTAAATCCCGCTGACTTTCAGCCAGCATTTCATACCCCACCATAAATTTCCGCACCGTGGCAGATCGTAAAAGCGGCGGATAAAAATGCGCATGGAGCTGCCAGTGTTCGTTTTCTTCATCGTTAAAAGGTGCGGCATGGAATCCCATTGAATAGGGGAAAGAGGTTCCAAATAAATTATCGTATTTTGTGGTCAATTTTTTCAATATGATTGCTAAATCTTTCGACTGAGCATCAGTTAATTCTGTTAAGCGCTTCACGTGGTTTTTAGGAAGTAACAAAGTTTCAAAAGGCCACACAGCCCAGTAAGGAACAACCGCTACCCAATGCTCGGTTTCAACAACAATCCGTTCTTTTAATTCAAGTTCACGCTTTGCATAATCCAGCAACATCACAGAACCGTATTTTTGCCGGTAATTACGTTGGCTTTGATCTTCGCTAGCTACTTCATTCGGTAAGAAACTGTTTGCCCAGATTTGACCGTGGGGGTGAGGGTTAGAACAGCCCATTGCCGCCCCTTTATTCTCAAAAATCTGCACCCATTGATACTTTTTCCCGAGTTCTCTAAGCTGCATTTGCCAAACTTTGATCACTTCTTCAATTTCAAGTGCGGTCAATAATGGTAAAGTTTTACTGTGATCCGGAGAAAAGCAAATTACTCTACTCTCTCCGCAAGCTTGAGAGCTTTGAAAAAGCGGATCATTTGATTTTTCCGGTGCCGGAGTGTCTTCCAGAAGTGCCGAAAAATCATTTTTGAACACATAAGGTTTATTATAATTAGGGTTTAGCTCGCCCGTAATACGTTTATTCCGAGGGCAAAGATAGCAACTCGGATCATGGCTTGGTTTCTGCTCTTCTACGATTTTTTCTTGCTGCCCCTGCCATGGGCGTTTGGCTCGATGTGGTGAAACCAAGACCCATTGATCAATTAACGGATTATAACGACGGTGAGGATGCTCCGTTGGTTCAAATAATCTATCACTCATATATAACTCCTTTTTTACCTATCAATTTGTAATCGCTTACATTTCCTTATTAAATAAGATACCTAACTTCTGAATAATAAACCGTGATCCACATCACAAAATTAGAATTTTAAGGGTGCTTTTTGTGATCTATATTACAAAATTGAAAAGTAAACGTTTTCAATTTTATACTAAACCAGTATGATAAATAACTATAAGTTAGATGAAAGAGGGCGTATTATGAGTACAATTCATGATGTTGCAAAGCTCGCTAAAGTTTCCGTTGCAACAGTATCTCGCGTGTTAAACAATCATCCGTCAGTCAGTAAAAAGACCCGTCTTTCCGTACAAAATGCGATCTCTCAGCTAAGTTATCAGCCTAATGCTAATGCACAGGCACTTGCCGTACAAAATACCGATACGATCGGTGTAGTAGTAACAGATGTAACAGATTCTTTTTTTGCTATTTTAGTGAAAGCGGTAGATAAAGTAGCTGAATCCCATAATAAAACGATTTTAATCGGTATTGGTTATCATCATGCCGAAAAAGAACGTGAGGCAATCAATACGTTATTACGGAAACGTTGTACCTGTTTGGTTGTCCATTCTAAAGCGCTTTCAGATGAAGAACTTAAAGATTATCTTAATAAAGTGAAAGGAATGGTGGTGATTAATCGTGTTATTAAAGGTTATGAAAATCGTTGTGTAAGTTTGGATAATCAAAAAGGTACCTATATTGCGACAGAAATGCTCATTCAATGCGGACATAAAAATATTGCTTATATCGGTTCCAATCATGCTATTTTTGATGAAGTGGAGCGCCAAACCGGCTATCTGGAAGCCCTAAAAACGCACAATTATCCCATCGTCAAACATGCGATCGTACACAATTCCCCTGATTTTGAAGGGGGAGAACAGGCAATGATTGATTTACTCAGTTACAATAAAGATTTAACCGCAGTTGTTGCCTACAATGATTCTATGGCTGCTGGGGCAATTTCGGTACTAAATGAAAATAATATCAATGTGCCGAGCCAATTTTCTATTATCGGTTTTGATGATATGCCGATTGCACGTTATTTAATCCCTAAACTCACGACAATTCGTTATCCCATTGATTTAATGGCAACTTATGCAGCCAACTTAGCATTAAGTTTAGTTGATGAAAGTATTGCAACTCCCTCAGCTATTCAATTTAACCCGACACTGGTTCGCCGTTTTTCTGTAGAGGCAGCAAATTGAAATGTGATCAAGGTCACAAATTTCAACATTGTTTTGTAATCGTTTTCATTTATGTGAGTTTGATCACAGACTTACAGGGATTTGATAAGTATCATTCCAGGAGAGTTATGACAATTGTAACAATAACGTACAGTGTCTTCTTTGTTCACATCAACCTTCCAATTAGGAGTGTTTTATGAAAAAAACAGTATTAAGTGCAATCGCTTTAGCAGTAGGTTTAGGCTCGGTTACAGCAAGTTATGCTGCTGACAACCGTATTGGGGTCACCATTTATAAATATGATGACAACTTTATGTCATTAATGCGTAAAGAAATTGATAAAGAAGCGAAAACATTACAAGGCATTGAGCTATTAATGAATGACTCTCAAAATGCTCAATCGATTCAAAACGACCAAGTTGATGTATTACTTTCTAAAGGTGTGAAAGCGCTTGCAATCAACTTAGTGGACCCAGCTGCTGCACCAACTATTATCGGTAAAGCAAAACCGGATAATATCCCAGTAGTATTCTTCAATAAAGATCCCGGCGCAAAAGCACTCGGTAGCTATGGACAGGCTTATTATGTCGGTACAGATCCAAAAGAATCAGGGATTATCCAAGGTAACTTAATTGCAAAACAATGGAAAGCAACTCCTGAATTTGATTTAAACAAAGACGGTAAAATCCAATTTGTATTACTCAAAGGTGAGCCGGGTCATCCTGATGCTGAAGCCCGTACTAAATATGTTATCGAGGAATTAAATAAACAGGGTATTCAAACCGAACAGTTATTCATTGATACGGGTATGTGGGATGCAGCAATGGCAAAAGACAAAGTGGATGCTTGGTTATCCAGCTCTAAAGCCAATAATATTGAAGTGATTATTTCAAACAACGACGGCATGGCATTAGGTGCGTTGGAAGCAGTTAAAGCTCATGGTAAAAAATTACCGATTTTCGGTGTGGATGCATTACCTGAAGCATTACAACTTATTAAGAAAGGAGAACTCGCCGGTACAGTATTAAATGATGGCGTAAATCAAGGTAAAGCAGTTGTTCAATTAGCTAATAACCTTGCTCAAGGTAAAACCGCTAATGAAGGCACCAAATGGGAATTAAAAGACCGCGTTGTTCGTATCCCCTATGTCGGTATAGATAAAGATAATTTAGGTGAATTCTTAAAATAACACTAATATCAATGATGTAACCTTTAGGGGGAGTAATGCTACTTCCCCTATTCCAAATGAGGTTGGATATGACAATTCAAGATTTAAGTCAAAGTGGCGAAGTGCTGCTTACGATGACCAATGTCAGTAAATCCTTTCCGGGTGTAAAAGCCTTAGATAACGCAAACTTAACTGTCCGCTCCCATTCTGTTCATGCCTTAATGGGAGAAAATGGAGCGGGGAAATCCACATTATTAAAATGTTTGTTCGGCATTTACGCTAAAGATGAAGGTGAGATTCTTTTCTTAGGTAAACCCGTCAATTTTAAAACATCAAAAGAAGCCCTAGAAAATGGTATTTCTATGGTGCACCAAGAACTCAATTTGGTACGCCAGACCAGTGTTATGGATAACCTTTGGCTTGGGCGTTATCCGCTAAAAGGCCCATTTGTCGATCACGCAAAAATGTATCGTGATACTAAAGCGATTTTTGATGAATTGGATATTAATATCAATCCAAAAGAAAAGGTCGCAAAACTTTCCGTTTCTCAAATGCAGATGATCGAAATTGCGAAAGCCTTCTCTTATGATGCTAAAATCGTCATTATGGATGAACCCACCTCCTCACTCTCTGAAAAAGAAGTAGAGCATCTGTTTAAAATTATTCAAAAACTAAAAGATCGAGGATGTGGCATTATTTATATTTCTCACAAAATGGATGAAATTTTCAAAATTTGTGATGAAATTACTATTTTACGTGATGGAAAGTGGATCAATACCGTACCGGTCAAAACCTCTAGTATGGAACAAATTGTTTCAATGATGGTAGGACGAGAACTGACCCAACGTTTCCCTGAAAAGACGAACGTTCCAAAAGAAGTTGTACTTAAAGTCGAACATTTAACTGCCTTGAACCAACCTTCTATTCAAGATGTTTCCTTTGAATTGCGTAAAGGGGAAATTTTAGGTATTGCAGGTTTGGTCGGTGCAAAACGTACCGATATTGTCGAAGCCATTTTCGGGGTACGTGAACTCAAAAGCGGCACAATCAAGCTACACGATAAAACCGTCAAAAATCGAACCGCACTTGAAGCGATTAATAACGGTTTTGCCCTCGTCACCGAAGAACGCCGCACCACCGGGATTTATTCCAATCTAAGTATTGAATTCAATTCTTTGATTTCAAATATGAAATCTTACCTTACGCCTTGGAAATTGCTTAGCAATAAAAAAATGCGTAGCGATACCCAATGGGTCATTGATTCTATGAATGTGAAAACCCCTTCACATAAAACCACAATTGGATCTCTTTCCGGCGGTAATCAACAAAAAGTTATCATTGGTCGCTGGTTGCTTACCCAACCGGAGATTTTGATGCTTGATGAGCCGACCCGTGGTATTGATATTGGTGCTAAATTTGAAATTTACCAGCTCATTCAAGAGCTTGCCAAAAAAGACAAAGGTATCATTATGATTTCCTCTGAGATGCCTGAGTTATTAGGGACAACTGACCGAATTCTCGTGATGAGTAACGGTCGGGTTGCTGGCATTGTGGAGACGGCAAAAACTTCCCAAGAAGAAATTTTGCAGTTGGCAGCGAAATATTTATAACAACAAAAGGAACGAATTATGAGTGCCTTAGAAAAAAATAAATCCTTTGATCTTTTAAAACAAAATGCGATCTATTTTGTGCTACTAATTTTACTCGGTATTATCATTGCACAAGATCCAACTTTCTTAAACCTTATCAATTTTAGTAATATCCTCACCCAATCCTCCGTGCGTTTGATTATCGCCTTAGGTGTGGCAGGGTTATTGGTAACACAAGGTACAGACCTCTCTGCCGGTCGTCAGGTTGGTTTGGCCGCTGTAATTTCTGCAACTATGTTGCAGTCTATGGAAAATATGAACCGTGTTTTCCCTGATTTAGGTGAAATCCCAATTCCTGTTGTAATCCTAGCCGTTTGTGCCGTAGGCGCTGTTATCGGCTTAGTTAATGGCTTAGTCATTGCCTATCTAAATGTCACGCCGTTTATTGCCACTATGGGAACAATGATCATCGTTTATGGTTTCAACTCCCTTTATTATGATGCAGTAGGTGGCTCACCTATCGCTGGTTTTAATGAAAACTTTTCTACATTCGCACAAGGATTCTTCCGAATCGGAACCTTTAAACTTTCATATATTACGATTTACGCAGCTATTGCATCATTTTTAGTGTGGATAATGTGGAATAAAACCCGTTTTGGTAAAAACATCTTTGCTATTGGTGGAAATCCGGAAGCTGCAAGAGTATCCGGTGTAAACGTTGCTCGTAATCTTGTTATGATTTATATCATTGCGGGAATGTTCTATGCTTTCGGTGGTATGTTAGAAGCCGGTCGAATCGGTTCTGCAACTAACAATCTAGGGTTTATGTATGAATTGGATGCTATTGCAGCCTGCGTAGTTGGCGGTGTATCATTTGCCGGAGGTGTGGGTACAGTAATTGGCGTAGTTACCGGTGTTATCATCTTTACCGTAATTAACTATGGTTTAACCTATATAGGCGTAAACCCTTATTGGCAATATATCATCAAAGGTAGCATCATTATTTTAGCCGTCGCAATAGATTCCTTAAAATACGCGAAGAAAAAATAACAAAACAATAATAAAACAAACCGCACTTTTAGTGCGGTTTGTTTTATTAAACTGAAGTAAGAAAGCCGTTTTTCATTACCAATGATGATAACCTCTGTAATAACCAAATCCGATGCTTGGCACAATAACAGGTGCACGTTGGTAAATAACTTTCTGACGACTATCACTAGCATTCATTTTAATCGGATCAGAAATATCCTTTGCCGCTCTCGCTTTTTGTTCGGCAGTTACCGTGTTACCACTGGCTACACGAGCCTGATATTCTTGTACGGTTTTCATATCATAGATGCCCGAATCCTGCTGTGCGGGGGGGTGAGAACTACAAGCGACAAGAAATAATGCTGAACATATCATTAATAATTTTTTCATTTTTTACCCTTTTTGCAGACCATTTTATCCAAAAGTTGTTTATTGCTATCCACCTTATCTTTAATAGTTTGCTTTGTTTGACTTTCTTCCCGCTCACGAATTTCCTTCTCTAATTGAGGGTTATTAATGACGTAAACAGGCACATACTGCACATTTTTAGGTTCATTTTTCCGATAAAGCGAGGCCGCCATAATTCCACCATAGTACTGGCTATCATCATTCGGTTTTATGTAATTATTCGTAGAGTTTGTAAAATCTACTCCATTATTTCCCTCAAAACCATTACATACCCCCTCACCTGATACAAAAACACTTCTGGAAGAAAAATCTTCATTTACCATATATACTTCAAACTCAACACTATTAGCTAAATTTTTTGCATCTTGCGCTGAAGTAGTCGGATCTAAAACTCCTCGTTCTTTAATATGAATATAACGAGTGAACTTTTTTTGAGCATCGCCTTCTTTTTCCCCTGCAATCGTTTTTGCACTAGAAAAAGCCGATAAAGGCAAGAAAGATAATATAGAAAAACATAAGAGATAAGTATAATATTTCATATTCATCCTTATATTATTAATAAGTTTGATAGAATTCTATAGGTAAACCGTCCGGATCTTTGCAGAAAGTATACTGCATTCTAGTTAATTTATCGACCCTGACAGATTCACAGGAAACACCCTTATTAGTTAAATAAGAAATACATGATTCCATATTTTTAACTTTAAACGCCAGATGGCGTAAACCACAAGCCTCCGGATAATTTAGCCTTTTGGGTGGATTTGGAAAGGAGAAAAGTTCAATTTTACTCCCATCAGGAAATTCTAAATCTAATTTATAACCGCCACGTTCAACCCGATAAGTTTCAGCAATAACTTTTGCCCCTAAAATTTCTGTATAAAACAGCTTAGAACGAATGTAATCTGAAACAATGATTGCAACATGATGAACACCTTCAATTTCAAACATAATTAATTTTTTTCCGGTGTAATACTTTTTGATTTTTCCTGTTCTTGAATTTCTAACGCATCACGTGCCGCCCGAATACTTTTTTCAATTAATACTACCCGCTCATCATCTTTCGGCATTAAACGTAACATCATCGCCCAAGTTACTGCCGCCATTTTATAATCTTCCGTTTCAAAATAACGAAATGCCAATAAACTTAATGCCTCAATATTGCTATGATCTTTGCGGATAACTTCTCGTAATAAATCACTGCCTTTTAGTTTATCCGTCGTGTCTTCTGAAAACATTAATACACGGGCATAGCCCAACTTATATTGCAAATTATCAGGCTCAAGTTTATTTGCTTTTTGATAGCTGTCGAATGCTAAACGGGCATCACCTAAATTCATACCAATTTGTCCCAACAACCACCATTTTTTTGCATCTTGCGGATTTTTCTGTAAATCTATACGAAGTGCGGTAGAAAATTGTTGCATTTCACTATCAGAAAGAGGATTCGTCTCTTCTTCTTTCATTCGATCATAAAAATAAGGCAATTTTGCATAAGTCTGCTCTAACATTGATTCTGCCTGCCAAGATCCAACCATAAAGTAACTTGTCCCTGCAATAATCCCGATTGCCAACACCCCTGAAGCAAACCAAATTTTGCCGTAGGACTTTTCACTTTGGATGTTTTTTTCTTCCTGATGGGGGACATCATCCAATAAGGTTTTCTGTAATTCTTGTTTAAGTAATTCTACATTTTCCACCAACCCTTGAGCATCATCTTGCTCAATTTCTTGCAGTCGTGAAAAATAAAGCGCCTTATTCAGTTCATCACGTTTTTGTTCATTTTTTGTTTTAAACTGGCGCAACAAAGGATAAAAACAAATTAACGCTACTAACAACGTAATTGCGACTAAACTTAATGCAAAACTCATCTATTCATCCTTTTGATTTAATAATTCCGCTAAACGTGCATTTTCTTCTTCCGTTAAAACAGAGTCGTTTCTGACCGCACTTTGCTTTTTAGGTTTTCGTTGCAATAGGAAAAAAATGCCGAATAATATGAGAAATAATGGGGCAATCCATAAAATTAAGGTGCTTGACGTCATCGGTGGTTCATAGGTCACAAAATTACCGTACCTTGCCACCATATATTCCACGATGTCATTTTTTGACTTCCCTTCTTGTAGCAACTCAAATACTTTGTTACGCATATCTACTGCTATCGTTGCATTAGAATCCGCAATATTGTTATTCTGGCATTGTGGGCAGCGCAAAGACTGTGCAAGCTGGTGGTAATCGCTTTCTTGCTGCTGCGAGCCAAAGTTCAGAGCATCAATGGCGGAAAATGCCACTGAGCTAAATAAAAGTGCGGTTAAAAAAAGCCCTAATTTTTTCATTGTGATTGCTCCGCGAGTTTGTCATAAATCGGTTTCAAAGTTTCCAACCACACTTTTTCGTTTACATCTCCGGCTAAACGATAATGAATAATGCCCTTACCATCCACAATAAAAGTTTCCGGCGCACCATATACCCCCAAATCCAAACCAAAAGATCCTTTATCATCTTTCAACACAACTTGATAGGGATTACCTAAATCCTTTAGCCACTTTATTGCTTTTGCCGAATCATCTTTATAGTTCAACCCAATAATACTCACGCCTTGTTGCGCAAGTTTATTTAAGTATTGATGCTCTGCGTAACAGGTTGGACACCAAGTCGCCCATACATTCAGCAAAATCGGTTTGCCTTGTCGGAATAACGCATCATCATAGGTCTTATTTTCAAAGAGTTCCGTTAACGTTTTCACTGGAATCGGTTTGCCAACCAATGCAGACTCCAAAGCTTTGATATCTTCACCTTGAGCATTACGGTTAAGTTGCACTAAAAAGGCAATAACCACCGCTAAAAAGAGAACAAGGGGAATCAATAATTTTTTTTTCATTTCTACCGCTCTTTTAAGTAAATACCGTTTCTTGTTGAAAAGCTAAAGAGAAGAGGTTAATTACGCCATCTTTTCCAAGTACTTCCATTTTCTTAAGGAAGATCAAAAAGAATCACTATTGGAAATAAATTATTTTTTTAATAATTTACTAAACCGATAACGTCTATCAAACATACACAACAAACCACCTAATGCCATAAACACGCCGCCAATCCAAATCCAGCGGATAAAAGGTTTGTAATACAAACGCAACGCCCACGAATTATCATCGAGTTTTTCACCGAGTGCCACATATAAATCACGGGTTAAACTACCATCGATGGCTGCCTCTGTCATTGACATACGACTCACCGTGTAAAAACGTTTTTCAGCGTACAGTGTCGCTTCCGGTTTTCCGTCTTTTGTAATATCAATCTGCGCTTTGCCTCCAATGTAGTTAGGACCATTGGCATCACTGATACCGGAAAATTTGAAATCGTAATGACCGATCTGCGCACTATCCCCCACCTGCATCCGCACATCACGTTCCACACTAAAATTTTGGCTAAAAGCAATGCCCCATACTGACATTGCTACGCCTAAATGTGCAAACAACATTCCCCAATGGGAACGGGACAATTTACGCACGCCGACAAAAAATGATTCACGGTGAGTTGCCCGTTGTTGCAATTCGTAAAGTGCAAGCAACAAGATGATTATCGTCATCATTGAACCAAGAACAGAACTTACCGTAATTTTATCTTGTAAGATATAAGGTAAAACAAACCCCATAACCAGCATGATAAGAACACTGATTACAACGGGCATTCTAATCGCCGAGAATTGATCCCGCCGCCATTTTACTAAGGGTCCAATACCAAGCAATAATGCAAACGGTGTCATAATGATCAAGAACATTTGATCAAAAAACGGCGCACCGATTGAAATTGTTCCTAAGCCCAACTGCTTATGCACCAACGGTAGTAATGTGCCTAAGAACACCACACAAAGTGCGGTCATTAATAGAATATTATTTAATAACAGCATACTTTCACGAGAATAACGTTCTGCATTATCACGTGAACGAATTTGGCTCCCCTTGTAGGCATAAAGCGCAAGAGATCCGCCAATAACAATAACAAGATACGCCAAAATATATAAACCGCGTGTCGGATCAGAAGCAAAAGCATGAACAGAGACCAAAATCCCCGAACGCACCAAGAACGTGCCAAGTAAACAAAGAGAAAAAGCTAAAATTGCGAGGAGTACCGTCCAAGCCTTAAATGAACCACGTTTTTCTGTCACTGAAAGAGAATGAATTAAAGCTGTGCCGGCTAACCAAGGCATAAAGGACGAATTTTCAACCGGATCCCAGAACCACCAACCGCCCCAACCGAGTTCATAATACGCCCACCAAGAACCGAGTACGATACCAAGCGTTAAGAATACCCATGCAGCAAGGGTCCAAGGTCGAGACCAACGAGCCCAAGCGGAATCAAGTTTACCGGTCATTAAAGAGGCAATCGCAAAGGCGAAGGCGACAGAGAAACCGACATACCCCATATAAAGTAGCGGCGGGTGGAAAATCAATCCCACATCTTGCAACATCGGGTTAAGTTCTTTTCCATCCACAGGAAAATCAGGGAAGGTACGTGTGAATGGATTTGACGTAAATAAAACAAATAATACGAAACCCACGCTGATAATTCCCATAATGCCAAGGACTCTCGCCGCAGCTTCTTGAGGTAAATGTTTACTCAACAGCGCCACCGCCGCAGACCAAAGGGCAAGCAACCAAATCCAAAGCAATAATGAACCTTCATGAGAACCCCAAACAGCGGATAAACGATAACAAATCGGCAAAGTACTGTTAGAATTGTTCACCACATATTGCACACTGAAATCATTGACGGCAAATAAATAAAATAGCGCAACAAAGGCAATAGTGAGACTGACAAACAATCCATAAGTCATTGGTCGAGCCAATGTCATTAATTGGGTACTCCCCTTCTCTGCCCCCCATAATGGAAAAATTGCGAGCATTAACGACACGGCTAGACTCAAAGCAAGTGCATAATTTCCGATTTCAGCGATCATTTGTTGCCTTCTTGTTTCTCTTGACGATCTCGTGTACTTTCGCCTTTCAAATCAGCTTCATCTACACCCATCGGTTTATGCACCTTTTGCATTTTTTCGCCTAATTCAGGCGGTACATAATTTTCGTCGTGCTTCGCCAACACTTCAGTGGCAGTCAATACCGTTGGTTCGGTTAATACCCCTTGTGCAACAATACCTTGTCCCTCACGGAAAAGATCAGGTAAAATCCCTTCATATTCAACAGAAATTGCAGGACCGATATCATTCAAATCAAAGCGCACTTTTAAACTTTTCGGATCACGTTCTACCGTACCTTCAACCACCATTCCACCAACTCGGATACGCTGACCGACTTCCGGTTTTTGATTCGGATTATTATCTTTACCCAAAATCACTTCCGATGGGGTGTAGAATAAATCAATATTCTGACGCAACGCATACAGTACCAAGCTACTTGCAATCGCAATACCAACTACAACAAAAATAACTAATTTAAGTCTGGATTTACGTCTCGGGTTCATAGTGTGTTTCCTTTATTATTAGCTTGTTGTAAGCGAGCTTCACGTTGGGTTTCACGCAACACATTTTGCAAAATAGTTTTACGTTGTTTGAAACTTTGTATGATCAGCGCAACAATCGACACCAAACTAATGCCATAAGATAGCCATACGTAAAAACCGTAGCCACCCATATCAAAAAAATCACTCCAAGTTTGGAAAAACATTTTTATTCCTCTTAAAAAATATAAAACTATTTACTACAATCCTTTGCTAACGCCTTAACCCACGGGCGTTTTGCATCTTCTCTTAATAATTCCACACGATAACGCACAAGAGTAAGCCAAATATATAAAGCTAAAAAACCAAAGATACATAAAATCAGTGGAATCAACATAGGGGTAGCAATAGAAGGTTTTTCAAATTTTGTAATACTTGCCCCTTGATGAAGCGTATTCCACCATTCCACAGAAAAATGGATGATCGGTAAAATAACTACCGTAGTAATACATAAAATACCCGATGCTTTCGCACCAATCGCCCGATCAGAAAAACTGGAATACAGAGCGAGAATACCAAGATACAGGAAGAAGAGGATTAATTCTGCTGTCAGACGCGCATCCCATACCCACCAAGTCCCCCACATCGGTTTACCCCAAATAGCACCGGTAATCAAGGCGAGAAAGGTGAATAATGCCCCAATAGGTGCCATAGCAATCATTGCCAAATGTGCTTGTTTGATTTGCCACACTAAAGCGACTACTGCTGCTACTGCCATTGAACCATACACGCCCATCGACCAGATTGCTGTTGGCACATGCACATACATAATCCTGAAACTGTTACCTTGTTGATAATCTGCCGGCGCATAAGCCAAGCCCCATACAATGCCGACACTTAACAGTAATAAACTCAACAATGCAAATACCGGGCTCAATTTACCACAGATTCGATATTGGGTTTCCGGTTTAGCGTAGGGATGTAACCAGTTCCACATAGAAAAACCTCTCAAAAAATAAAAAGAAAACAACCGCACTTTCGTACAGTTGCCAAATTAATTATCCAAACTAATACGCAAAGCTGCTGCCACCGCAAAAGGCGAAAGCGTGATTGCACAGACCATCATCGCCCCAAGAATCGCAAGTTGCCCCATATAAGGCAAATTTAAACCTGCGGCATCAAGTACCGAAGAAGCGAAAATCAGTACAGGAATAAACAACGGCACTACAAGTAAACTGAGTAGGACTCCGCCCTTGCGTAACCCCACAGTTAATGCGACACCAATCGCACCGATACAACTCAACACCGGTGTGCCGAGAAGTAAGGTTAGCACTAACGCCCACCAAAGATGTACTTCAAGAGACAGCAACAATGCTGCAATCGGTGAAAGTAAAATTAGTGGCAAACCGGTTAAAAGCCAATGAGCAACGACTTTAGACAACGCCGTTAATACTAAAGGTTGTTTGGTTAACATTAATTGTTCAAGCGAACCGTCAATAAAATCATCACGGAACAAACGTTCAAAAGAAAGCAACGCAGAAAGTAAAACCGCTACCCAAGCAATCCCGGGCGCAATGCGTGAAAGTAATTTAGGATCCGGTCCAATCACAAGTGGAAATAATGTAATGACAATCAAAAAAAACCATAGCGGATTTAAAATTTCTGAGCGTTTACGCATCGCAATTTTTAATTCACGTTTAATTATTTCTAGAAAAATCATTCGGTTATTCCGCTTTATACTGTGCTAAATTAAGTTTTTGCAAACGCATACTCGGCACATCTTGATGACTTGTTATTAATGCAATGCCACCTTGTTTTGTATGCTCATCAAAAAGTGCGGTCAAAATTTTCACGCCTTTCTTATCAATCGCCGTAAAAGGCTCATCTAAAATCCACAATGGCACCTGTGAAAGCCATAATCTTGCCAATGCAATGCGCCGTTGTTGTCCCGCTGAAAGTTGTGCTGCCGCTAGGTCTTCACGCCCCAGAAGTCCAACTTTTTCCAATGCTTCCCAAAGCGCATCATCACTCTGCTCTGCTTGGCTAATGCGTTGATAGAATTGTAAATTCTCCAATGCTGTCAGTTCCGGCTTTACACCTGAAAAATGCCCTAAATAAAGTAAATCCTGATAATAAACTTCCCGTTGTTTAAAAATAGATTCGGAATTCCACAGTATTTCACCTTCTAACGGTTGTGCAAGCCCTGCTAAAATGCGTAATAAACTGGTTTTTCCAATGCCGTTATGCCCCTCAATTTGCACAAAATCACCACTCGTAAAATTGTGCGATAAACCGCAAAAAAGCAAGCTCTCACCACGTTGGCAAGCAAGCTCTTTGATAGATAAATTATGGGATTTAAACATAAAGAAAAACACGAATACTAAATTGGCGTCATTCTATCATAAGTGAAAAATTTCACGAGATTTTAGTCGCCAAAATGATTAACCATTTGGTAGTAGATTGTAGGTTTTATTGATTTAGAACAAGCTTCATTTAAATGCTCAATTTCTATAAAAGGGAAAACATTTAATGATCTAAATCAAGTTTTCTGCTAGTATTTGGAATTTAGTACTTTTTGGTTAAAGCTTTTATATTCTTTATTAGCGAATAGCCAGATTGGCACTCAAATAAAAACTCATTTTATAGAAGGAATGATTATGGCTTACACTCTACCTGAATTAGGCTACGCTTATGACGCGTTAGAACCTCACTTTGATGCTCAAACGATGGAAATTCATCATAGTAAACATCACCAAGCCTATGTAAATAATGCAAATGCAGCATTAGAAGGCTTACCAGCTGAATTTACAGAAATTTGCGCAGGTCAATTAATTTCTCAGCTTGACAAACTTCCGGCGGAAAAACGTGGCGCACTACGCAACAATGCAGGCGGTCATGCAAACCACAGTTTATTCTGGAAATCCTTGAAAAAAGGGACGACTTTGCAAGGCGCGTTAAAAGATGCGATTTTACGCGATTTTGGTTCAGTCGAAGCTTTTCAAGCTGAATTTGAAAAAGCGGCGGCAAGCCGTTTTGGTTCTGGTTGGGCATGGTTAGTGTTAACTACTGAAGGAAAATTAGCGGTTGTTTCTACTGCAAACCAAGATAATCCATTAATGGGTAAAGAAATTGCAGGTTGTGAAGGTTTCCCACTTTTAGGCTTAGATGTTTGGGAACATGCTTACTACTTAAAATTCCAAAATCGCCGTCCAGACTACATTAAAGAATTTTGGAATGTTGTAAACTGGGATTATGTTGCAGAGCGTTTTGAAAAGAAAGCAGCTGATTGTAATCACGCAAAATAATCCATGAAACGTAAAGTGCGGTCAAAATTGACTGCATTTTTTATATCCAACGTCTAACTTTTGTTTTATATCGGCGATATTCATCGCCAAATTTCTTTTCTAAATAGGCTTCTTCCCGAGAAATTTGGAATCGATTCATTAACCACATAAAGACAATAATACCGCTCCAAGCCAATAAATGACTCAGCCACAATGCCCAAGCTACAAGAATCAATAATAAACTCAGATACATCGGATTACGTGTAATTTGAAAAATACCTGATGTAATAAGCCGCGTAGTTTTATCCAGCCGTTGAGGGTCAATAGATAGGTTATTACGATAAAATGGCCATACGCTCACAACTGCCACAAAAACGGATAATAAAACAAAGAACCAAATGGCATAGAGAAATCTGGAATACTGTCCTATTTGAGGCAATGCATACATCACTACGCCAATAGAGAAACAAAGGATAGGGGGAGGAAGTGGAAATAAAGAATGCATAAAAATAAACGCCCTCTCGGGCGCTTTATATTAAAGATTGTTTAATTTCATTTGAGCTGCTTGTTGTTCCAATGGGCTACCTGTTTGAAGAGCTTGCTCAAAACTACTTTTTGCAGCATTAGTATCGCCTTTTGCCAATTGAATGCTACCGGTTAAAAGAGCTTTACGTGCATTAAATCCCGTACTCTTTACCTGTGCAAGCGTTGATAACGCACTATCCAATTGACCTAGCTGAAATTGTATGGCACTTAGACGCAATGCAGCAAGTGATGTTAATAATTCATCTTGAGATTGTGTTAAAACTTGCTGTAACGCAACTTCAGCACCCGCAAAATCTTGTTTTGCCACTGCATTTTTTGCTTCATCAAATAATGCAAAGACTGCATAGCTGGTTTTACTGTTCGCTTGGACGAATTCTGCTAAATTCGTTTTTTGAGCAGCGGAGTCTTGCTCGGCTGCATAAATCAAAGAATCATACCCTGCCGATGCTTCAGCAATTTGATTTGCTTGGTAAGTCTGCCAATAACGCCAACCAAGCATACCGCTCACACCTAAAATAAAAGCGACAATGATTGTTTTGCCGTTTTCTTTCCACCATTCTTTTAACTGGTTAATCTCTTGTTCTTCTTCAATAGAATATGCCATATTCTTTTCCTTTATAAATTAAAATTGAGTCTGAATATAATCAACGACTTGTCCAATTTCAAAAGTCTGTTGCTCAACCCCACCGTGCAAGTGTTTCACTACAACCTGAGCATTTTGTACTTCGCTTTCCCCTATAACTAAGGCTAAAGTTGCACCGGATTTATCTGCTCGCTTAAATTGTTTTTTAAAATTACCGCCTGAGCAATGCAGCATAACCCGTAAGTGCGGTAATTCTGAACGAATTTTTTCAGCAAGCTGTAATGCAACTAAAGTCGTATTTTCCCCTTGATGAATCACATAAATATCGACCGCACTTTTTAATGGTATGTTTGAATTAACTTCTTGCACCAATAAAACCAAGCGTTCCAATCCCATGGCAAATCCTACACCCGATGTAGCATGTCCGCCAAGTTGTTCCACCAAACCGTCATAACGACCGCCACCACATACTGTGCCTTGCGCGCCTAATGCGGAAGTTACCCATTCAAATACGGTTTTGTTGTAATAGTCCAATCCACGTACAAGTTTTGGATTAATTTCATATTGGATTCCCACCGCATCCAATAAAGCACATAATTGAGCAAAATGCGTGCGGCTTTCATCATCCAAATAATCAAGTAATTTCGGTGCATTATCTAATACTTTTTGTAATTCTTGATTTTTCGTATCTAAAATACGTAGAGGATTCTTCACTAAACGTTCTTTTTCTTCCTCGCTCATTAATTCTTGATATTTTTCCAAGAATGCGACCAAGGCGGAACGATAATTTGCTCTCGCTTCTAATGAACCGATCGAGTTTAGTTGAAGAGAAACATGTTGATCAATGCCTAATTTTTTCCAAAGTCTTGCCGTTAGAATAATTAATTCGGCATCAATTTCCGGATTCGTAATACCAAAAACTTCTACACCTGCCTGGTGAAACTGGCGATAGCGCCCTTTTTGCGGACGCTCATGGCGAAACATCGGTCCCATATACCAAAGACGTTGTTCATTATTATAAATCCAGCCATGTTCAATCGCTGCACGCACACAACCTGCCGTCCCTTCAGGGCGGAGAGTTAATTGTTCATCATTGTCCCAAAATGTGTACATTTCTTTTGAAACGACATCTGTTACTTCGCCGATAGCACGAGCAAATAACGGTGTACTTTCAACAATCGGCATACGCACTTCAGAATATCCATAACTGTTTAGGACTTCACGTACTTGCATTTCAACCCATTGCCATAATGGGGACTCTGTCGGAGAGCAATCATTCATTCCACGAATTGCTTGAATTGTTTTTGCCACAAGTTTTCCTTAAATAATACGATTTTTTGGATCTTGCAATGCGACCTTTGCACGGATCTTTGCTTCTAATTGATTGATAATATCTTCGTTATCAAACCGCTCTTTTTGACGTTCTCCATTGATATAGTAACCGCTCTTTTTATTACCGCCGGTTACTCCAAGATCGGAGACTAATGCCTCTCCCGGTCCATTAACAACACAACCGATAATAGAGACATCCATTGGTGTAATAATATCTTCAAGACGTTGTTCCAAAGCGTTTACTGTACCTATCACATCAAATTCTTGGCGTGAACAAGTCGGGCAGGCAATAAAATTAATTCCTCGGGAACGAATACGCAATGATTTTAAAATATCAAAACCGACTTTGATTTCTTCCACAGGATCTGCTGCTAATGAAACACGTAATGTATCTCCTATTCCCTCGGCAAGTAACATTCCTAAACCTATTGCTGATTTAACGGCTCCAGCACGAGCACCACCCGCTTCAGTAATCCCCAGATGTAAGGGTTGTTTGATGGCTTTTGCCAATAAACGATAAGATTCTACCGCCAAAGACACATCAGATGCCTTCACACTCACTTTAAATTGATCAAAGTTAAGACGATCTAAAATTTCGACATGACGCAATGCGGATTCAAGCAATGCTTCAGGGGTAGGTTCACCGTACTTCTCTTGAAGATCTTTCTCTAAAGAACCGGCATTAATACCGATACGAATCGGGATATTTTTATCACGGGCACAATCTACAACCGCACGAATACGATCCTCCCGCCCTATATTACCGGGATTAATACGCAGACAATCTACTCCATACTCAGCGACTTTCAATGCAATACGGTAATCAAAGTGAATATCCGCGACCAATGGTACATTAACTTGTTGTTTAATAATTTTAAAGGCTTCGGCTGCATCCATAGTCGGCACGGAAACACGCACTATATCGGCACCTACACGCTCTAAAGATTTAATCTGAGCAATCGTAGATTCAACATCCGTAGTCCGTGTATTTGTCATAGATTGTACGGCAATTGGTGCATCTCCGCCAATCGGGACATTACCCACATAAATTTTAGTCGATTCACGACGCTTAATTATCGGTTGAAAAGCTGACATTACTATTCCTTATTAAGGTTGTGAAAGTTTAAATTTTGCGACACGCCCATCTACTTTTAGAGGATAATCCTGCCCCTTATAAGTAATACGAACATTACCGGGTGCTCCCACAATCAATGAAAACTCAGTACCGTTGAAAGTTAATACTTCACCTTGCTTATATTCTTTTTGAGCAAGTACTTTTCGATTCTTATCTTTTACGCTTAACCAACTGGTATTTTTTAATACTTCCACGACTAAATCACCTTGAGCAGCAGGTGGTGGCGGAGAAACAGTTGGATTTTCGACCGCACTTTGCGTATCGGGAATAGTAACTTCGTTCTGAGTTGTATCCTCAAGAGAGGTCATTGATTTAGGCAATACATTTTGCTCAGAAACGATTTCTTGCCCTGTTTTTACCTCAACCATTGAACCCGAACTATTAGCTTGAGCCTCTTCGGTCTGAACCACTGGCTGAACAGGTTGATCCGTTTGTATTTCAGCCGGTAAGACCGATGAGTTTTCAGACGCTACTTGGGCTGTATCAGTACTTGAAACATAACTTTGCACTAAAGTATCGCGCTCTTCATTAGACTGTTGATAGTTTTGCCACCACCATAACCCCGTCATACTTAATGCAACCAAAAGTACTAATGCGGTTAGATAGCCTACCCAGCGACTGTGAGAAGAATATTGATTGACCGATCGGGTCGCGCGGGCATTTTTTCCTAAATCATTTTGTTCATCTTCGCCAAAAGAAAGATCAGACCAAAGACTTTCAGGTAAACGCAAAAATTTTCCATAATTGCGTACATACCCTTTCATGAAAGCCGCAGGCACATTTTTTTGGATAAATTGATTATTTTCGATTTGAGCTAAAATCGCTGGCCGTAGTGTAATTTTCTTATAAACATCTTCAAGAGAAAGATTTAAGGCTTCACGGGCCTCACGGAATCTATTCCCCAAAGATATCTGTTGATCTGCTTGCGTTTTCGTTTCCATTTGTTCAGCCTGAGCATTCATAATGTTTATTAATTTATGAGACATAATTAAAGGCTGAATTTTAAAGTCCAAAGCCATTTTTGGCAATGTTTTATTTGACTGGATTCAGTTTTTCCGCACGATTCACATCTATTTGCCGTAATTTATTGATTGCTTTTTGATAAGCATCCTGTTGATTGAACGCCTGTGAACAGAGTGCCATATTTTCATAAGTATCTGCTTGATGATAATAATTAGGTGAAACTAGGGCAAGCTCAAATTGTGTATTCGCTTGTTCAAATTCACCTTGCCTACATAAAAACGTGCCAAAATTATTATGTACATCACCTTGTTTTTCATCAAGTTTTATGGCTTGGAGGTAGGACTTTCTCGCTTCATTCACATCGCCTTGTAATTGATAGAAATGGGCAAATGCAGAATGAACAAGATAATAATTTCTATCATGTATTAAAGCTTTATCAAGATTTTGTTTAGCTTGAATAAAATTATTTTGCTGCAAATAACCAAGAGCTAATTCAACTCGAGCTTTTGCAGCCTGCTGTTTATTAAAATCTGAAGATGGCTCTTGTGAAACACAAGCTGAAAAAACAAGAGGAAAAATGACCGCACTTAGAAATTGAATAAAGAAAGACTTCATTTTTCCTCCAACTATATTGCTTAACTAATTAACTTGAGTTATTCCTATATTCTGCCCAAATTGACGCTTCATTGCGGTACGTTTGGTACGATCAATAACATCACCTGCAAGTTGTCCGCAAGCAGCATCAATATCATCACCTCGAGTTTTACGCACGATGACAGTAAAACCATATTCCATCAATGTTTTTTGGAAACGGTCAATGCGGGTATTTGAGCTTTTTGCATAAGGTGCTTCCGGAAACGGATTCCACGGAATTAAATTAATTTTACAAGGTGTATTTTTCAGCACTTCCGCAAGCTGATGAGCATGCTCCGTACTGTCATTTACATGGTCGAGCATTACATATTCAATCGTTACTTTGCCATGATTAGCATTGGAAACACTTAGATAACGATTTACAGAATCAATCAGCATTTTAATATTATATTTTTTATTAATAGGCACAATTTCATCACGCAATTCATCATTCGGTGCATGTAAAGAAATAGCTAATGCAACATCAATCATTTTACTTAGGTTATCCAATGCCGGTACAACTCCTGAAGTAGAAAGCGTTACACGGCGTTTAGACAAACCGTAAGCAAAATCGTCCAACATAATTTCCATTGCAGGAACAACATTTGCCACATTTAATAGCGGCTCGCCCATTCCCATCATCACCACATTGGTAATCGGGCGAACACTAGTCACACCGAAGTTACCAATAATTTTTGAGGCACGCCATACTTGACCTATAATTTCAGATACTGTCAAATTACGGTTAAAACCTTGTTGGGCGGTAGAACAAAAAGTACAAGCCAATGCACAACCAACCTGAGAAGAAACACAAAGCGTGGCTCGATCCGATTCCGGAATATAGACGGTTTCTACTTGCTGATCCCCTACTTGCATTGCCCATTTAATTGTGCCGTCTGCAGAACGTTGCTCTACAGCCACCTCAGGCACTTTAATTTCTGCAACGGATTTTAACTTTTCACGTAATTTCTTATTGATATTTGTCATATTGTCGAAATTATCTTCGCCAAAATGATAAATCCATTTTACTAACTGATCGGCTCGAAACGGTTTTTCTCCAAGTTCTTGAAAAAATTCACGCATTTGTTGGCGCGTCAAATCCATTAAATTGATTTTTTTGTTTGATATTTGTTCTAACATTAAAGCCTCGTTGCTACACATTACGGCAATAAAAATTGTAGTAATTTACTACAAAAAAGCCTGGTATAAAAATGAGCAGCGATTTTACAGATTTGTTAGAAGATAAGCTAGCAGATTTCAAAAACAAGAACATTTCTGACCGCACTTTTTACGATTCAGATCACAAAAATAAGCGTTCTTTTAGAAAAAAGTGCGGTAAAATGCGTCTCTGTTTTATTTATCGGTACTAAAAATGTTTAAAAAATGCTTTTCAGTTCTGTGTCTATGTATCCCTACAATATCAATGGCGCAATCCTATGTCGTTTACGATTTCACTCATGATAAAGTATTGGAAAGTAGCTCGCCCAACCGTGTTCAACCGATTGCATCGGTAACAAAACTAATGACTGCAAATGTATTTTTAGAAAATAATAAAAATCCTCACTGCACAACTTCTATTACAGATGATGATCATGACTATATCAAAGGTACCCGCACAAAATTACCGACGTATACACCTATTTCCTGTAATGAATTACTAAAAGCAATGCTGGTTCATTCCGATAACTATGCCGCTCATGCACTTTCCCGTTCAGCCGGAATGAGCCGTCTCCAATTTATTCAAAAAATGAATGAAAAGGCTCGTGAACTTGGTATGCGCTCTACCCGATTCACTGATAGCTCCGGTTTGTCGGACAGTAATATTTCAAGCGTGATGGATTTGGTTAAACTGACTAAATATTCCTTGAATAATCCGCAAATTAAGAATTTTTCTAATATGCCAAGTGCTTATATTCAAGCCGGCGGGCGTCAGGTATTTGTGAGAAATACCAACAAATTGGTACGAGAAGAAGTATTCGATGCCGCAATTAATAAAACCGGCTATATTCGTGAATCAGGCTACAATCTAGTATTTGTTAATAAGCACCTTTGCCGAAATTCAGCCATTGGCGTGATTAGTCTAAATAATAGTTCCTCCCAATTCCGCACTAATTTCACCAAGAACAAATTAGAAAAATACGGCTGTATTGCGGGACACCGACTCAATAATTTCACACCTGCTGATGCACAATATGAAGAAGGTTACGATGAAGAAGGGTTAAGCAATCTGATTGAACAACTTTCAAAACAATAAGTTTCTCTGTTCTACCAGCAATATGCCGGTATATTTTTATTCCTACAGCCATAAACATTTAAAAGCATAGAAAAAATCTATCGTCCTTTTTGATATGCTAATCACTATAAAATAAAATCTTAGAAGTTGATAATCATTTTTATTTGAAATCTCTACAAAAAGTAGTACTATTGTCCCTGTGAATGTAAACTCTTGTGTATTCACCTATAAATTCTACTTTATACGGAGATCTTATGCGAATTTCATTAAAAATTATGACCGCACTTGCCTTAGGTTTATTTACGATGCAAGCTAATGCAAAATTTAAAGTCGTTACTACTTTTACTGTTATCCAAGATATTGCACAAAATGTAGCCGGCGACGCAGCAACCGTAGAATCTATCACAAAGCCTGGAGCGGAAATTCATGAATACGAACCGACACCAAAAGACATCGTAAAGGCACAATCTGCCGATTTGATTTTATGGAACGGTTTAAATTTAGAGCGTTGGTTTGAACGTTTTTTCCAAAATATTAAGGATAAACCAGCCGTAGTGGTGACAGAAGGTATTACACCTCTTTCTATTTATGAAGGCCCTTACAAAGACGCGCCTAATCCGCACGCTTGGATGTCACCTTCTAATGCATTGATTTATATTGAAAATATTAAAAATGCGCTGATAAAACATGATCCTCAAAATGCCGCGGTATATGAAAAAAATGCGGCAGACTACACACAAAAAATTAAACAATTAGATGAACCACTTCGTGCTAAACTTGCACAAATTCCGGAATCTAAACGTTGGCTGGTCACCAGCGAAGGAGCTTTCAGCTATTTGGCGAAAGATTACAACTTAAAAGAAGGTTATTTATGGCCAATTAATGCCGAACAGCAAGGAACGCCTCAACAAGTTCGTAAAGTCATTGATTTGGTTCGTAAAAATAATATTCCGGTAGTGTTCAGTGAAAGTACTATTTCACCTAAACCGGCACAACAAGTGGCGAAAGAAAGCGGGGCAAAATATGGGGGAGTATTGTATGTAGATTCTCTTTCAACCAAAGAAGGGCCTGTACCAACCTATATTGACCTATTGAATACTACAGTATCTACCATCGTTAAAGGATTTGAAAAATAATGGACTCATTTTCGACATCAATTTGGGTGAATGACGTAACTGTTCGTTACAACAACGGGCATACTGCGATTCACGATATGACCTTTTCACTCAATGACGGTACGATTTGCGCACTGGTTGGCGTGAACGGTAGTGGAAAATCAACCTTGTTTAGAAGCCTAATGGGGTTGGTGAAACCACAAAAAGGTGAAATAAAACTATGCAACCTACCGATCTCTCAAGCTCTAAAACGTAATCTGATTGCTTATGTTCCGCAATCGGAAGAAGTGGACTGGCAATTCCCTGTTTCCGTTTATGATGTCGTAATGATGGGGCGTTATGGATATATGAATCTTTTACGTATCCCAAAAGCTATTGATAAACAGAAAGTGCAAGAGGCTATGCAACGTGTAAACATTGAGCATCTTGCACATCGCCAAATTGGCGAACTGTCCGGCGGGCAAAAAAAACGAGTGTTTTTAGCTCGGGCACTGGCACAACAAAGTCCAATAATTTTATTGGATGAGCCTTTCACTGGGGTAGATGTTAAAACGGAAAACGCTATTGTAGATTTATTGCAGCAACTTCGTAGTGAAGGGCATCTAATTTTAGTTTCGACTCACAATCTGGGTTCTGTGCCTGATTTTTGTGATCAGGTTGTGATGATCAATCGCACGGTCATTGCTGCCGGCAAAACCGAAGATACCTTTAACCAACACAATTTAGAGATCGTCTTTGGTGGTGTGTTGCGCCATATTAGATTACAAGGTGAAGACTTACATAATGATGAAGACAAACGCGCAGTAACAGTCCTGACCGATGATGAAAAAGCAGTAGTATTCTATGGTGAAACTAAACAAGATCCTCCCGCCACGACACAAGATTGCTATTCTGATACGTCCGCTAATAAAAAAGAGAAGGAATAACCTATGCTAGATTTACTACTCGAGCCCTTCTCTTATGACTATATGCTGAAAGCAATGATTTTGAGTACGGTTGTCGGTGGAATTTGTGCTTTTTTATCCTCCTATTTAATGCTCAAGGGCTGGTCATTAATTGGTGATGCCTTATCACACTCCGTTGTACCGGGTGTTGCCATTGCTTATGCGTTTTCCTTGCCTTATGCGCTTGGTGCATTTTTTTCAGGTATTTTAGCCGCAATTTCTATTTTATGGATTAAATCTATTTCGAAGCTAAAGGAAGATGCCGTTATCGGCTTTATTTTCAGTACATTTTTTGCGTTCGGGTTATTGATTATTTCCTTAAATCCAACTGCCGTAAATGTGCAAAGTATTATTTTAGGTAATATTTTGGGAATTGCAGATGAGGACATCTACCAAGTTTCGATCATTATCGGTATTTGTTTAGTCTTGCTTTTATTATTCTGGAAAGATCTACTACTGATTTTTTTCGATGAAACTCAAGCGATTACCGTAGGACTTTCACCACTTTTCTATAAAACCTTATTTTTTACCTTATTAAGTGCTTGTGTCGTCGCTGCATTACAGACCGTAGGAGCAATTCTTGTGATCGCAATGGTCATTACACCGGGCGCCACGGCTTACTTACTGACAGACAAATTTAAAACCCTAGCGATCATTGCCGTTATACTAGGTTCAATCACCAGTTTTGTGGGCGTTTATATTAGCTATTATTTAGACGGTGCAAGCGGGGGAATAATTGTTACACTGCAAACTTTACTTTTCTTGCTTGCGTTTTTATTTTCCCCAAAATACGGCTTACTTACTCGCAATAAAAAGGCGGTACCCAATGTTTGATTGGTTTTTCGAGCCTCTCCAATTTGCTTTTATGCAGAATGCGTTGCTCACAGCATTAATTGTCTCTACTATCTGTGCCCTACTGTCCTGTTATTTAGTATTAAAGGGTTGGTCGCTAATGGGTGACGCGATTTCTCATGCCGTGCTACCCGGAATTGTATTAGCCTATCTAGTAGGTATTCCTCTTGCTATCGGCGCATTCCTATCCGGCATTTTTTGTGCCTTCGGCGTGGGATATTTAAAAGAAAACAGTCGAATTAAAGAAGATACCGCCATGGGTATTGTGTTTTCAGGAATGTTTGCCATCGGATTGGTGATGTTTACCAAA
This sequence comes from Rodentibacter mrazii, assembly GCF_001998825.1. Taxonomy (GTDB): domain Bacteria; phylum Pseudomonadota; class Gammaproteobacteria; order Enterobacterales; family Pasteurellaceae; genus Rodentibacter; species Rodentibacter mrazii. The sequence continues at coordinate 77,628 of NZ_MLHG01000013.1, forward strand.
ATTCAAACCGAGCAACATTTAACCCATATTTTGTTTGGCAACGTATTAGGGGTCAGCAATATTGAATTAATACAAACTGCGGTCATTTCTACCTTTGTTTTTGTTGTTATTCTCTTTAAGCGCCGTGATTTACTACTTTATTGTTTTGATGCAAGCCACGCTCGAGTCGCCGGTCTCTCACCACAAGTTTTGCATTATAGCTTGCTTATTCTAACTGCGCTTACTATTGTCAGCACCATGCAGGTGGTTGGCGTAATTTTAGTGGTTGCCATGTTGATAGCACCGGGAATTACTGCGCTTACATTGACGAAATCCTTTGATAAAATGCTATGGGTTGCCGTCATAACCTCTGTCATTTCAAGCCTTATGGGTGTGATTTTAAGCTATCACTTTGATGCCTCAACGGGCGCTTGTATCATTTTATTGCAGGCGGCAATTTTTGTCCTTGCATTAGCCTATAGCAAAATTAAACAATAATTCAAGGCGGATATTATCCGCCTGAATCATTAATTGGTGACACGCTCTAATAATGTCAGCACCTCATAATGTGCCGTATGCGGAAACATATCAAAAAGCTGAATTTTGATAGGCTTATAATGTGTCAGATAGCGTAAATCTTTCCCCATAGAAATCGCGTTACAACTGGAATATAAAATAAAGTGCGGTCGGATTTGATTGAGAAATTCACTCAATTCCCGCCCGATTCCACGACGTGGGGGATTTACGATAACCAAATCCGGTTTTTCCCCATTTCCATTCAATGCAAAATTTGCCGCATCTAAAGATTGAAATTTCACGTTCTGTAACGCTAACTTTTGATCGGACATTTTTGCCGCCAAAATTGCCGATGGCGAAATTTCAATGCCTGTTAACTCAACGTTCTGCCCTTGTTTTTGTAATCCATAGGCACAATGCAAACCAAAACCGCCCACACCACAAAATAAATCCCATAACTTTGTGATAGGCAAACCTTTTATCCATTGTTGTGCCGTTTTATATAATCTTGCAGCAACCTGAGGATTCGTTTGGAAAAACCCTTGGGGACGGATAAAAAGCGGAATATCATTAAAATTTTCCGCCAGAAACTGTTTTTCTGTTAGAAAAATTTCTTGCTCCCCTTCCAAAATCGCAGCGTGTTGGGATTGCAAATTCACACTAACCACCTCTAATTGGGGCAATTTGCTGAGAAGCCCTGCCAGTTCCCGATAAATTAATGCCAATTTATTTTCAGAACGCAACACAAAACGTAACATTAATTTTCCTGTTGATATGCTTTCTGTCAGCAAAATATATTTAAGTTCGCCTTTCTTCTTGGCAACGTTGTACGGCACTAAACCGGCACGCCCGATAAAATCTTTCAGAATAGAAAAAATTGCGCCAAAATGCGTGGGATAAAGAGGACAATCAGACAAATCAATCGCACTATTCGGATCATTAGACTCTTGTAAAATGCCAAGAATCGGGCGTTCCACCGAACCGCTGACAACCATTTTGGCTTTATTGCGAAATCCCGACAGGCGGGATTGGAAAGGTGGCAACCAAACCAAATCATCGCAATTCAAATGGGAAAGTTGTATTTTAAGATGAGTGATTTTCTCAGAAAGTTGTTGTTCGTAGGGCATTTCAAGCCATTGACATGAACGACAATTTCCCGCTTGATAATGGTGGCAGTCAATCATGCTTTGCTCGCCAGCCATTCTTGTTGCAGTACCGCTAACTTTTTATGATTTTCCAGCCAGCGTGCTGTTTCGATTAATTCAGACCAGTTATATGATTTTTTCTTAAATAAACTTTTTAAGCGAGTTTGACGTTGAATAAAGTGCGGTTGATTTTCCGAGAGTTTTAATTGATCTAACACTTGAACCACACCTTCCCGTTCATTACAAAGTAACAATAAATCACAACCGGCATTTAATGCTTTTTCACTACGCGCGACAAAATCTCCCATAAATCCGGCACCTTTCATACCTAGATCATCGGAGAAAATTGCTCCATTGAAATTCAGTTTTTCACGTAAAATACGCTTTAACCAATATTCTGAACCACTTGCCGGCTGGCTATCACATTGGCTATAAATAACATGAGCAGGCATAATGGCATCTAATTTTTGCCGAGCAATTAATTGTTGGAAAGGTTGAATATCTTGACTAAAAATCTCAGTCTGAGGACGTTCATCATAAGGCGTTTCTAAATGAGAATCTGCCAATACCTGTCCATGACCGGGAAAATGTTTACCCGTTGTTGCCATGCCGGCCTCATGCATTCCATCAATAAAAACGCTTGCTAAATTGACTGCACTTTTCACATTAGCACTAAAGCTACGATCCCCAATAGCACGGCATTCATGCCCCAAATCCAACACTGGAGCAAAACTTAAATCAATATCAAGAGCAGCTATTTCCGTCGCCATTTGCCAGCCGGCTTCCCTTGCCCAACATTGTTGCTGCTGCAAATCATCGGACAATGAGGCAAAAGCTTGCATTGCCGGTAATTGCGTAAAGCCTTCACGGAAACGTTGCACTCGACCGCCTTCTTGATCCACTGTAATGAGTAAAGGCTTCTTCACACGCTCACGCACGGATTTCACCAATGCCTGAATCTGTTCTCGATCATAAAAATTTCGTGTAAACAAAATTAAACCGGCAACCAGAGGATGTTCCAACAGCTCGATTTCTTCTTGGCTTAATTCGTAGCCTTCAAGATCAATTAATAAAGTAGACATAATTTACTGTAAATAAAGACGATAATTGGTACTTTCTGATGTCGGTTTCATCAGCTCAATGGCTTTACTTTCTTGAGCTTGTAAGCGCAACTTTCCAACAACGCTCTCTCGTTGATCCGTCCAAACTTGAGTAATACCCTGTGCGTTATACCAAAAAAGATGATAATTCACATTAATAGGTTGGGCGCTTTTATTTTTTACCCATGCAGAATCTGCCGACACTTTCACTTCAACAACAGGAGCAAGCTCCGCTGTTATATTCAAAATTGGGTTATTTGTATGAACTAAATTCGGTCCTGAAACGGAACAAGCCGAAAGTACAATACTCGAAAAAATAATCAGTGATTTCTTCATTATTTTCCCAACATTTTGCCAAGCGGTTCGCCCCCGAGCAGGTGCATATGAATATGGAATACTTCCTGCCCGCCATGCTTGTTACAGTTAATAATTAAACGATAACCATCTTCCGCAATACCCTCTTGTTTGGCTAATTTTGCCGCCACAGTGAACAAACGACCAAGTGAAACTTCATCTTGTTCGGTTACATCATTTATGGTTGGAATTAATTTATTTGGAATAATTAAAATATGGGTTTTGGCTTGCGGTGCAATATCACGAAATGCGGTAACCAACTCATCTTGATAAACAATATTAGCGGGAATTTCTTTGCGAATAATTTTACTGAAAATGGTTTCTTCTGCCATGGGATTTTCCTTTCATCAATGAAAAAAGTGCGGTTGAAAATTATGACATTATGTCGCAGTTGCACAAATTTGATTATGGTTTATTCAGTAGGGACACACTACGTGTATCCTCTATAAAAACAAACAATTTCAATGGGTTATTAAGTGAACGCACTCAGTGCGTCCCTACATTTCATTGACATTTCTGTTTTGTGCATTCTCTGAATAATGCTAGAAAATTACCGCACTTTTTATCAGAAATCAGGCTTGATTGCAATTTACCTTTATTCTCTCAAGAAAAAAGCCTATGTTCCCTTCCCATAGGCTTCTAGGTCAGAACTCACAAATTAGTTTTCATCTTCTTGTTTGATAAAGGCTTCATTAATTTCAATTTTTGCCTTATCACGCAATGCTTGTAAAAGTTGTGTACGTAATTCAAGTTGCTGCGTTTGACGGAGTTGCTCTCCGAATTGAGCTAATTCTTGCTCATTCAGTTCGCCTTGCTCCACTTTACTCAGCGCTGCGACTATCACATCACCTTTACTATTACGCACCATTTTATACACTGTTGCGCCATTTGCCGGTTTTTCCATGGAGAAAATACCATTGGTTAAAATCGGATCTTGATTTTCAGTAAAGGCAAAAGTTTGTTCCGTACCGAAAGAAATACCCTCCGGCAATTTATTTGGATCTGTCGAAAGATCATTAACCGATTGTGTAGCCTTCGTAATCAACATTTTTTCCGCTTTTTCACGTTTTAAAAAGTTTTCAATATCCGATTTTGCTTCATCTAATGTTTTTATGCCTTCAGCTTTATGATCTAACACACGTACCAAAACAATATTTTGTTCCCCTATATTTAACGGTTCGGAATTTGCTCCTCCATTTGAAATATCGGAATCAAACATCGCAGAAACCACATTAGGTGAATTTAACGCTTCCGGTACATTTTCACGAGAAAAATAACCGCTTTCTTGCACTTTTACGCCGGCTACGTTTGCTGCACTCTCTAAAGATTTAGAGTCTTCAAAAGCTTTTTCACGTACATTTTTTTCGACTGTGTAAAAGCGGTTTTCCAATAAGTTTTTACCCACTAAATCTGTGATTTGTGTTTTCACTTCATCTAGCGGTTTTTCTTTACGCTCCTCGACTAAAATAATGTGAAAACTCCCCTCAACATTGACCGGTTCGCTAAATTTTCCGACCTGAAGCATAATTGCAGCATCTTCAAAAGCCTTTGGTAATTCATTGATATTTACCCAACCTAATTCGCCCCCCTTCTCACCTGAAACTTTATCTAGCGAACGTGTTTTAGCTAACTCGGCAAAACTTGCGCCATTCTGTAATTCTTGATAAGCAGTTTGCGCATCTTGTTCATTGGAAAATTGAATATGCGCTAATTTCTGAGTCATAAACTGTGCTTTATTATCTTGATAATATTGCGCAATTTCCACATCACTTACTTGAATATCTTTTGCTACATCGGCGCCTGAAACTTGGATATATTGTACTTTTACTTGTTCAGGTTGCACAAAAGCTTTTTGATTGGCTTCATAGTAAGTTTTTACTTCATCTTCAGTGATATTCTGTTTTGCCATTTCATCAGCAAGGGATAATGTCGCTAAACGAGCAATACGTTTTTGAAAGAAAAGTTGAGCACTATCTTTTACTTGAACAGGCACTACAAATTCACTATTTGCAATACCGTTTTGCATTTGTTCAAGTGTCAGTGCACCACGCAAAATATTCGCATAGGTATCCGAACTTAAGCCATTTTGTGCAAGAATTTGTTGATATAATCCATTGTCAAATTTTCCATTAGATTGAAAATTCGGATCAACCACAATGGCTCGTTTGATCATTTCATCGCTTACACCTAATTTCAATTCTTTCGCATATTGACGAAGCAATTCTTGATCAACCAAACGATTAATAATTCCCTGACGCAAAGTATTGACAAATTCAGGCGAATCGGACTGAGTTAAAAATGCCTCCCCTTCTTGTGCCGCACGAGCTTCAAATTCTTGGTTATAACGATTCATAAACTCTTGCTGGGAAATGGTTTCGCCATTGACCTTTGCGGCATAAGAATCATAGCTACTAAATAAATAACCGGACATCCCCCCTACTAAGAATGAAATGGTAATCAGTCCGAGAATAAATTTAGCAATTTTGGTATTTGCCATACCATTCATTTTTTCAATAAACATATTTACCCTTTTTAAAAGACAAAATTTTTCGAATTATAATCGAAAGCGAGGAAATTCGCACCTTAAAATACGAAAACATCGTGCTCAAATAAAATTTTAATCCCGATAATAATGATGACTAAACCGCCAAAAATTTCGGCTTTATTTTTAAATTTTCTTCCTAAAAAATGACCGCTCTTTATGCCGATAAAAGAAATCACAAAAGTAGTAAAACCAATAGTCCATACTGCCTCAATAATATCCACATACAAAAAAGCAAATGAAATACCGACCGCCAGCGCATCAACACTCGTCGCCAAACCTAAAGTAAGTAGTCGTTTAATATTGATTAAATCTGAAATCTGCTCTTGTTCTTCTTCGGAGAACCCCTCACGGATCATATTTGCCCCAATTAATAGTAAGAGAATAAACGCAATCCAGTGATCCCATTCCTGAATAACTTTGCTAAATTGCGCCCCTAACACATAACCGATAAGTGGCATTATTGCTTGGAAACAACCAAAGCAAAGGGCTATCATCACTGCCTGTTTCCATCTAAAAGAGAGCATAGCAAGTCCTTTAGAAATCGAAACGGCAAAGGCATCCATCGATAGTCCCAGTGCAATAATCCACAGTATATAAAATGCCATGGTTATCTGCCTTTATTTGCCAATACAAAATGAGCTGAAAATATTACTGAGTAAATCATCCGAGGTAAATTGTCCGGTAATTTCACTTAATTGCGCTTGCACCAGACGTAATTCTTCCGCCAATAATTCTCCTGCATGAAATTCCGTTAATTGAACTAAACCAATTTGCAAATGCTCCGCCGCTTTTTCTAATGCTTCTAAATGGCGACGACGGGCTAAAAATCCGCCTTCAATACCGGTTTGGAATCCCATGGCTTGTTTTAAATGATCACGGAGTAACTGCACGCCTTTGTGTGTTTGAGCTGACAAGCGAATGATTTGATAACCGTTTTCTTCACTCAATCCTTCTTGTTCATCAGTTAAATCAATTTTATTACGCACAATCGTCACAGGAATATTTGTCGGTAATTTCGCTAAAAATTCTGACCGCACTTTTTCAAGATTTTGGCTCTCCGTATCACTACTGTCGAGCATTAAAATAATACGATCCGCTTGTTCTATTTCTGTCCAAGCACGAGAAATACCGATTCGCTCCACTTCATCAGTAGCCTCACGAAGCCCTGCCGTATCAATAATATGGAGCGGCATACCATCAATGTGAATATGCTCACGTAAAACATCACGTGTGGTTCCTGCAATATCGGTTACAATCGCGGCTTCACGACCGGCAAGGGCATTCAATAGACTGGATTTCCCCGCATTCGGACGACCTGCAATCACGACCTTCATCCCCTCACGCAAAATCGCACCTTGCTTTGCTTCACGGCGTACATCATCCAGTTGGGTAATAATTCCACGTAAATTCGCTTCAATTTTGCCATCCGCTAAGAAATCAATTTCTTCATCAGGGAAATCGATCGCCGCTTCCACATAGGTTCTCAAATAAATAACCGAATCGACCAAGGCATTGACTTTATGTGAAAATTCACCTTGTAAAGACTTCAACGCCGAACGGGCTGCCTGTTCGGAAGTGGCATCAATTAAATCGGCGATAGCCTCCGCTTGCGCCAAATCCAATTTATCATTTAAAAAAGCTTGTTCGGAAAACTCCCCCGGACGAGCTAAACGAATACCATCAATTTGCAAAATACGTTTCAGTAATAAATCAAGTACAATCTGTCCGCCATGCCCTTGCAATTCCAATACATCTTCACCGGTAAAAGAATTCGGTGCTTTAAAATAAAGGGCAATGCCTTGGTCTAATACCGTTCCATCAACATCTTTGAAAGGTAAATAGTCCGCCATACGCGGTTTCGGGCATTTACCCAATACGTTGTTCGCAACTTCGCCCGCTAAAGGTCCGGAAATCCTTAAAATACCAATGCCACCCCGCCCCGGTGCTGTGGCTTGTGCAACGATTGTTTCTTTCATAAAAAACTCTTTTAAAAATGACCGCACTTGGATGCGCTAAAAAATACAATAGGGTGTATGCTATACACCCTCAGAGATATCATCAATACCCTATGATAGAAAAAGGCACCTTTCGATGCCTTTTTCCACATAATTACGAATTATTTTTTCCGAGAATGTAACCCTTTTTTCTCTAATCCACGGTAAATCAGCTGTTGCTGTACAATAGTGATTAAGTTAGACACTAACCAGTATAATACCAAACCTGCCGGGAACCAGAGGAAAAAGAACATAAAGATCAATGGCATAAAATTCATCACTTTTTGCTGCATTGGATCAGCCACCGGTGTCGGAGACATTTTTTGCAGCAAATACATCGAAATACCCATCAAAATCGGCAGAATGTAATATGGATCTTGTGCGGATAAATCTTGAATCCAACCAAAGAATGGTGCGTGACGAAGCTCAACGGCTTCCATAAATGTCCAATATAGCGCAATGAAAATCGGCATTTGCAGAAGAATCGGCAAACAACCGCCTAACGGATTAACTTTTTCCTCTTTATAGAGTTTCATCATTTCTTGGCTCATACGCTGACGATCATCACCAAAACGCTCACGCATTTCTTGCATTTTTGGCTGTAACATACGCATTTTTGCCATTGAGGTATATTGTGCTTTTGTGAGTGGATATAGAATCGCTTTAACAACAATAGTTACACAAATAATCGCCACACCCCAGTTAGAAACGATTCCTTGGATGAAAGTGAGTAACCAGAATAACGGTTTCGCAATAAACCATGCCCAACCATAATCAACAGTCAAGTCTAAGTTATTTGCCACTTTTGCCATATCATTTTGAAGTTTAGGACCTGTCCATAATGAGCTGGAAATTGTTTCTTGTGCACCTGCAGGAATTGTCACGACTGGTCCGCGATAACCAATTGAAGCCACATTATTTTTTGTATCAGTGAGGGTATAAAGTTGATTATCCACATCTTGATTCGGAATCCATGCAGAAACAAAGTAATGCTGTAATACGGCAACCCAACCGGCTTTGGTATTGATAGAAAGATTCGCATCTTTCATATCAGCGAAACTGTATTTCTTATAATTGGTTTCTGATGAAGAATAAGCACCACCGGTATAAGTTGGCATTGCTACATTGCCACTACTTTCCACTAATGTATGTTTTAATTGACCATAAGGCTCTACTTCAATGGTTTCACCGCTTTGGTTATTGATTTTATAATCTACACCAAGATCATAACTACCGCGTTTTAACACAAACACTTTTTGATAGGTTACCCCATCTTTTTCAAAAATTAATGGAATAGAAAGGGAATCTTGTCCTTCGGCTAATTTGAAATGATCACCTTCAATTTGATATTGTGCGCGACCGGATTTGGTATCAATCCCATTTTTACCAATCAAGCCACTTTGTGCGATATAAATATGTTCCGGAGAATCTTTTAGCAGCACAAATGGTGTTTTAGAATCTAACTCTGCATCATATTTTAAGAGTTCAGAACTCACTACATCACCACCTAGAATATCTACTTTTAGACGTAGAACATCATTTTCAAGGGTGATAATACGACCTTTAACCGCTGAATCAGGAGCAATTTGTGTTGATGAAGAGGAACTTGCAGGTACATCTGAAGTAATTGAAGTTGTTTGTTCAGCTGCCGGAGGTGGATTTTTATCCATTTGCCACTGCTGATAAACAAGGAAAGAAATAAACATTAGCGCTAACACTAACAGGCTACGTCTTGAGTCCATTATTTTTTCTCATCGTTATTATTGGTTTTTGGTGGAACCGGATCGAATCCACCCTCGTTCAAAGGGTGACATTTTAATACACGTTTTAGTGTAAGCCAACCACCTTTTAACAATCCGTGTGTTTTTAACGCTTCAATGCCATAACATGAACAAGTAGGAACAAATCGACAACGCGGACCGAGCAAAGGACTGATCGTCATTTGATAAATTCGGATTAAACCAATTAAGATTTTTGAGCCAAACGAATGTGTCGCTGCCATAATTTTTCTAACGTTTGACGAAATGTAACCTTATCAAGCTTCGCAATTCCACCTTTTGCGACAAAAACAAAATCACTAGCAGGTAACTGATGCTGATACAAACGAAAACTTTCACGCACTAAGCGCTTAATTCGATTGCGATCATGCGCGCGTTTCAAATGTTTTTTTGCGACAGTTAAACCTAAGCGGGGATGTTCAAGATTATTTTTTCTTGCGAGGATACTCAGTTCAGGCGTGCTAGCTCGAAACGGTTGTTCAAAGACATTTTTGAATTGAAGGGGAGTCAGCAAACGTAACTCCCTAGAAAAGTTTAGCTTAACCACTAAGAATAGCGATTATGCAGATAAACTTTTACGACCTTTAGCACGACGACGGGCTAAAACTTGACGGCCGTTTTTAGTTGCCATACGAGCACGAAAACCGTGAGTACGGCTACGTTTTAATACAGAAGGTTGGAATGTACGTTTCATTTTAATTTACCTAAATCTCAAATGTTTACTGTTTTGAATCCAAAACAAATAAGGGTTATAAAAAATAGGACGTAATTCTAATCATAAATCAGGTGTTCGTCAAACTAAGAAAGGAAATTTTTAAAAAACAATCTTGCCTCTCTCCAAAATCATCGCAATCACACATAATTCAAATAAAATATAGAATCACCTTTTTAGCTTTTTCCCGTTTCTTAAGAAGATTTTTTGCCAAGATTATTGTAGAATCTCTAAAATTTTTGATTGTACTTATATCGTATATCCAATTTATTATAAGTGGAAAGCAGCATTAAGGATAGTTTATAGTGAGCCTCTCTAATCTTTGGCAAGATTGCCTTTCTCAATTACAAGATCAAGTTTCCGCTACCGATTTAAGCACTTGGCTTCGTCCATTACAAGCTGATACGGTCTCTCAAGATAAAATCGTACTTTATGCTTCAAATATGTTTGTAAAAGGTTGGGTTGAAACCCATTACCTCAAACAAATTCATCAAATTTGCCAAACACTTTCACAAAATCCAAATTTACAAATTATCCTTAAGGAAGGGGTAAAACCAACTCCAAAAGCCATTATTAAACCTACGATACAATCGGCTGAAAGTGCGGTCAATTCCGATGATAAAACTGAAATAGAAAAATCGTTGAAATTCGACTCACATCTAAATACCAAGCATGTGTTTGAAAACTTTGTCGAAGGTAAATCAAACCAATTAGCCCGCGCAGTCGGACAAAAATTGGCACAAGCGCCCGGAGAGGCTACTGCAAATCCGTTCTTCTTATATGGAGGAACAGGGCTAGGAAAAACCCACTTATTGCACGCTATTGGTAACGGTATCTTGGCAAATAAGCCCAATGCTCGGGTACTTTATATTCACGCCAACAATTTTATGCAACACATGGTAAAAGCAATGCGTGACAATAATATGGATCAATTCAAAAAGTTCTATCGTTCACTTGATGCCCTTTTAGTGGATGATATTCAGTTTTTTGCCGAAAAAGAAAAAACTCAAGAGGAATTTTTCCATATTTTCAATAACTTATTTGAAACCGGTCGCCAAATCATTTTAACCTCTGATCGCTACCCGAAAGAAATTGAGAAAATTGAAGAGCGTTTAAAATCCCGTTTTGGTTGGGGATTAACTACCGCCATTGAGCCACCTGACTTAGAAACCCGTGTGGCAATATTATTGAAAAAAGCGGAAGAACATCAAATGCATCTACCGGAAGAGGTGGCATTTTTTATCGCTCAACGTTTACGCACGAATGTACGCGAACTGGAAGGCGCTCTCAATCGCGTGAAAGCAATGCAAGATTTTAAAGGCGGTGAGATTAATATTGATTTTGTCCGTGACACCCTGAAAGATATTCTTGCTTTACAAGAGCGTTTGGTAACCATTGATAACATTCAGAAAACAGTAGCTGAATACTATCGAATCAAGGTATCGGATTTAAAATCCAAAAGCCGTCAGCGCTCGGTAACACGTCCCCGCCAAATCGCTATGGCACTGGCAAAAGAATTAACAAATCGCAGTTTGCCGGAAATCGGTCGGGCCTTTGATCGGGATCACACCACCGTGCTGAACGCTTGCCGTGAAGTGCCAAAATTTCGTGAAAAAGATAACAGCATTCAAGAAGATTGGGCGAATTTAATTCGTACCTTATCCGCATAAGGAGCCACTATGCAATTCAGTATTTCTAGAGAAAACCTTTTAAAACCGTTACAACAAGTTTGTGGCGTATTGAGCAGTCGCCCAAATATTCCCGTATTAAATAATGTTTTGCTACAGATTAAAGACAATCGTTTAACCATTACCGGTACTGATTTAGAAGTTGAGCTTTCAACTCAAACTCAGCTTTCCTCCTCTTCCTCTAACGGTAACTTTACTATTCCGGCAAAAAAGTTCTTAGATATTTGCCGTACTTTATCCGATGAATTTGAAATTACCGTCACATTTGAAGAAGATCGCGCCATCGTACAATCAGGAAGAAGTAAATTTAACCTTGCTACTCTCCCAGCAGAAGAATATCCAAATCTAACAGACTGGCAATCAGAAGTGGATTTTGCTTTACCACAAAACACCTTACGCCGTTTAATAGAGGCGACACAATTTTCTATGGCAAACCAAGATGCCCGTTACTTCTTAAACGGAATGAAATTTGAAACGGAAGGTAATTTACTCCGCACCGTTGCAACCGATGGTCATCGCCTTGCAGTTTGTACTATTGCCCTCGAACAAGAACTGCAAAATCACGCGGTAATTTTGCCACGAAAAGGAGTATTAGAACTCAATCGACTGTTGGAAAACACAGAGGAAACGGCCCGTTTACAAATTGGTACCAATAACCTGCGCATCCATTTAAATCATATTATCTTTACATCAAAATTGATTGATGGGCGTTTCCCTGATTATCGTCGCGTACTACCACGTAATGCGGATAAAATTGTAGAAGGTAGCTGGGAAGCCTTAAAACAGGCTTTTGTTCGTGCATCAATTCTTTCTAATGAACGTGTACGTAGCGTACGTTTGAATTTAACCGAAAACCAACTCAAAATTACTGCCTCCAATCCGGAACACGAAGTAGCGGAGGAAATTGTGGACGTTATGTATTCCGGCGAAGAATTAGAAGTCGGTTTTAATGTAACTTATATTTTGGATGTATTAAATACCCTAAAATGTCAACAAGTCCGTATCCGCTTAACGGATGCCTCATCCAGCTGTCTTATTGAAAATTGTGAAGACAACAGTAGCGAATATGTGATTATGCCGATGCGTCTATAAGATGGCAATTTCCCGTTTACTGATTGAAAAATTTAGAAATTTAAATGCCGTAGATCTTGAATTAGATCGCGGCTTTAACTTTTTGATCGGCAATAACGGGAGTGGGAAAACCAGCCTGTTAGAGGCAATTTTCTATTTAGGTCACGGGCGCTCCTTTAAAAGTGCGGTCACAAATCGCATCATTTCTTATGACGAACCACATTTTACTTTGTTTGGAAATATTCAAGAAAAGCAACATCAGTGGTCAATAGGATTACAAAAACTTCGTCAAGGCAACACAATTGTAAAAATCAACGGTGAAGATGGAAACAAAATTTCCGATCTTGCTCACCTCCTTCCTATGCAACTTATCACCCCGGAAGGCTTAACTTTACTCAATGGCGGTCCAAGCTATAGGCGAGCATTTTTAGATTGGGGTTTATTCCATCATCACACTCATTTTCATTCTGCTTGGCGCAACCTAAATCGCCTATTAAAACAACGCAATGCGGCACTCAATCAGCATCAACCTTATTCTGCAATAAAAATTTGGGATATTGAATTATCAAAACTTGCTCACGATGTCAGTGATTGGCGCACAGAATATGCGGAAGCTTTACGTACAGATATTGAAAAAACCTGCCAACTTTTTTTACCTGAATTAGACATTAGCGTCAGTTTCCATCAGGGTTGGGATAAAGATACCGAATATAGCGATTTACTGGAACAAAATTTTGATCGAGATAAAGCCCTTGGCTATACTTTTTCCGGTCCGCAAAAAGCAGATTTTCGTTTCAAAGCGAATGGATTGCCTGTCGAAGATGTACTTTCTCGCGGACAATTAAAATTACTCATGTGTGCTTTACGCCTCGCCCAAGGGGAACATTTAATGAAAGAAAAGCAACGCCATTGTATTTTTTTAGTTGATGATTTCGCCTCGGAATTGGATCCGTTTAAACGCACATTACTCGCCGAACGTTTACAACAAAGCGGATCGCAAGTATTTGTGACGGCAATTACACAGAAACAGTTAAAAGAAATGAAAGCAGAAACTGGAAGATTATTTGAAGTAAAAGATGGTGTTATTTCTCCACTTGAAAAACAAATCAATTAGTAACTTAGCAAGATCTAAACAACCAATGATGAGATTACCCATCACATCAGTTCAAGAAGTTAAGTAAAAAAACGAAAGAATTTAATCTTTATAAAAAAGCCCGCAAAAGTGCGGGCATTTTTTACTCATATTCCTCTAACCACTTCAATAAAATGGCTTCAAGAATCGTCTCGTTAGATTTTTGTGGATCATCATCAAAATCTTCTAATTCACAAATCCACTGATGTAAATCCGTAAAACGGACAGTTTTAGGATCAAGATCAGGGTTGCGATCATACAATTCTTCCGCAATAAGTTGTGAATCCGTCCATTTCATTAGTGTGCCGCCTCATTTGCATGATTAAGATTATATTTTGGGATTTCCACTACTAAATCATCATTCCCCACCACACACTGACAAGAAAGACGGCTATCCATTTCCAAACCCCAGGCTTTATCCAGCATATCTTCTTCTTGATCGCTGGTTTCATTTAAAGAATCAAATCCTTCACGAATAATCACATGACAGGTCGTGCAAGCGCAAGAACCGTCACAAGCATGATGAATCTCTACCCCGGCATTATGAGCCACTTCTAATAAGTTATCACCGGCAGCCGCATCCACGACCATACCTTCTGGGCAAAATTCTTCATTTGGTAAAAAAATCACTTTTGGCATAATACTTTCCTTAAATCACAATGATTAAAAAACAGCTTACGTTAAACAATAGGTTAAAACTCACCTCAATTTAACCGCACTTTTATTTACAGTTTTTCCATATCCGATACATTCTTACCGGTTAAAGCACGATTAATACTGACATTCATTCGTCTTGCGGCAAACTCTTGTGTGGCAGCATCTAAGGCTTTAATGCCTTGTGCAATGGCATGACGATCACTCCCCAGTTTCACCTCCATCAATTGTTTCAACACTGCTTCAATATGATGAAATTCTTCAGTGCTAAGCAATGCGGAACCATCTGCCTGTAATGCCACAATCACACTCTCAATCACACGATCAGCTTCCACACGTTGCTCTGCCAACTCACGGGCCTGCAAATCTTCTTGTGCATGATCAAAGGAAGATTTGATCATCGCCGTCACTTCCTCATCGGTTAAACCATAAGATGGCTTAATTTGAATTGATGCTTGCACTTTGGTGGATTTTTCCATCGCTGTAACACTTAATAAACCATCGGCATCCACTTGGTAAGTCACACGAATATGCGCCGCACCGGCTGCCATTGGCGGAATACCGCGTAAAGTGAAGCGTCCAAGTGAACGGCAATCCGCCACTAATTCACGCTCACCTTGCACCACATGCACGGTCATTGCTGTTTGACCGTCTTTAAAGGTGGTAAATTCTTGTGCTCGAGCAACAGGAATGGTGGTATTGCGTGGAATAATTTTTTCCACCAAGCCGCCCATGGTTTCAATACCGAGTGAAAGTGGTACCACATCAAGCAATAGCATATTGGCATCGGTTTTATTGCCGACTAAAATGTCCGCTTGAATCGCCGCCCCAAGTGCCACCACTTTATCCGGATCGATAGAAGTGAGTGGGTTTTTGCCAAAAAATTCGCCTACTTGCTCACGAACATAAGGCACACGTGTTGAACCGCCCACCATCACCACTTCTTGGATTTCATTTGCATCGATATTGGCATCTTTTAATGCTCGGCGACAAGTGAGTAACGAGTGTTTTACAAGTGGATGAATTAATTCATTAAATTGATCACGCGTCATTGTAATGGAAAAATCTTGCCAAGAAATGACCGCACTTTCCGCCTGACTCAAGGCAACTTTCGCTTGAGCAGCAAGGATTAACAGCTCTCGTTGTTGATTGACATTTTGTGGTTGGAACTGCGTTTGTGTTACGACCCAATCAGCAATGCAATGGTCAAAATCATCGCCCCCCAATGCCGTATCACCACCTGTTGCTAATACCTCAAACACGCCTTTAGATAAACGCAGGATGGAAATATCAAAGGTTCCGCCGCCTAAATCATAAACTGCAACAATCCCTTCTTGGCCACTATCCAAGCCGTACGCCACCGCGGCGGCTGTGGGTTCATTCAATAAGCGTAATACGTTCAAACCCGCCAAACGTGCCGCATCTTTCGTACTTTGGCGTTGCGCATCGTCAAAATAGGCAGGAACCGTAATAACAACGCCTGATAGTTCCCCTCCAAGACGTTGTTCTGCGATATGATTCAAATGTGCCAAAATATCGGCAGACACTTCCACAGGGCTTTTTTTCCCTTGGTTTGTAAGGATCAATGGCAAGCCATTTTCACTCGCCACAAAATCATAAGGCATATTCAGATAACGTGCCTGCACATCGGTTAAGCTTCGTCCTATTAAGCGTTTTGCAGAAACTATCGTATTTTTAGGATCAGTTGCTGCTTGAGCAAAAGCCTCTACCCCGACTTGTTTTTCCTTTTTTCCATAATGCACCACGGAAGGAACGAGGCTACGCTCCTGCTCATCATTTAAAATTACGGCTTGACCGCTTCTAACCGAAGCAATCAAGGAATTGGTTGTCCCTAAATCAATCCCTACCGCTAAACGATGCTGATGAGGCGCTGCGGTCTGTCCGGGTTCTGAAATCTGTAATAATGCCATAATATTTCTTTTCTATTTCAATAAGTTATCCCACAGAATAAGCCATTTCAAATTTATCTTTTTCAACGAAACAGGCATTATAATGGGTTTCAATATTCACTTCACGTTTTTGGCGTTGATCTATTGCTATGACTTTATCTTCATTTAAATCCGGGGTGAATACAAACACTTGGTTACCGTCAAGTTGTTTCACTTCTTCTTGCCAATTTTGCCAAAATAAGCCTTGGTAGAAAGCCTCCAGATCGCCATTTAACGCCCAAGCTAAGAATTCGGTATAAGTAAAATTCAAATTATGCCAAACTAAATCCTTTGGTGAAAAATAGTAAATTTTACCGAGATTTTCCCCTAAAGAACCGCCATTTAACGCAAAATACCCCCCAATCACATCATCTGCAACCAATAAATACTGAGGTTTTTCCCCTGATTCTTTGAAAGATTTACTAAAATTCCAATCCATCAGCCCACGTGGTAATTGAAAACTACCCGAGCCTAAAATACGCAACCAACCATAACGAATGAGAATACCACCAGTTTCATAAATCACTGCCCCCATAGGGGATGAAGTGGGCATTTGCATAGTAAACAATTCACGTTCGGCACTGGGTTGATCTTTCTTAATCATTAGACAATGATTGCGAGCCTGTTCAATCCATTTTAAAAGTGTGGGCCAAGCAGAAGCTTCTGGGGAAATCAATTGTTCGAGAGTTTGCATAATAGGATTACATCATTAAAAGTGCGTTCAATTCTCAGCACGCTTTATCATTCAAAAAAGCGTTCTTCCACACGCTCAACTTCTTCTGTAAGTTTGCGTGTAAAGCGTAATTTATCACAAAGTTGTGTAGTCTGAGCCCACTGTTGAGTTTGGATACTATAAGAAAGTGCGGTCAATAATTGCTGTGTTTCTTGACGGATTTCGGCTGCCAATGCATTCAATGCTTGTTCATCTTTTTGGCTTTCTACATTTTCCAATAGCTCACGCCATTGTAACTGCTGCATTAAAAACGCCACATCTTGCGTGCTTTTTTGTTCAATATCTTGTTGTTCACACAGATTAAGCGCAACAATCGCTTCCGCTCGAAGAATCGGATCTTTTAACGTTTTTAAGGCATCATTCACTTCCGTTGATTTTTGCATTGCTATTCTCTGCTCTGTGGCACTTGCGGAAACGAAATTATCAGGATGCAAAGCTTTTTGTAATTCCAAATAACGCACATTTAACACTTGCGTATCCAATTGGAAATCAACGGGTAAATCAAAAATTTCAAAGGGATTTAACATTATCTTTCAACTCAACATTAAACGTGGAAACTTTCACCACAACCACAGGATTCTTTCACATTCGGGTTGTTATATTTAAAGCCTTCGTTCAAGCCTTCTTTGACATAATCCAATTCAATACCATTGAGATAAACTAAACTTTTCGGATCCACAATCACCTTCACACCATGTTGTTCAAAGACTTGATCTTCCTCATTTAATACATCGACAAATTCCAATACATACGCTAAACCTGAACATCCTGATGTTTTCACGCCCAGACGCAAACCGATACCTTTTCCGCGATTATCCAAAAAAGCTTTTACACGTTGTGCTGCTTTTTCTGTTAATATAATACTCAATTCTTCCCCCAAGAGAGCAGTAAAAGTGCGGTCAAAAACAACCGCACTTTTTATTTATTCACCTTGCTTTGCTTTATAATCGGCAATTGCTGCTTTTATCGCATCCTCAGCTAAAATTGAACAGTGAACTTTCACCGGTGGCAATTCTAATTCTTCCGCAATTTGACTATTTTTAATTGCCCCAGCTTCCTCTAAAGATTTGCCTTTCACCCATTCGGTAATTAATGAGCTTGATGCAATGGCGGATCCACAACCATAGGTTTTAAATTTTGCATCTTCAATAATGCCGTTATCATTCACTTTAATTTGTAACTGCATCACATCACCACAGGCCGGCGCGCCCACCATTCCGGTACCGACAGAACTATCTTTTTTATCCATTGAACCCACATTACGTGGATTTTCGTAATGGTCGATTACTTTTTCGCTATAAGCCATCTTAACTTTCCTTTTTTAAATTCTGATAAATACCGCCTTTCATACACTTCAGGCAGCGATAGATATTAATGGGCAGACCATTCAATCGTATTGAGATCAATGCCTTCTTTAAACATATCCCATAATGGGGATAATGCACGTAATTTTTCAACCGCATTTTTTACTAAATTAACGGTGTAATCAATTTCTTCCTCGGTAGTGTAGCGACCTAGGGTAAAACGAATCGAGCTGTGTGCCAATTCATCATTCAAACCTAATGCTCTTAATACATAAGACGGTTCAAGACTCGCTGAAGTACAAGCAGAACCGGATGAGACCGCAATGTCACGCAATGACATCATTAGTGATTCACCTTCTACATAGTTAAAACTGATGTTTAAATTATTATCGAGGCGATGTTCCATAGAACCATTGACATAGGTCTCCTCAATATCTTTCAAGCCGTTATACAAACGGTCACGAAGCGCTTTTAAACGTGGCATTTCTGTTGCCATTTCTTCTTTCGCAATACGATAAGCTTCCCCCATACCCACAATTTGATGAACCGGTAACGTACCGGAACGCATCCCACGTTCGTGACCACCACCGTGAATAATCGCTTCTAAACGTACACGAGGTTTACGACGAACATATAATGCACCAATACCTTTTGGTCCATAAAGTTTATGGCTAGACATTGACATTAGATCCACCGCTAATTCGGCAAGATTAATTGCTACTTTCCCCACACTTTGTGTAGCATCAACATGGAAAAGGGTTTTATTTGCACGGCAAAGTTCACCAATCGCCTTAATATCTTGAATCACACCAATTTCATTATTTGCGTGCATAATGGAAACCAAAATCGTATCCGGACGAAGTGCCGCTTTGAATTTTTCTAAATCAATTAAGCCATCAGATTCCGGCGATAAATAAGTGACTTCAAACCCCTCACGCTCCAATTGACGACAAGTATCTAATACTGCCTTGTGTTCGGTTTTGCAGGTAATAATATGTTTACCTTTGGTTTGATAGAAATAGGCTGCGCCTTTAATCGCCAGATTGTCAGATTCCGTTGCGCCGGAAGTGAATACAATCTCACGGGAATCAGCACCAATTAAATCGGCAATTTGATTACGTGCAATATCCACAGCTTCCTCTGCTTGCCAACCAAATTTATGCGAGCGTGAAGCCGGATTTCCGAACGTGCCCTCGATGGTTAAAAATCCCATCATTTTTTTAGCGACTCGTTCATCTACCGGACAGGTTGCTGCATAATCCAAATAAATAGGTAATTTCATTTTCACTCCTAAAAATCATTCCAAATTTGACCGCACATTCAAATGTGCGACTACTTTCCTTTATGGATTCATTAATACTAAATTTTCAAAATCATGATGCGACGAATTCTTTTGGCAACGCTTACTGACAAGTTCTGCTAACGTAATTTCATTTAAGAAACTTTCAATACGATTACTTAGATCCTCCCAAAGAGTATGAGTTAAGCATTCTTTTCCATTTTGACAGTTTCCTCGACCTAAACATTTAGTCACATGGATATTTTCATTTACTGCAGAAATAATCATTCCCACGGAAATTTGATCACTTGATAATCCAAGCCTATACCCCCCACCAGGTCCACGGACACTTTTCACTAATCCGTCACGACGCAATTTAGCAAAAAGTTGTTCTAGATAAGATAATGAAATATTTTGACGTTCAGAAATATCAGCAAGACTCACCGGGCCAGATTCTGCATTTAATGCGATATCTAGCACCGCGGTCACCGCATAACGTCCCTTTGAGGTAAGTTTCATAAAGTTTCCTTAAAATTGCGCTAATGTTTACATATCCGACCAAAATAATCAACTATCTATCTTGGGCAAATCTAACCCTTTTTCAACCGCACTTAGCATGCCACGCAGAATATTTAGTTCATTTTTTTCCATATTTGCACGATTATATAAACGTCTCAGTTTCTGCATTACTCCTTGATTTTGAATAAATCCGAGAGATTGATACAGCTGTTCAGTATGATTAAAAAAATACTCCATCTCTTGAACCGTCACTGATTGGCTTTCTATCGTTTTTTCTGAAAAAGTCTGAGCAGCATTGCCATTTTTCATCAAATTTGCCATACGCAATTCATAACTAATAAGCTGGACTGCCATTGCCAAATTTAATGAAGAATAGTCAGGATTAGCCGGAATCGTTAAGTGATAATGGCATTTAATTAATTCATCATTGTACAAACCGACACGTTCTCTACCAAAAACGATAGCTACTTTACCTTGGTGCTTTGTCACTTTTTCTGCACAATCCCTCGGTTCAATTAATGTGCTCTGTAAGTGACGCAAACGTGCACTTGTTCCAATCACTAAAGAACAATCGGCCACAGCTTCATCAAAACTCGATACTATTTTAGCATTCTTGACAATATCAGCTGCTCCTGCGGCAAGTGCAATAGATTGCTCATCAACGGCTTTAGGAGAAACAAGACATAACTGAGAAAGCCCCATTGTTTTCATTGCCCTTGCTGAGGAGCCAATATTCCCGCTATGCGAGGTTTCAATGAGAACAATTCGGACGCGATCAAACATTATGCTTTATTACCTAATTAAATACTTGAGCCATTTTATCATAATAACCTTTAATTTAAGTCAAGAATTTCCTTATTTTAAAAATAAAGATTACTTATCAATAAATAACAAAAGCAGGTGTTGCTTGGAAAGAATTCAAATTCTAGCTACAACATAGGACTAAGAGATAAATTATAGAATTAGATGGTGGGTCGTGAAGGATTCGAACCTTCGACCAACGGATTAAAAGTCCGCTGCTCTACCGACTGAGCTAACGACCCATAGTGAGATCTGTATGAAGTGGTGGGTCGTGAAGGATTCGAACCTTCGACCAACGGATTAAAAGTCCGCTGCTCTACCGACTGAGCTAACGACCCACATCGCTGTAACAGAGGCGTATATTACTGATTTTATTTTTCTGTGCAAGAAAATTTTTTCTATTTTGTGCTAATTGACGGAATAGTCACCAATTTTTATAAATATAAGGGACAAAAATGCAAAAGGTAGAGATTAAATCTCTACCTTTAGAAAATCAAACTGATCTAAAATTAGTATGATAATACAGCGCGACGGTTTTTAGAGTATGCAGCTTCGTCGTGACCTAATACTGCAGGTTTTTCTTCGCCATAAGAAACAGTTGAAACTTTGCTACCTTCTACGCCTTTACCGGCTAAGAAAGATTTAACTGCATCAGCACGACGTTGACCTAAAGCAATATTGTACTCCGGCGTACCGCGCTCATCGGTGTTACCTTCAACAATGACTTTTGATGCAGGCGTTGCATTTAAGTATGCAGCGTGCGCATCTAAGATTTGAACATACTCACCTTCGATATTATATTTGTCAAAACCGAAATATACTGTGTTGTAACGTTGTTGAAGATCTTCGACAGAATAACCACCGAAAGTTTGACCGTTTGTTGCAGCACCGTTGCCAGCCGCATCGTTGCTAGAGGAACTACATGCTGCTAATGCAGCTACAGAACCTGCAACTAATAAGGATTTAACAAATTTGTTCATTAAATTCTCCTAATCACATTTTTTATTTAGTTAAATATGGAGACCAAGCTGGAAATTTTACTTGGCCGTTACTTCCTGGAAGACTCGCTTTAAAACGACCATCTGCAGAAACTAATTGTAGCACCTTTCCTAATCCTTGGGTAGAACTATAGATAATCATAATACCATTAGGTGAAATACTCGGGCTTTCACCTAGGAAAGATGTACTTAAAACTTCAGAAACACCGGTTGTAAGATCCTGTTTAACCACATTGTTGTTACCATTGATCATAACAAGCGTTTTCCCGTCAGCACTAATTTGAGCACTACCACGACCACCAACTAATGCAGCGCCACCACCGTTTGCATTCATACGATAAACTTGAGGTGAACCGCCTCTATCCGAAGTAAATAAAATTGAACTGCCATCCGGCGACCATGATGGCTCAGTGTTATTACCTGCCCCACGTGTTAATTGTGTCGGCGTTCCACCGTTTGAATTCATCACATAAATATTTAAATTTCCGTCTTGTGATGAAGCAAAAGCTAAACGAGAACCATCAGGTGAAAATGCCGGTGCCCCATTATGGCCGGAAAATGAGGCAACAACTTTACGCGCACCAGAACCTAAATCCTGAACCACCAGCTGTGATTTTCTGTTTTCAAATGAAACATATGCCAAACGCTTACCATCCGGTGACCATGCAGGAGACATAATTGGTTGAGAACTACGATTTACTACAAACTGATTATAACCATCGTAGTCTGCTACACGTACTTCATAAGGTTGTGAACCACCATTTTTTTGCACCACGTAGGCAATACGTGTTCTGAAAGCCCCACGAATAGCAGTCAATTTCTCAAACACTTCATCACTGACAGTATGTGCACCATAACGTAACCACTTATTTGTCACAGTATAGCTGTTTTGGGCAAGTACTGAACCCGCATTACCAGATGCTCCAACCGTATCAACAAGCTGATAAGAAATATTATAACCACTACCGGTCGCTGTTACTTGTCCTACAACAACCGCATCAATACCTAAAGCACTCCAAGCTTCCGGATTGACTTCAGATGCTGAAGTCGGTTTTTGAGGCATTTGAGCCACGGGAATCGGATTAAATTTACCACTATTACGTAAATCGTCCGCAACAATTTTACCAATATCTTCAGGTGCGGATCCTGCAAATGGCACGACTGCAATTGGACGAGCGCCATCAACACCTTCATCAATCACAATACGAACTTCATCTTCTGCGACAGCATTACCTACGAAAGCAAGAACGATTGCAAACACGCCTACAAGCTTTTTAATTAATTTCATTTTGTTACCCTTGAGTAAACTGATTAATACTTTCCAAAAATTAATTACTTAATATCAAAATCAATAATTGGTGCTTTATATTTATTATACACAGCATCAGACGGTGCAGCAGGAACTTTTTTTGTTCTTGCAACAGCACTTAACGCAGCTGTACAAATATCTTCTGGACCTGATACTTTTTGATACCCCAAAATCGTACCATCTCTGCCTAACTGAATTTTGATACGGCAAACTTTACCGGCAAAACTAGGATCTTTTAAGAAACGACGCTGAATTTCTCTTTTAATGACACCGGCATACTGATCACCCACTTTTCCTCCATCACCGGCACCTAGTCCTGCTCCACTGCCTTGCGTTCCCCCTTTATTGGCGTTGCCGCCTTTAGAAGCGCTACCGCCACCAACATTACCGCCATTCATAAAATCATCTAAAACAGCCTGATCTGCCTTACGTCTTGCAGCAGCTTCAGCAGCTGCCTTTGCTTTAGCATCTGCTGCGGCCTTCGCTTTGGCTTCAGCATCGGCTTTTGCTTTTGCCTCGGCTGCCGCCTTAGTTTTGGCTTTTAACTCGGCTTTTTGTTTTTCCTCTGCTTGTTTTTTTGCTTTTTCTGCAGCAGCCTGCTCGGCTTTAGCTTCTTCTTCCGCCTGCTTTGCCGCGGCAGCCAAACGTTTTGCTTCTGCCTCCGCTTTTAACTTAGCAGCTTCAGCCATCTGCTTTGCCTTGGTCTCTTCCGCCTGCTTTTTTAAAGTTTCCTGACGGGCTATTTCTAGCTGTTTTTGTTTTTCCGCTGCTTCTTGTTTCTGACGCTCAATTTCCCTTTGATGCTGAATTTCCTGTTGGCGTTTTAGCTCTTCTTGTTTAGCAATTTCTTGTTGACGAACGTCTTCTTGTTCCACTGTCGGTTTCTCCTCAACAACAGGCTCAGGCTTTTTTTGTTTATCGGCTTGACCTTTTTTATGTTGTTGGATACGCCCCCACTCTTGCGCAGCATTTCCGGTATCAACCATAACTGCACCCAGCACTTCGCCATCACCTTCACCACCGCCCATAATTTCAACAGTTTGATAGAAAGAACTCCAAATCAAAAGCCCAAATAAAGCAAGGTGCATAAGAATCGAAATGACAAACGCATTCGCTCCTTTTTTTTGTCGATTATTCTGCACGTTTTACCTACTCGATTAAATTGGATTTGTCATTAAACCAACAGATTTAATACCTGCCAAATGAAGTAAATTCAATGCTTTAATGACTTCCTCATAAGGCACTTCTTTTGCACCTCCAACAAGAAACATCGTATTATTATCTTTATCAAATTCTTGTTTTGATAGTTGTGTTACCATTTCTTCTGTCAGTCCTTCTTGACGGTCTCCACCAATAGAAAGGGCATACTGACCTATGCCGGAAACTTCCAAAATAACGGGCGTTTTATCTTCATTTGACACATTTTGACTTTGAACCGAATCAGGAAGTTCAACTTGGACACTTTGGCTAATGATCGGTGCTGTTGCCATGAAAATTAGCACAAGTACAAGTAATACATCCAAAAACGGAACAATATTAATTTCAGATTTAATCTCTTTACGTGAGCGACGAGCCATATTTTCCTCTAAAACTTCATTAAAATGACCGCACTTGTTTGTTAAAGTGCGGTTGATTTCCCTGTTATTTTAATGGGAATGTAGTGCTTTACCAAAGGCTTGACGATGTAAAATTGTAGTAAATTCATCAATAAAGTTACCATAATTTTGTTCAATCGCACTCACACGCAGACTTAAACGGTTATATGCCATAACAGCAGGGATTGCAGCAAATAAACCGATTGCTGTCGCAATTAAAGCTTCTGCGATCCCCGGTGCAACCATTTGTAAAGTCGCTTGTTTTGCACCACTTAATGCCATAAATGCGTGCATGATACCCCATACGGTCCCAAACAAACCGATATAAGGGCTTACAGAAGCAACGGTTGCCAAAAATGGAACGCGACTTTCAAGCGTTTCAACTTCGCGATTCATCGCTAAATTCATTGCTCGGGTTGTTCCTTTAATAATGGCTTCAGGTGCATCTGCATTCACTTGCTTTAAACGTGAAAACTCTTTAAACCCAACAAAGAAAATTTGTTCGCTGCCGGTTAATAAATCGCGACGATTAGATAAGCCTTCATACAATTTATTAAGATCTTCACCAGACCAAAATCTATCTTCAAAAGCATTGGCTTCCTTTAAAGCATTTCCCAATATACGGCTACGTTGAATAATAATTGCCCAAGAAATAATTGAAAATAAAATTAAAATCACAATGACAAGTTGTACAACGATACTTGCTTTTAGAAAAAGATCTAAAAAATTCAATTCTGCAGTCATCACCCTACTCCGAGAAGGTTATATTGTTTGAAAAGGCAGCTTTTATTTCAGTTGGAATTGCCGCCGGTTTCATTTTGCCAAGATCAACATAGGCTACTTTTACAGTAGCCTTTGATAGAATTACTGTTTCTCTCATCAGTCGCTGCTCAAAAAGGATTGTTGCACCTTTTATTGCCATAACTTCTGTTTCAACAATAAGATAATCATCCAGTTTTGCCGGAATACAATAGTCAATCGCCATTGATTTGACAACGAACACTGCTTGTTGTTCCTGCAATAATATTTGTTGAGAAAAATTTTGTTTTCTTAAATATTCTGTTCTCGCACGTTCAAAAAAATGCAAGTAACGTGCATGGTAAACCACTCCACCAGCATCCGTATCTTCATAATACACCCGAACTGGGAAACGAAAGATCCTTGAATCCACACGATTTTCCTTATTCAACAACCTAAGGTTGCGTATTTTAGAGTCAGATCCTACTATTCGCAAGTACTTTCAAATAGGCAAGATCGAATTTATGAATAATGTAAAACTATTAAGGATAAAAACGAGAAATAGCCAAAATAAGGGGAAAATATCGCTTTCCAAAAAGTGTGCTTAATCTCAAAGCCAATTCCGTGAATCCATGCGCAAACTCCCCCCCATAGAATGAAAAGAACTAGGAACGGGTTAGCAGTTCTTAATTGAGTAGAAAACTGATTGAAATTAAACAGAAAGACAAGCGTCAAGATAATCGCTAAGATAAATGAAAGGGTTCTAAACGAACCCTTGTTAACATATTGATAGAGAAACTGAATCATTATTCGTCAAATTGCCCTAAATTTTCTTTGTTTTTTGTGACTTTAACGCTTGCAAAAATTGCCGCTAAAATACCCACTACCCAAATTATATATAACATCTCATATCTCCTTTAGTATAATGAGTTTGTGTTTTCTTCCACAAAACGCTCATCCAAACGACCAAACATTTTAATGTATGACCAAATGGTATAAGCAAGGGAAATAACCACAAATACTAGCGCTAAGAAAAGCATCCAAGTAAGCGTTAATTCGCTAGATGTCGCATCCCACATTAACAAACTTTGTTCAGGATGTGAGCTTGAAGGCATCACAAATGGGAACATAGAAACTGCGGCAGTGATAATCACGCCAGCCATGGTTAATGAGGAGAATAAAAATGCAAATCCACAACGATTCGCTTTTGAGAAAACCACATTCAATAATGCACTTGCCACGGCTAATGCAGGGAAAATCCATAAAATAGGCATCTCATTAAAGTTTCTGAACCATGCTCCAGTTTCAACTGCAACTTCTTTACCTATAGGAGAAGATGGTGCAAAGTGATCAACTGTACTGGTGACAACATAACCCTCTTTGAAGTATAGCCACACCCCAGCAAGAACAAACGCGATTAAAGTGACAAATGCACCAATTTGGGTTATCGCACGAGCTCGATCTCTTAATTCTGAGGTCGTTTTCATTTGTAGCCAATTTGCGCCGTGTGTTACAAGCATCGCTAAGCTAATCACACCGCATAGCAAGGCAAATGGATTTAATAATGCAAAGAACGAACCGGTATAAGTTACCTGTGCGATTTCGTTAAATTCAAATGGAACACCTTGTAGTAAGTTACCAAATGCCACACCGAAAACTAACGCTGGGACAAAACCTCCGGCAAACAAGCCCCAATCCCATACTGTACGCCATGTCGGGTTATCAATTTTTGCACGATATTCAAACCCGATTGGACGGAAGAAAAGTGCAGCTAACACCAACACGAGTGCAATATAGAAACCAGAGAATGATACCGCATAGACAATTGGCCATGCTGCGAACACCGCACCACCAGCTGTTAATAACCAAACTTGGTTACCATCCCAGTGAGGGGCAATTGAGTTTATCATAATACGGCGTTCCACTTCTTTTTTACCGGCAACAGGTAAAAGTGCGGTCACCCCCATATCAAATCCGTCAGTTACAGAGAAACCGATCAGCAATACAACAACTAACACCCACCAAATAAAACGTAGAAATTCATAATCAATCATAATTCGTCTCCTGCTTATTTAGATGATTGTTCAAAGTAGTATTTACCGGTTTTCAATGCACTCGGACCTAAACGTGCATATTTAAACATTAAATACATCTCAACAATGATAAACGCCATATAAAGAGCACAGATTAAACCAATAGAGAACCAAAGATCTCCTACACCTAAATTTGAAGCGGATACCCCTACCGGTAACACTTCATAAATTGCCCACGGTTGACGACCATACTCGGCTAAGAACCAACCACATTCAATGGCAATCCAAGGTAAAGGTAAGCTCCATAACAATGCTCTTAGTAATAATGGACTTTGTGTCACTTTGTTACGTAGATTTTGAACAAACGCACCAAATGCTAATAATGCGAGTAAACCACCAACAGCAAGCATTGCACGGAATGCCCAGAAGTTAGGACCGACATTTGGAATGGTATCACGAGCAGCTTGTTTAATTTGTTCTTCTGTCGCATCCACTACTTTATCGGTATAGCGTTTTAGCAATAAACCAAATCCAAGATCTTTTTTCACTTCTTCAAATTTTGCTTTCGTTTCAGGATTAACTTGACCCGATGCTTTTTTCTCTGCTTTTAATTGAGTGAAAAGATCATAAGCCATGATACCACTGCGTACTCTTTGCTCATTTAAAGCTTGGAGTTCTTTTAAACCTGTGATTTCTTTATCAAAAGAACGGGTTGCAACAATACCGCCAATCATTGGTACACTAATTTCGAAATCATTTTTCATTTCAGCCGAGTTAGGAATGGCTGCGATATGAAATGCGGCCGGTGCAGGTTGGGTCTCAAACTCAGCTTCCATTGCTGCCAGTTTCACCGGTTGTGCTTTACCAATATCATAACCGGACTCATCACCAAGAATTAATACGGAAATAGAAGCAATAAAACCAAAGGTTGCAGCGATAGAGAAAGAACGTTTTGCAAATCCAAGATCACGACCTTTTAATAAATAGTATGCGCTAATTCCTAACACGAAGAATGCACCCGTTACATAACCGGCAGAAAGCGTATGTAAGAATTTACTTTGTGCAACCGGATTTAACCATAAATCCATAAAGCTGGTCATTTCCATACGTACAGTTTCAAAATTGAATTCTGATGCAACCGGATTTTGCATCCAACCATTTGCAACAAGAATCCACATAGCGGAGAGATTTGAACCAAACGCAACACAGTATGTGGTCAGTAAGTGTTTACCTTTAGATAAACGATCCCAACCGAAGAAGAATAAACCAACAAATGTTGATTCTAAGAAGAATGCAAGTAATGCCTCAATCGCCAACGGCGCACCGAAAATATCACCCACATAGTGAGAATAGTATGACCAGTTAGTACCAAATTGGAATTCCATAATGATACCTGTAGTCACCCCAAGGGCAAAGTTAATACCAAATAACTTACCCCAGAATTTTGTCATATCTTTATAAACTTCTTTGCCTGTTACAACATAGGTGGTTTCCATAATTACCAATACGAAAGTCAAACCTAATGTTAAAGGGACAAAAATGAAGTGATATAACGCAGTTAAAGCAAACTGCAAGCGAGAAAGTTCAACAACGTCTAACATCTCAACCTCTTGTAAAAATTACAAGTCATTCACTATGATTAATAAAGACCATCCTTTAAATAATCACCCCAAATACCTAATTAAACTACTTAATCCAATTAAGCAAATACTAAATCACCACACATAATAAATCTTTTTGAGAATTACACTAATACAATAAAATGATGAATTATGAAGCAGATAACTCAGAACGGGTATCATTTTACTACTAATCATAAGGATAAAAAACAGCTAAAATGTTAGCTCGCTCACATTTTTGATATAAACTAGAAAAAATTTTGGTGATT
>NZ_MLHG01000130.1 GCF_001998825.1 Rodentibacter mrazii
ATCAGAAAAAAGAAAATTTAAAATTTGTGATTTAGATCACAAAATAGAGAAGGATTATGTGATGAAACTTTTACTTTTTATTCTATTATATTGGATTAGTCCGCTGTTATTAGCTAATGAAATTGTTATTGCTACAACCTTTTCACCGGAAACAACCGAACATATGGTTAAACAATGGCAAAACAATTTTCCCAACCAAAAAGTCCGTTTGATTAATCGAACATCAAATTCACTTAATCGTTTATTAGTTCAACCGAATATAGAAAAAGTTGATTTAGTGTTGAGCTCTTCCCCTTTTCTATTTCAAGATTTACAGGAAAAGGGATTATTGTTGGAATTACCGAAAACTTATCAAAATGTGCTTGTTCCCTCTCAATTAAAATCAACAACAACGGCGATTGCTTTTTCCGGTTACGGCATTTTATTTAACCGAAATTTACTTAAACAACGCCATTTAGCCGAGCCTAGTGATTGGAACAGTCTCACTGATCCGGCTTATTTTAATAGTTTACTGATCAGCTCTCCTTCCCGCTCGGGCAGTAATCACATTATGTTGGAAATGCTTCTACAACAAAAAGGATGGGCTGCCGGATGGCAAGAAATTTTAACACTATCAGGTAATCTATCCTTGATTTCTTCCCGTAGCTTTAATGTGGCGGAAAAAATTAAACTAGGCTTAGTAACAGCCGGCATTAGTATTGATAGCTATGCGAATAACCTAAATAATGATCCTGACTTTGGTTTTGTTTATTTTCCTCATTCCGTCGCTTCACCGGCGTTTATTGCCGCATATAAAAATAACCAAAATCCGAAGCAGGCTCTTGCATTTATTCAATTTTTGTTAAGCCCGGAGGGACAAGAGGTTGTTACTTCTCCAAATATTGCAAAATTTCCACTTAAACCTGCTGTGCCGGGCAGTCTCCAGTATGAACAACAGCAAAAACTATTGACACAGGTGCCGCTTGATTACGATATCTTGTTGTTAAGACAACATTTAGTCGAGAAATTATTTGATAATGCCGTCACATTTCGTCTCAAGCAGCTGAAAGATGTGTGGGCGTTAGTTTATCAACAAGAGCAAAAAACAGCTCGCAAATTGACCGCACTTCGTCAGCAATTAACCTTAGTTCCGGTTAGTGAACAACAAGCGATAGATCCTATTTATTTAGAAAAAATCAAAAATGACCGATATTTTTTGTTGGAGCAAGAGAAGCAATGGACGGACTTTTTTCAACAACAGATTAATGCGGTACTTGCACAATTAGAGGACATAAAATGAAACAGGGAAAAATAACCCAACATTTGAAAAGAGCCTCAATGATCGGATTAATTTTGACCTTGTTTATTGGTATTGTGAGTTTATCTGCTTGGTATATTCAATATCGACAAGTGAATTATATTATTGAAGATTATTTCCCAAAAACCAATACAGCCTTAAAATTGGAAGATAAGTTTAATGTGTTTTTTAATGATTTAGAGCGTTTTTACTATTCACAAAATAATTTAAACCGTCAAGTTATGTTTAAAAACATTAAACATCAGCTAAATGAAATTGAAATATTATCTTCTTTGTTATTTGAACAAACAAAAAAATCAATGATTAAACAGTACTTAAA
>NZ_MLHG01000131.1 GCF_001998825.1 Rodentibacter mrazii
CAGTTTTAACAAATATAGCTTATGAAATTAATATATCTTTTTCAATCATTCTTATCTTAAAATGAAATGTTTGTTTTATTTTTGTGATCCATGTCTAATTTTAGAAAAGTCGTCATAGATTAGATAAATAAATGGAGTATCATGGAAACTAACGTTCTATCTCTTACGAATAAAGGAGAAAATATGTCAAATTTACTTTCTAAATCAAGAAAAAACCATCCGGAAAAAAATGGTGAAGTACAAAAAATTACACCGCTAACAGCAGGATGGGAATATGTAGGGTTTGAAATGTACCATTTACAGGCACAACAAACACTTGAATTTGATACACAAAATACGGAGGTTTGTTTTGTCATTGTTGCGGGTAAGGCGACGTTTAAAACAGCAACGGAAACCTTTATTCAGGTAGGTAATCGTAGTACGCCTTTTGAACGTATCCCTCCCTATGCACTTTATGTTCCTCACTCACAATTTGTCACTATTCAGGCGGATAGTTATTTAGAATTAGCCGTTTGTCGTGCACCAAGTCAGGGAAATTTTCCAATAAGATTGATTAAACCTGAGGACGTTGGCGTAGAAAAACGTGGATATGGTAAGAATAAGCGTCTTGTTCATAATATTTTGCCTGAAACGGAAAGCGCCGATGCGTTGCTGGTTGTCGAAGTCTTTACTGATGAAGGAAATACGAGTTCTTTTCCAAGTCATAAGCATGATGATAAAAATTCACTCACAGAAACTTATTTGGAGGAAACCTATTATCACCGTTTCTCTCCTTCGCAAGGGTTTGCGCTACAGCGTGTTTACACGGATGATCGTACCTTAGATGAATGTATGGCTGTCTATGATGGTGATGTGGTTCAAGTTCCTCGTGGTTATCATCCTGTTGCAACTATTGCGGGATATGATAATTATTATTTAAATGTAATGGCGGGACCAGTAAGAAAATGGAAATTTACTTGGGAGAAAGATCATAGATGGATTAATACGGAAGAATATGAGAAGAAATCTTGATTCAGTCCGGAATCAATAAAATATCATCTAAAAGTGCGGTCATTTTTTAAGAAAATGGCCGTTTTTCTTGAAATATTTATTTATCCGGATAGGATAATTAAAAATATTTGAACAATTAGGGTACAGCATATATGAAAGAGAAATCTCAATTGACCATGTTGAAAATTGAAATTCAAACACGTTATGATGGTTTAAGTAAAAGATTAAAACAAGTTGCTCAATATATTCTTGATAACAGTGACAGTGTGGTCTTTGATACGGTTGCTACAATAGCGGAAAAAGCAAATGTTCCACCTTCTACATTGATTCGGTTTGCTGCGGAGTTCGGTTTTTCAGGATTCAATGAAATGAAGCAGATTTTTCGTGAAAACTTAATGGAAAAAACAACAAATTATACGGAACGTTTACAATTATCACATAAAATTAATCAAGTTGAAGGAAGTGAATCTCCGGAAAATATTTTAGCCATATTTGCACATGCTAATAGTCAGGCATTACAACAATTAGCGAATAGCACTGAAAACGAGCAAATTTATGCAGCGGTTAAAATACTAAAAGAAGCAAATAATATTTTTATTGTGGGATTAAAACGTTCTTTTAGTGTTGCCTGCTACTTAAATTATGCACTCCATCATTTGGATTGTCGTTCTTTCTTAATTAACGGATTAGGTGGAATGTTTGATGAACAACTTAATCAAGTAAAAGCAGGCGATGTGGTGGTTTCTATTAGTTTTTCACCTTATGCGAATGAAACCCTTAATATTACCCAGACTACGGCTAAAAAAGGAATTAAACAAATTGCTATTACGGATAGCCAAATTAGTCCATTACTCGCTTTTAGTGATGTTTCTTTTGTTGTAAAAGAAGCTCAAGTACTGGGATTTCGCTCTCAATGTGTCACAATGAGTCTTGTTCAAACCCTTGCTATTACGCTCGGTTTGGAAAAAGAAAAGGATAAAGATAAAGATAAAGA
>NZ_MLHG01000132.1 GCF_001998825.1 Rodentibacter mrazii
CAAATTGCCGCCGGTGAAGTGGTGGAACGTCCTGCTTCAGTGGTGAAAGAATTGGTAGAAAATAGTTTGGACGCCGGAGCCAATAAAATCCAAGTAGATATTGAAAATGGTGGTACAACGCTTATCCGTATTCGTGATAACGGCAGCGGCATTCCCAAAGAAGAATTAAGCCTAGCTCTTGCCCGTCACGCAACCAGTAAAATTGCGGATTTGGAAGATCTCGAGTCAATTTTAAGCTTAGGCTTTCGTGGTGAGGCGCTGGCGAGTATCAGCTCCGTTTCCCGTTTAACCCTCACCTCACGTACCGTTGAACAAAAGGAAGCTTGGCAGGTATATGCCCAAGGGCGTGATATGGAAACCACCATCAAACCGGCATCACATCCTGTCGGCAGCACGGTAGAAGTAGCGAATTTGTTTTTCAACACCCCTGCCCGCCGTAAATTCTTGCGGACCGATAAAACCGAATTTGCTCATATTGATGAAGTCATTCGCCGCATTGCACTGGCAAAATTTAATATCGCTTTTACCCTCACCCATAATGGCAAAGTGATTCGTCAATATCGTCCGGCGAGCGATCTTCCCCAACAACTCAAACGAGTCTCGGCAATTTGCGGTGATGAATTCGTCAAAAATGCACTGCGTATTGATTGGAAATATGACGATCTCCATCTTTACGGATGGATTGCTACACCCAACTTTAGCCGATCACAAAATGATTTAAGTTATTGCTATATCAATGGGCGTATGGTGCGTGATAAAGTCATTACTCACGCGATTCGCCAAGCCTATGCGGAGCATTTGCCTAACGAAAGCTACCCTGCGTTTGTATTATTTATTGATCTCAATCCTCACGAGGTGGATGTAAACGTTCACCCAACAAAACACGAGGTGCGTTTTCACCAACAACGCCTCATTCACGATTTTATTTATGAAGGTATCAGCCACGCATTGGAAAGCCAACTCTCCGTCCCGCTCGCTGAGCCAAAAGAAAGTGCGGTTGAAAATCCGCAAGAAAATGAAGTGCGTGAGCCTATTCCCACTTATCACAAGGGTTGGAGTCCTAAACCCAATCGTGCGGCAGCCGGACAAAATATCTTCGCACCGAATTTTTCTAAAGAAAAAGCCGTGCAAAAACCACCCCAAAATCCACCGCACTTTT
>NZ_MLHG01000133.1 GCF_001998825.1 Rodentibacter mrazii
GAATATCATAGTGATATAACTACTTACCCCTAGTATATTTAAACCGCTCTCGATTATTTGTAGTAAAATTAAAGCAATCAATATGCCAATTAACTTTCCTTTTCCTCCGTCAGGATTGACACCACCCAACACGGATGCCAAAATAGAAATTTATAAATAAGAATCTCCATAGGATGCTTTAGCTGAGTTTAATTTTGACATCATCAATATCGCAGCAAACATACAAAGTAAAGAAGAGATAATATAAACAACAATAATGACTTTTCTAGTATCAATCCCTGAATAAAATGTTGCCTTTTCATTATTTCCAATAAAATAAATCGATTTACCAATTGTTGTTTTCTCGAGTAAAAACCAGACAATCAATGCTAAAAATAGAAATATAATTAAGGGAAATGGGACGAATAAAAACATTGTAGAACTAATAGACATAAAACTTTCAGGAAAATTAGCAATAGTGGAACCATTTGTCACCAAAATATTCAATCCATTAATTAATGTCATTGTTCCCAATGTTGCCAAAATAGGTGATACCTTAACAATAGAAATTAATGTACCATTAAATAGACCAATTAAAAAAGCGCACAGCAGACTTAAGGACAATCCAATCAATAAATACCCAAGACTATCTTGCTTAGTAATAAAATACGCTATGATTAATGCACAAGCATTCATTGTTGCAATAATGGATAGATTAATACCGCTTGTTAGCATTGGGATAGCCATCGCTAAGGTTAAAATACCCAATACAGCAATTTGTGAAGCGATTGATTGAAAATTAGCAATTGACCAAAATATATCTGGAATTAAAATACTAAATATTGAGATAGCAATAATGAATAATAGAAAGAGATATTTGATAGTATTATCTGATTGGAATTTCATTCTCTTCTCCTTATTTTTTTCTTTGTGTAAATGCTGTGACACTTACACTTAAAATAATAATGCCACCCGTAATAACGGTCTGCCAATAGGAAGAAATATTTAATAAATTCAACCCATTTTGAATAACGGCCAATAAAATCACCCCCATTATTGTTCCTGATAGCGTCCCTTTTCCCCCCGATAAACTTGCACCGCCTAATACAACGGCTGCTAATACGGTTAATTCATAACCCAGTAATGAATCCGGTGCAACTGATTGTACCGTATAAGATTGTACAACACCTGCAAGACCAGCCATTAATCCCATATAACCATAAACAACCAAATATAGATAAAGCAAATTGAATCCCATTCTAGAAGTCGCTTCTTTATTTCCACCTAAGGCATAAATCTTACGACCTAGCGTTAATTTATTTGTTATTACAGCCGTCAGTAATATTGCAAATATGGCAACAAGAATTTGAAAAGATAATCCATATTCAAATCCCTCTAAAGTAGTTTGTTTAAATAATATAAACTCTTGCTGAAACCATTCTGGGAAATCATACAGCCAAACACCCTTAGTC
>NZ_MLHG01000134.1 GCF_001998825.1 Rodentibacter mrazii
AAATTCTAGTGATAGTATTAGATTAATTATATCAAAAATTGATAATTTGTTAGGTATGGAGATTGTTTTTATTGAATAAGGTAATTTTACAATGGGGTGATTTTATGAAGATAAAATTAATTGATTTGAGAGCGTTTCCTATTGATATATTAAAGCTTATTAAGGGGGATTTTGAGTGCGATTACATTTTCTCTTTAAAAAAAGAGGATCAAATAGATTTTAACTTGCTTTCTCCTTCTGGTCTTTTCTCTAATTTAAGTATAGAAGGGTGGTGTTATTTCTTACCTATAGCACAAAGAGAATGGTTAAATAACTATACTAAAATTATAGATGATTTTTTCTATTCATTTTGCTTTAATTTTACTTATGAAATTGACGATGAATATGATATTGGCACTCTCTTATCAATGATTGATAAAGATAATTTGATCAGATTGAGAGATTGGTTGATATATGTGTTAGTATTTAAGAGCGAGCAAAAATTTGTAAAAAATTCAGAAGATAATATTAGACTAATGATTGTTAGAATAAATGATTATTTAGGTGGTGATAATATTTTTCTTAGAGGATAGTCAATTATAAATCATAAATAAAAATTTTTGCTTATGATTATGCTTGCTCAAATCGCTATGGATCATTAGAGTATCTATATCAATGCTAATTTTACATTATTAATTGAACAGGGAAGTGTTTCTCCAGCTGTAAAAATGGATAATAATGTTATCGTTGAAGGTAATCATAGGATAGTTGCAGGGGTGTTATGCGATCAAATTTCACCAATAGCCCAAGGTGTGGTTCCCCATCCCAACCTTATAGGATAAAACCATTAAAAGATATAGTACCTGATATTAAGGATTGGAGATAAAGGAGGGAATATGAAAAAAGAATGCATTGAAGATATTTTATTTAAAATTAATAGTGAACTAATTAACTCTAATGGATTAGATTTGATTCACTTATTAAACAATAATAAGATTATCAATCACGTTGATTTTCATCGATTTGAATTTATAGAAATGTCATTGGATAAAGTTATTTTTAATAATGTATCTTTTCGGGGGACGTTTTTTGTAAAAACTTCTTTTATGGAGTGTCATTTTAATAACTGTTCATTTATAACAGCAGGTTTGTCTGAAACCTCATTTGATAACTGTAAGTTTAATAG
>NZ_MLHG01000135.1 GCF_001998825.1 Rodentibacter mrazii
ATAAAAAACTGTTAAAACAGGTATCTATAGTTTTAATCTCATTATGCACACGGATAAAAGCATAAGGTTTTATAGGCTTTCTTAATTTATATAACTTTTGTAAGCCTATATCAACAGTTAATGTTCTTGTTAAATTTGTATAAAATTTTAGAAAATTATATATATTCATATTTTATCTCTTCTTAATAAATAACATATTATTTCAAATAGGCTTTAGTGCTAATACCCTGTACAGATTTATAGAGGCTAGTGTCAAGTTTGTCAATAATTCTTTTAAAATGATAAACTACATAGAAGTCACGTTTTTGGTCTTAATTTTATACATTTCCTTTAATTAGAAAGTTATTTAAATAAAATTATATACTTTTCTCTTATTTTTGCTAATTTTTTAGCTTTCTCTTTCTTAAACGGTCTTTGTAGTTCACGAAATATTTTTTCCATTAAATTTCTTTCCACTTTAGGAGTAAGGCTTTCTCTAATTTTTTTTCTTTCTTCCTGAATTTGGCTATATAAATAACATTTTTCTTTATTAAACTCCATTTCTTGTACACAAATTGCTGGAGATATTTGGTAAATAGGTAGTTCATTTAGAAAGTGATCAAAAATCAATTCATCAATTGCAGCTAATTTATCATCCAAGGCGTTTCTTACTTTTTCTAGTAAAAACTTAGCTGTTTGGTTAGCTATAGTATATCCAGCAGTGCCAAAATGAACTTCTTTTAATATTTTAAATTCTCTATCTTTATAAGGAAAAATATCAGTGGTCTCATTTTTTACTGGCATTAAAAATGTTTCAAATCTTAAGATAAAATTTTTTTTTAAGTCAAATCGTTTAAAAAACCATTCATCTTGAAACAAGAATTCTTTTGCATTTTCACCTAGTAAAATATCATCCTCAAAAATGTTGATATAGGGTAAATTTTCATCAATACATTTTTTCCATAATGCTAAATGACTTAAAAGGCAACCTTTTTCACCGCTAGAAAGCTTTGCTTGATGAATATTCGGTAACAATTCAAGTATATCCGGTCTATTTAGATCATTTGGCGTAATGGCATCGAAAAATTGAAAAGGAATAGTATGCTTCCCAAACTCTTTAGTGACATGTTCTCGACGTTCTGTTGCTGATATTAGACTAATTACATAATTATTCATAGATAGGCAGAAAAAGTTAGTTGAAAGCACGGCTAGACTAAACTAAAATCGTCTTTAGGTCAAAGGTGTTTGTAGCTACTAGTTTTATAGCTGTTTTCTAGTTGCTTTAATATGAGTATGAGATAGAAAGAATATGCCATTACCACCTATTTTTATCATTAGTCTTAAAAATTCTCCTCGCAGAGCCGTTATTGCAAAACGATTGAGTTCGCTTAACATTTCTTTTGAATTTTTTGATGCCATTTATGGAAAAGATCTAACCTCTTATCAGTTATCAGAAATTGATTATGAATTCTATCCTAAATACTACGCAGCTCGAAAGCCTTTGACATTAGGTGAAATTGGTTGTGCAATGAGCCATATTCAATTATATAGACGGATTATTGATAATAATATTGAGCAAGCCATTATTTTGGAAGACGACGCTATCGTATATCAAGATTTTGAGGCGATAGTAAAAGATATTTTAAAGAAAGTACCAAAACGCAGAGAAATTATTTTTTTAGAGCATGGTAAAGCTAAGTCTTACCCTTTCAAACGAAATTTAATTGACGGCTATCGTTTAGTAAGATATAGAAGTCCATCAAAGTCATCGAAACGTAGCATTACCCGAGCGACAGGCTATATTTTAACTTTAGCTGGTGCGAAAAAATTAATGAATTATGCTTATCCAATCCGAATGCCGGCGGATTATTTAACGGGATTATTGCAAATAACCCATATTAATGTCTATGGTGTCGAACCACCTTGTATTTTTAGAGGAACAGATTCAGAAATTGATGCTATTGAACACAGGGATTATTAAATGAAATTTAAACAATTTTTGCGAAATCTAAGAATAAATATAGGGAAATTATTTATTGATCGTCGTCCCGAAACGAATAGCTTACCTATACAGAAAATATTATTTCTTCGTCAAGATGGAAAAATAGGAGATTATATTGTCAGTTCTTTTGCTTTTCGTGAGTTGAAAAAATTTAATCCTACGTTACAGATCGGTGTAGTTTGTACTAAACAGAATCAATATCTATTTTCACAAAATCCTTATATTGATCAATTTTATTTGGTAAAAAAGAAAAATATCAAAGATTATATTCGTTGTGGCTTTTCATTGGGTAAAGAAAATTATGATGTAGTAATTGATCCAACAGTATTTTTAAGAAACCGAGATTTATTATTGTTACGCTTAATTAATGCTAAAATAAATATTGGTTATCAAAAAGAGGGTTATAAACTGTTTAATCAGAATATCCCTTATAGCACTCAACATTTCTCTCAAGTTTATGCTGCTGCTCTGGAAAAGATTGGATTAACTAATATTGATTTGCAATATGACATTCCTTTTAATCAAAAAGCAGCAATGGTTATTTCTACTTTTCTAAAAGAAAATCAACTAAAAGATTATATTACATTAAACTTTTTTGGTTATTTTTCGATGAGGAAAATGTCTGATGAGAATATTACAACTCATTTAAATTATTTAACAGAAAATATTCAAAGCAAGAAAATTGTATTATTAAGTGCACCTGATACAAATGATAAGTTAATTAATTTAGCAAAAAACTTTACTAATGTTTTTGTTTATCCCACAACAGAAATATTTCATACAATTGAGTTAATTAGGCATTGCCAGCAGTTAATTTCTGTTGATACCTCAACTGTTCATATTGCTTCGGGCTTTAATAAGCCTATTATTGCGTTTTATCATAATAATGAATATGAATTTATCCACTGGAAACCGATGACTCAATCTCCGATGCATATATTGTTTTTTGATAAGACAGTTAATGAAATTACACCGGATAAAATTAACCTTGAATGGATTGAATCATAGTAAAAGTGCGGTCATTTAGCCGTCTAGATTGTTATTTGGTTCTTTTAGCATTAAAATAACCATAGATAATTTAGTTTTTATTTTCTTATTTGATTGCAAGGTACTTATGGCAGATTGGAATGGCAAATATATCAGCCCCTATGCGGAACACGGGAAAAAAAGCGAGCAGGTTAAAAAAATTACGGTATCAATTCCTATTAAGGTATTGGAAATTTTAACTAATGAACGTACCCGCCGCCAATTAAAAAGTTTACGTCACGCAACCAATAGCGAGTTGCTTTGTGAAGCCTTTCTCCATG
>NZ_MLHG01000136.1 GCF_001998825.1 Rodentibacter mrazii
TCGTGAAAATAGTGAATATCAAGGGTTTCTTCTTTTGCAGATAAATTACAATAAATACCTATTTTTTGTTTTTTAGATAAAATATCTAAACATAGATAATATTTATCTTTCTCTAAGTATTCTTGAATAGGAAATATGTTGAGCTTGTATTCTTTAGGAATGGGGCTAGGTGTGATTTTGGGTAAGATTTTATCATATTGGTAGGTATGATAGAAAATAGTAGAAAGTGAACTAACATATTCATTCTCCTTCATATTATCATCAGCATAATAAATAGGAGAATAAGGAATATCCATATTTTTACCATAGCTATTACATAAGTAATAGTCATAATCAAGATTTTTATTTAAGTCTAATTCATAGAGCATCTTTGTATCAATTTTAAGTATCTCATCACTAAAATAATTTCTCAAATTGAATTTTATTTGTTGAGTACTTA
The DNA here is from genome assembly GCF_001998825.1 of Rodentibacter mrazii. Classification (GTDB taxonomy): domain Bacteria; phylum Pseudomonadota; class Gammaproteobacteria; order Enterobacterales; family Pasteurellaceae; genus Rodentibacter; species Rodentibacter mrazii. The sequence continues at coordinate 440 of NZ_MLHG01000136.1, forward strand.
ATCTGCCATTGATTGAGATAATAGCCAGTTTAAGTTTTTTCTTATTCAATTTTATACGATTGAAAATACCGGAAAGTACATCAAAAATAAAATAATTCTCACGCTGTGAGAATTGATAATAATATTTTTGTTTAAATACCTTGTTTAAACGTTCAACAACTTTCAGTAGTAAAGGGTTAGATTGAGTAATATTTGTATTGTAAAAACCAAGATCCACATCATCCGATATGCCAAGTGAAATTTTCATTGTAATCGGAATGAGTAATTTAAACAGATCCTTGAAGCCTGTGTGATCCGTTGAAATATCTACATATAAAATAGCGGTGATTTCATTAAAAATAAATTGATGAATTTCAGCGGTTTGTTTGATGAGGTTATTGTAGTTTTCCTTACTGCAATCAGCATAACGGTAAAGATCATTACTCATAATGAGAACATAAGTGAGAAAACGTATTACTTCCGGGGAGAAATAGCAAGCTATATCTTCTTTTTGTAGATTTTCCAACAGTTGGATTAAAAATAGATATTCTTTTGTTTTCTTATAATGGAAGGGTAGGACGGGTAAATCAATACGATAATCTTGTTGGCGATCATAT
>NZ_MLHG01000014.1 GCF_001998825.1 Rodentibacter mrazii
AATTTTGACCGCACTTTTTGTTTAAGGAGACATTTATGAAAAAATTATTTCAGGTTTTATTTACTGTGTTTTTCTTTATGGGGAGCAATACTGTTGCCGCCTCACAAAATAAAAATGCAACAACGAAGCAAGCAGTTAAGCAAACTAAACAGACTCAAGCGAAAAAAACTATAGAGAAAAAAACAACCAAAAAGGTGGTAGAAAAGAAAAAAGCGGCACAGAAAAAATCGGTAACCAAAGTGAGTAAAACAACTGCCAAAAATCAGGCTTCAACCGGTAAAAAAGTAGTGAAATCACAGTTGGTTAAGAACCAGAAAAAAGAAAAGAAAAAAGCTGAAAAAATGAAAAAAACAGTACAAACAGTTTCAGCAAAGAAAATTGAAAAGGTGGAAAACCAAGCTCACACATCAAAAAATACACAGACTAAACAAACGCCAAAAGCCGTTATCGTGCCAAAATGCCAAGATAACCATGTCGCTAAAGTGCTTTCTGACGCATTTAAGCAACAGGGTCAGGTAACGGCAACGCAAATGACCGTGAAACAAATTAGACAAGTATATGAAACACAATATTATCCGCAGCAAAGTATTCGGAGCTGTCATGCGTTGGTGGAAACCCAAGGTAAACAGTATCAAACGGATTATAGTGTTATTTTGAATGGAAACGGTTTTTTTGTTCAGGTAGAAAATGCTCAAGCGATGCGTTAAATGGGGATAGAAATAAGGTGCACATCGTACCTTATTTTAGTTTTGTTATACGTAATATCTTCATTTCCTTTCTAATAATTCCTCTATTCAATCTTTCGCGCAATTGTAATGAATAATTCCACTTCATTTTTCAATGTTATGTTGCACTTGCGCAATACTGACATTCAATATGGGCGTAGGGGAAGATTGTGTATCCAATATCAATAAGTTATCGGGTAGGGCGTACTTGGTATGTTTCTACATTTTGTCTAAATTTTTCATTTTTGAGTTTGCTACGCCGGCATTGTTGTAAAGTGTGGGGAGGGCGGTTGCTTTTAGCATAATCTTACAAGTTGTCATATTCCTGAAATATTTCTCTTCTATACTTCGAACGCATTTAATTTATTTTTAAGGATCAAAATGAAAAATCAGCATATTTCTTCACATTTTAATCAAGAATTGGAAGGCGTTCGCACAGAAGTTATGCAAATGGGCGGGATAGTCGAGCAGCAAATTCAAATTATTCTGCAAAGCCTGAGCCAAGCTAATCCGCAAGGGTTACAGGAAGTTATTGAGAGTGAAAAGAAAATTAATGAAATGGAAGAGTTAATTGATGATCACTGCCAAACAATTATTGCTCGACGCCAACCTGCAGCCGGTGATTTACGTTTTGTTTTAACGACTTCCAGAATTATTGTTGATCTGGAACGTATTGGCGACGAGCTAAAAAAAATTGCTTTCTATACAAATAATTTATTAATTAATAACAAAATTTCTGCTTCCGGTTTATACGATACCCACCGTATTTTAGAAATGTCATCTGTAATGATTCGTCGTGCTTTGGACGCTTTCGCCCGACTTGATGAAAATGCGGCGGTCGAATTACGTTTATCCGATGAAAAATTAGATATGGATTATCGTAATCAATTACGCTTACTCACCACCAATATTTTTGAACAGCCTCAAAATATCAGCACTTGGATTGATGTCATGATGATGAATAAAGCTGTAGAGCGGATTGGCGATCATGCTAAAAATATCGCGGAACATGTTGTGTATTTAGTTCGTGGTATTGATATTCGCCATAAAGAGTTGGCGGAAATTGAGTCTAATTTAAAATAAGTGTGAAAAGTGCGGTTGATTTTTTCCTTGTTTTAAAATGCGGACAAAGCGAATTCCACTTGATGGAAATAAATGTTTGTTTGTCATACTTATGAAATATTTCTTTACTATATTAACGGCGTGACTACTTAATCATCCAAACTTAAGGAGAATACAATGAAAATACGTACTGTCACTCTTGCTTTATTGTCTATTTTTGCTTTCAGCCAAGCGGCAAAAGCAACAACGGTAACCGGAGCAGGGGCTTCTTTTCCTCAACCGGTTTATGTGCAATGGGCAATGAATTATAAGGCTGAAACCGGTAATCAAATAAATTATCAGTCTATCGGCTCTTCCGGTGGTGTAAAACAAATTATCTCCGGTACTGTTGATTTTGGTGCATCAGACTCACCAATGAAAGAAGATGATCTTGAAAAAAATAATCTTGTCCAATTCCCAACCGTTATTGGCGGTGTTGTACCGGTAATCAATGTAGAGGGAATAAAACCCGGAGAATTAAAATTAACCGGTGAATTGTTAGCCGATATTTATTTAGGAAAAATTACTCATTGGAATGATGAAAAAATTAAGCAATTAAATCCTTCGTTAAATTTACCGGATAAAGCGATCACAACTGTGTTTCGTGCAGATGGATCCGGTACGAGTTTTATCTTTACCCACTATTTAAGCCAAGTTTCATCAGATTGGAAAGATAAAGTCGGTGCGGCGAATACGGTGAAATGGCCAACTTCTGCAAGTGGTGCGGCAGGAAAAGGTAATGAGGGCGTATCAATCTATGTAGGACGTGTTAAGAATTCCATCGGCTATGTTGAGTATGCTTATGCGAAACAAAATAAAATGACTCACGTTCAGTTAAAGAATGCTGCGGGTAACTTTGTTTTGCCTTCCCAAGAAAGTTTTGCTGCGGCCGCAAACGTTGATTGGAATAAAGCAAAAGGATTCAGTTTAGTATTGACTAACCAGCCTTCTGAGAAAGCGTGGCCACTCGCTGCCGCAACCTTTATCTTAGTACCGAAAAACGTAGCGGATAAGCAAAGAGCGGAAACAGTCTTGGATTTCTTTGACTGGGCATACAAAAAAGGCAATGAGCAAGCACAAAAACTGGATTATGTACCTTTACCGGATAATGTAAAACAGCTTGTGCGTGATGAATGGAAAAAAGTTAATTTGAAATAAAAAATGTATTCCCTCCCTTTAACGGGAGGGAATAAGGAAAAATGATGACACTTTCCCAAAAACTAAAACAACAAGCACTTATTGATGCTTTATTTGTTAATACTACCCGTTTTTTTGCTTTGTTTGTGCTAGCGATACTCAGTGGCATTTTACTCTCATTGATTATTGGCGCTTATCCCGCAATGCAACAATTTGGTTTTGAATTTTTTAGTTCAAACGAATGGGATACCGTACAAGGCAAATATGGTGCACTAGCGCCTATATACGGTACATTAGTGACTTCTATTATTGCGCTGATTATTGCTGTGCCGGTGAGCTTCGGGATTGCGGTTTTTCTTACCGAACTTTGTCCTGTGGTACTACGTCGTCCATTAAGTATCGCAATAGAATTATTAGCCGGTATTCCTTCAATCATTTACGGGATGTGGGGGTTGTTTGTGTTTGCCCCTATATTTTCCGAAACGGTTCAACCGTTTATGATTGAACATTTTAGCGATATTCCGTTAATCGGCGTGTTATTTGATGGTATTCCAATGGGAATAGGATTATTTGCGGCAGGTTTAATCCTTGCGATTATGATAATTCCTTATATCGCCTCGGTGATGCGCGATGTATTTGAAGTAACGCCGACAATGTTAAAAGAGTCTGCCTATGGTTTAGGTTGTACCCGCTGGGAAGTTATTCGTCGCATTGTACTACCTTATACTAAGGTGGGGGTAATAGGCGGCGTGATTCTCGGCTTAGGTCGTGCTTTAGGTGAAACAATGGCGGTTACCTTTGTTATTGGTAATACCTTTAATATCAGTGCGAGTTTAAATAACTCCGGTGTATCGATCACGTCTGCACTTGCAAATGAATTTGCGGAAGCCGTTGATCCAATGCATTTGTCCTCCTTACTTTATCTCGGATTAATTCTTTTTGTTATAACATTTACCGTACTGTGCTTGTCAAAATTACTATTATTAAAAGCGGTAAAATCAGAGGGACGCTAGATGAAAAACACAATAAATCATTCGTTATATGTACGCCGCCAGTGGCTTAACCGTTTCTATTTAATGCTAGCTTGGGTAATGATGGGATTCGGTTTATTTTGGCTTGGCTGGATTTTCTATACACTTTTGGCAAATGGTATAAACGGATTAGGGCTTCATCTTTTTCGGGTTGATACCTTGCCTCCTGATGCAGGTGGTGGCTTACGCAATGCTATTTGGGGGAGTTTGCTCATCACCTTATTCGGGCTTTTTATCGGTACGCCAATTGGCATTTTAACTGGTGTTTATTTAGCGGAATTTGGCAGACATAGCAAAATAGCCGGTATGACTCGATTTATGAACGATATCTTATTATCAGCACCTTCCATTGTTATCGGTTTATTTATCTATGGCATTATTATTGTAAAGCAAGGGCATTTTTCCGGTTGGGCGGGTTCTCTTGCATTGTCCTTACTAGTCATTCCTGTTGTCGTACGCACTACTGAGAATATGTTGAAATTAGTACCAAACGGTTTGCGGGAAGCAGCCTATGCTTTAGGAACACCAAAATGGAAAATGGTTTCAATGGTAACACTGAAAGCCGCGAAAACAGGTGTTTTAACAGGTGTTCTACTTGCATTCGCGCGAATTTCTGGTGAAACCGCACCTTTGTTATTTACCGCATTAAACAATCAATTTTTCAGTTCGGATATGAATCAACCTATTGCTAATTTGCCAAATGTTATCTATCAGTTTGCGATGAGCCCTTACAAAGATTGGCAATCACTTGCTTGGGCGGGGGCACTACTTATCGCATTTACAGTATTAATTACTAATGTAATGGCGAGAATTTTAGGTCGTAAGAAACACTAAGGAATAATGATGAAAACAAAACTCTCAACCCAAAATTTAAATTTTTACTATGGTCATTTCCACGCACTAAAAAATATTAATGTTGATATTTTAGAAAAAAAAGTTACTGCCTTTATCGGTCCTTCCGGTTGTGGTAAATCCACTTTGTTGCGCATATTTAATCGGATGTATGATCTTTATCCTAATATGCGAGCGGAAGGTCAATTATTATTGGATAACAAAAATATTCTTGATGCAGATGTTGATGTTAACTTATTACGAGCTAAAGTCGGGATGGTTTTCCAAAAACCAACCCCCTTCCCAATGTCCATTTATGACAATGTGACTTTTGGTGTAAAACTATACGAGAAACTCAGCAAAAGTGATTTGGATGATCGTGTGGAATGGGCATTAAAAAAATCTGCATTGTGGGCAGAGGTGAAAGATAAATTGAAACAATCCGGTAATTCTCTTTCCGGTGGACAACAACAACGTTTATGTATTGCTCGAGCCATAGCTTGTCAGCCCGAAGTGTTATTACTTGATGAACCGACATCCGCTCTTGATCCTATATCAACGGCTTATATTGAAGAGTTGATTACAGAACTTAAGAATGACTATACTATTGCAATTGTAACCCACAATATGCAGCAAGCAGCACGGGTCTCCGATATGACGGCTTATATGTATCTTGGCGAGCTTATCGAGATCGGTGATACCAAACAGATCTTTACGAAACCGAAACGTAAAGAAACCGAGGATTATATTACAGGTAAATTCGGTTAAAACGGCTCTAAATTTAACCGCACTTTTCAGAAAAATCCAGGGAGTAGACTATGCCAAAAGCAAATATTTTAGTGGTTGAAGACGAAGAGTCTATTATGACATTAATTAAATTTATCTTAGAACAAGCCGGTTTTGAGGTACGTACAGCGGAAAATGTACCACAAGCAAGGCAACACATTAATGATCAGCTCCCTCATCTTATTTTATTGGACTGGATGCTGCCTGGTGTTTCTGGTGTTGAATTTACCAAAGAATTGCGTTCAATGAAGCGCACGGAAAGTTTACCTATTATTTTATTAACCGCGCGTAGTGATGAATTAGATAAGGAGAAAGGTTTAAATATCGGTGCTGATGATTATGTTACCAAGCCTTTTTCTCCAAGAGAATTGGTGGCGCGGGTCAATGCATTTTTACGTCGTCACCATCCTCATAAAACGGAGCAACCGATCAATATTAAAGGATTAAGTTTAGATCCGGTTAATAAAATTGTGATTGGTAATAATATTAGGTTAAACTTAGGGGCAACCGAATTTAAATTACTTCACTTCTTTATGACTCACCCAAATCGTCTATACAGCCGTACACAGCTCCTTGATTTTGTTTGGGGGGATCACGTTTTTATGGAAGAGAGAACTATTGATGTGCATATCCGTCGTTTACGCCAAGCCCTTGAACCAAGTCGATTAGATTGTTTATTACAAACCGTACGGGGTTCCGGTTATCGTTTCAATGCGGAAGAAGAATAATGAAATTATTTTTTCCGACCTTATTCAGATTAATCCTCACTCTATTTTGTTCTGCCGGAGTGGGCTATTTAATTGCCGGTACGGAAATGATGTGGATTTCGCTGAATATCGTATTGCTAGGGTGGATAAGTATTCAGCTATTTTATTTAGTTCGCTTAATTCGTTGGTTAAACGATCAGGAAAATCCGATACAGGGTTTTGGACTTTGGGGACATATTTTTGAGAAAATTTTATCTTTACGGAAAGCCAGTATAAAACGTAAAAAGGAACTTTCCGCTTCTCTGGATCGTTTTAATCAAGTGATAGAAGCTATTCCCAGTGGAATTGTTATTTTAACCGAAGGTCGTATTGAATGGTTTAACCCTCTTGCTTGCAAACATCTTAATCTGAACTATGAAAATGATCTTAAAGGTATCCTGCAAAATCTCATCCGTTTACCTGAGTTCCAACAATTTCTACAAAAGAAACTGGAAAATGAGCCTCTTACATTAAAAGTTAGTTTACCTAACGGAAATTATTTCAAGCGAATTTTACGAATCAGCCGCCAACCTTTCTATCAAAATAGCGAATTATTAATCACACAAGATATTACTCAAGAAGAACAATTAGATGATGCTCAAATTGCCTTTGTTGCCAATGTTTCGCACGAGTTACGAACACCACTTACGGTGATTAACGGTTTTATAGAAACATTATCGGATATGCCCGATTTAGCGATTGAACAACGCCAACAATTCTTAGGTTTAATGCAAAAAGAAGGGCAGCGAATGTTAAACCTTTTATCGGATTTACTGACGCTGTCTCGTTTAGAACGCGGGCAGTCCACTGCCGGAGAATTTCAACATTTTGATTTATCCAAAATGGTTCATCAGGTTGTTGAGGCTACACAAAATTTTTCACGAGAAAAGCATAAGTTTATTGTGAAAATTGAACCGAATATTCATTTTTATGGATTGGAACCTGAGTTATACAGCGCATTAAGTAATATGACTTTCAATGCGGTTCGATATACGCCGGAAAAAGGCATGATTACAATTCAGCTTACTAAACTGGCAGATAAAGCATTTTTTTCTGTAACTGATACCGGTGTTGGTATTGCGGCGGAACATATCCCTCGATTAACAGAACGTTTTTATCGTGTTGATAATGCCCGCTCACGTCAAACCGGTGGAACGGGGCTTGGTCTCTCTATTACCAAATTTGCGTTGGCAAAATACAATGCGGAATTGGAAATAAAAAGTGAGTTAGGGAAGGGGAGTTGCTTTAAAGTCGCACTCCCTATAAGCAAATTATAGAAATGGCTAATTCAGATCAAGATGAACATACACTTATTCAAAAAATACTGATTCATTCCCAATAAAGTGTGAAAATTGTTCAGAAGAAAAACCGTGGGAAAGCATATAGTTCCAAATTTTCTGTTTTATTTTTGGAGCGTGTTTTTCTGTGTAATTAGGAAATTTTTTACGTAAAACTATAAAAGCAAGCTCGGACCAATTTATATCACATTCCGCGAATACTTCAGTAATAATAGCTGACGGCACTCCTTTTAAATGTTTTAGTTCTTGTCTGATTCTATTCTCGCCATAGCCTCGTTGGCTACGATAATACAAATAGTTTTCTGCAAAGCGTTTATCATTCTGCCAATTTTTTTGTTGGCAATGTATAATCACTTCATCAATTTCTAGTTCGGAAAAGGCTTTTTCTTGCATTTTATTGCGGAGTTCAAACTCACTGTATTCACGGCGGGCAAGTAAATTAATAACATAACTCAGTGCAATAGAAGACATCATCACTCCTTAGAGAAAAAGTGCGGGCAAAATTGACCGCACTTTAAAGGGCTAAAATAACGGGTAAATTAAAATTCATCCTCTGAATTTAATTTGTCATCGGCTTGTTCAATATCTTCAGTGAATCCTTGATCAGGATTTGCGATTAACTCGGCTCGTAATTTGTTTTCTAATATCAGGGCTTTTTCAGGGTTGTCTAGTAACCACTTCATTGCATTTGCTTTACCTTGACCTATTTTTTCGTCCTCATAAGAATACCAAGCTCCGGATTTATTCACCAATTTGTGCTGAACGCCCAGTTCAATCAATTCGCCTGTTTTAGAAATACCTTCACCATAAAGAATTTGGAACTCTACCTGACGGAATGGCGGCGCCAATTTATTTTTAACTACTTTTACTTTGGTTTCATTACCAATAATATTTTCACCATCTTTGACCGATCCGGTACGGCGAATATCCAAGCGAACCGAAGCATAAAACTTTAGTGCATTCCCACCGGTTGTGGTTTCAGGGTTGCCATAAGAACCGATTTTCATTCGAATTTGGTTAATAAATATAACCAAACAGTTCGCATTTTTAATTTGACCGGTTAATTTGCGTAATGCTTGAGACATTAAACGAGCCTGTAATCCCACATGAGAATCCCCCATATCCCCTTCAATTTCGGCTTTGGGGGTCAGTGCGGCAACGGAATCAACGATAATAAGCTCAACCGCACCTGAACGGACTAAGGCATCACAAATCTCAAGAGCCTGTTCTCCATTATCGGGCTGAGAGACCAATAGATCTTTAACATTAACTCCTAATTTAGCGGCATAAATCGGATCTAAAGCATGCTCCGCATCAATAAACGCACAGGTTTTACCTGCTTTTTGAGCCTGAGCGATGACTGAAAGTGTTAATGTTGTTTTACCGGAAGACTCAGGACCAAAGATCTCAACGATACGCCCCATAGGTAAACCACCGATACCTAAAGCAACATCGAGCCCGGTAGAACCGGTAGAAATAGATTCCACATCAAGTTTTTGATTATCCCCTAACTTCATAATGGAGCCTTTACCGAATTGTTTTTCAATTTGCCCCAATGCTGCGGCAAGGGCTTTTTGTTTTTCTTCCGGTGTTGCAGGTGTTGTTGCCGTTGTTTTTCCTTTCTTTTTTTCGTCTTGTGATGCCATTTATTTTTCCTCGTTAAACAAAATTTAGTGCATTATAGCTGTATTAATATACAGTATCAAGATTATTTTGGATAATTTTATATAAACTAAAAAAACGCCAATTTTTGGTTGGCGTTTCTGCAGGAGAAATACGGTTTATTGCTAGTGGTTTTTGTGACTGGTGCTGTATAAAATTTTATCGGTGTAAGCTAAGGCAATGGCTGAAACTAAGAAGCCGAGATGTAAGAAAAGTTGCCACATCATGGTTTTTTCCGGCAAATTGCTGACATTAACGAAAGTTTGCAGCATATGAATGGAAGAAATCGTGATGATGGACATCGAAAGTTTGACTTTCAATACCGTCGCATTCACATGACTCATCCATTCCGGTTGATCAGGGTGATTACGTGTTCTTAATTTTGAGACAAAAATTTCATAACCCCCGATGGTAACCATAACCAATAAGTTGGCGATCATCACTACATCAATTAAATTCAACACGGCAAGCATAATAGTGTTGGAATCCATTTCATTGATGTGAGTGAGTAAATGCCAAAGTGATTTCATAAATTTGTAGGCATAAATCCCTTGTACGGCGACCAAACCAAGATAAATCGGTAGTTGCAACCAACGGCTGGCAAAAATAATTTTGCTGATAGTACTGGATTGGGCATTGTATTTGGCGTAAGGATCTTGAGGTTTTTGCTGTTCCATTTAACTTTCCTAAAATATCAGAATAAAAAACCGCAGAAAATAGCAGTTTTTTAGAAAATATCAATAACAAATAGACGTTTATTCTTTGTTTTCTTGCGGTATTAACGCCAAGCGCGACAAATCCACGCCATTATTTAATAATTCTACGTTTGGCATAGTTTTGTTAGCTTTAGCGGAAAGATCTTTAAAGCGTTCTACTTTGCCAACCAAGCCTTGCTGTCCTACCAACGCCGTTACCGTGCTGTTATATTGATTACTCACGGTAGAAAGCGTATTCCCTAGTTTATTGAGGCGCTCAGCCACCAAACAAATTTGGTTATAAATCTCACCGGCTTTTTCGGCGATTTCTTTCGCTTCGGCATTACCACGTTCAATTCGCCACAGGTTTGCCACGGTACGCAAAATAGGCATAAGGGTTGTGTGCGATACCATAATGACATTTTTCTCATAACCGTAATTGAACAAGTTCGGATCTAATTTTAACGCTTCAATATAAGCCGGCTCTACCGCAATAAACATCAACACAAAATTCGGGCTACGCATACCAATTAAGTTGCTGTAATCTTTTTTGTGCAAATCATCAATATGATTTTTCAATGCCTTAATATGCTCACGAAGCAGGCGTTCACGCTCAAAATCATCCTCAGAATTGACCGCACTTTCATAGGCGATGAGGGACATTTTGCTGTCGATAATAATGTTTTTGTCATCAGGGAGGTTTAGGACAAAATCCGGATAATTACGCCCGCCTTGTTCATCTTTAAAATGGGCTTGCGCATGATAATGGACGTTTTCAACTAAGCCGGCTAGCTGTAAAGCCCGTTCCAACTGCACTTCGCCCCAATTACCAAGGGTTTTCTTTTCACCTTTCAGGGCAGAAGTCAGATTGTTCGCCTCTTGCGACATACTTAGCCCGATTTCCAACACTTTCTTGATTTCCGCCTCTAAACCGGCATTGCCTTTTAGTGATTCCGAGTGAATTTCATTGACACGTTTTTGAAAACCTTCAATTTGTTCACGAAAAGGTTTAAGCAGCGTTTCCAATGCGGTTTGGTTGGTTTGATTAAAAGATCTGCTTTTTTCATCTAAAATACGGTTGGCGAGATTTTGAAATTCAATCCCAAGTTGTTGTTTAGATTGTTCAATATTTTGTTGTTGCTCGGCAAAATGCTTTTCTTTTTCCGCCAAGGTGGTTTTCAAACCGGTCAGTTCTTGTGAAAGTGCGGTCAATTTTTCCGTTAAATTTTGTTGCTCTTGTTCTTTACGCAAGAGATGGCTCTGGCTTTGCTGTAGTTGGTTTTGTAAGCTCTCAGCCTGTGCGGAGGCTATGCCAAAACGTTCTTTTAATGCCGTGATTTGTGTGGCGATTTGCTCATAACGAAGTTGTGACTCATCCAATTCTTTAGAAAGATAGGCGATTTTTTCATCACGTTCGGTCAAGCGAATTTGTAGCCCCTCACTTTCTGTTTGGGCTTTAACGGTTTGCTGTTGCAAAAGATTTTTTTGTTGATTGAGCAAATCAAAGCGTTCGGCAAGTTGATTAAAATCAAGGTTGGTTTTATTTAAATCTTGTTGTAATTCTTGGGCATCACGCGTACGGCGAGCCAGTAGAAAACCGAGAACAATTAAAAGAAAAAGCGATATGCCAAGGAGTGTAAGAAAAGAGGGAGTAATCCAAGTTATCATAATGAGCCTCAAAATTTTTGCCAATTTTACCACATTGGATGAGGTCTCTCGAATGGAAAACGATTTAAGTATTGACCTAGCCTTTATTTTGGTAAGTTATGTCTCATATATCCAGTTTGCTTGTCTATGGTGTAATAAAATTTCATTATTTTTATTTACAATAGCTCCATAATTTAGGGGAAATGCGAATGAATGTTCACGATTGTTTGTAAAAAACTAACGCTTGGGAACAGAGGAAGTTGGGGGATTTGGCAAATTTTTCTAAAGGTAGTGGTTATTCAAAATCTGATTTAACTGATTCAGGACACCCAATCATTTTATATGGTCAGCTATACACAAATTATCAAACCGAAATTAGTCAGGTTAATACTTTTGTATCAAATGATAATAAAGCGGTAAAAAGCCAAGGTAATGAAGTAATTGTTCCTGCCTCAGGTGAGGCGGCTGAAGATATCGCTAGAGCGTCAGCTGTTACAATACAAGGAATTATTATTGGTGGTGATCTAAATATCATTAAAACGAATCCAAATATTAATTCCGTATTTTTAGCATTAAGTATTTCAAATGGAAGTCAACAGAAATTATTAGCGTCTAAGGCTCAAGGTAAATCTGTGGTTCATCTTCGTAATAATGACTTGAAAGAAGTTCTTCTAACTTATCCCAAAATCCAAGAACAACAAAAAATCGGCACATTTTTCACCGCACTTGATCGCTACATCACCATTCATCAGCATAAGTGATATTAGCGTAAAGTTAGCTTAAGTTTGACAATGAACGCATCACAAGATCAATGTCTCTATTTTCCAATTCTTGAATAATATGCAAATAGGTTTTTTGTGTTGTTGTCATATTTGAATGCCCTAATCGTCTGGCAACACTTGCGATAGAAACGCCTGCAAATAATAGCAGTGAGGCATGGGTATGACGCAAACCATGTAATGAAATAATCGGAACGTTCGCTTTTTTACATCGGCGAGTCAGAATGTCATTCACGGTAGAGTTGAAAATCTTTTGTTTAACAAAAATTGGCTGATCTTCAGGTTTACCTTTAATTAAATCAGAAAATTGAATAATAGTTTTCCAGTCAAGCGGAATTTTACGCACAGAGGAACGGTTCTTTGTGGGTAAAAAGCCGCCTCCCTCTTTATAATTCCAAGTTTTATTAATTGACAATGTTTGATGTGAAAAATCAAAATCTTTCGGAGTAATCGCTAATGCTTCGGAAAAGCGCATTCCCGTTTTAGCAATCAATAAAATAAACCAATCCCAATTAAGTTCTTTTGTTAAATTTAACTTTGTAATCAGGGTATGTAATTCAAATTGGTTTAAATATTTGGGCTTTTTTACCCGTGGTGGGCGACCTTTAATAATAGCCTTTCGAGTGGGATCTCTGCTTAATAACCCCTCATCAACAGCATCTAAAATTGCTCCTTTTAATTGATGATGAAAATCCATCGTTGTTTGTCGTTCGTGGTAACGGGCATAATCATTGAGTAACTTTTGATAAGTAATGCGATTAAGATCGCATAATGATAATTTAGGAATCAATCGTTTAAGCCATTCCAGTGTAAGTAAATACTTCGACATCGTCACTTTTCTAATTGCACCCTCTTTATAAATATGAATCCAATGCGAATAGTATTGATGAAATAGCGCTTGCTTTGAAGTTACCTCATTCATAATGAATCTCCTATAAGAATATATTTCACTTATGCTGATGAATGGTGATGTAGCGATCAAGTGCGGTGAAAAATGTGCCGATTTTTTGTTGTTCTTCATCTAATTTAGGGATAGTCAATTTTGTTTTAAAAAAATCTTCTGTAGCAATATTTAACAATCCGTGGTTTCTTGCTCCTTCAGCAGCGTGCTTAGAAATTTCTCTGTACCAGTGTGTTGTTTCATAATATTTAGTTAAAAAGTCACTATTCACATTTATCGGTTTAAATAGAATATAAAGTGTTGATAATACTCCCTTTGGATACGAATCTAATCGCTTAATTGCACCCCATGGAAATCCATTAGAATAGGATTTGTTATATGCAAATTCACCTTTCTCTATTAAGTAATAGCCTGACACATCCTTACTAGCAACAACCTTATTAAAAAATTCGTTTTGATCCACTAAACCATATTGAGCTGAAATAGTTAATGGTAATGTTGATTCTAGGTTTTTATTTTTTCTTGTAATTCGTTGTACCAAATTCCCCAACTTCCTCTGTTCCCAAGCGTAAGTTCTTTTATCAAAGTGCGGTGAAAATTTACCGATTTTTTCCACAAAAAAAGAGGCTTTTGGCCTCTTTTTTGTTATGGAAGTTCAATTCCTAGCAATTTTAGCTGTTCATTGATTTCTTTTTCCAATTGTTTTATTTCTTGCTCATCTTGATTGAGTTGTTTTAGCACCTCGTTAATATCTATTTCTTCCTCCTCCTCGAACGTATCGACATAACGAGGGATATTGAGGTTGTAGTCATTTTCAATAATCTCTTCAATGGAGGCAACATAGGCATATTTTTCAACGTTTTGACGTGATTGGTAGGTATCAATAATTTTCTGAACTTGTTCATCGGTCAAACGGTTTTGATTTTTGCCTTTTTCAAAATCTTGGCTTGCGTCAATAAACAAAATATCCTTATTTTTACGGTTCTTTTTAAACACCAAAATCGTAGTGGGAATACTTGTTCCATAGAATAAATTCGCCGGTAGACCAATCACTGCATCTAAATAGTTTCCTTGTGCATTGGTGGTGTTATCGCCAATCAATGCCTTACGGATTTTCCCCTCAGCGGCTCCTCGGAAAAGCACGCCGTGCGGTAGGACAATTGCCATGGTGCCTTGCTCGCCTAAGTGGTATAAGCTATGCAAAATAAAGGCAAAGTCTGCTTTTGAGGCTGGTGCTAATACGCCAAAAGGTTGGAAACGGGCATCTTTTAATTTGCGTTCGTGATTATCCCAGTTGGCAGAATAAGGCGGATTTGCCACCACTGCATCAAAACGGCATAACGGCTGATCAATCCCTTGAGCATCAATTCCATCCGGCCAATCGCTTTCCAAGGTGTCGGCATTGGAGAGCGTCATATTTTTATAAGAGACACCGTGCATCATCAAATTCATACGCGCAAGGTTATAAGTGGTAGTGTTCAATTCTTGCCCGTAATATTTAATTGGTTTTGATTTTGGCAATTCGTTCCCTACGGTCAATAGTAACGAACCTGAACCCATTGTTGGGTCGTAAACCAAGAAATTATCTTGGTTATCTGCCACATCAAGGGTGACTAATTTAGCCAAAATTTTTGAAACTTGGTGAGGCGTATAAAATTCACCGCCTTTTTTACCGGCATTGGCGGCAAATTGTCCGATCAAATATTCATAAATTTCACCGAGAATATCACGACCATTGTCGTCTTTATATTCAATCTCATCCACTAATTTCACAATATTGCCTAAAGATTTTGCGCGTTCATTAGTAGAATTTCCTAAGCGGGAATCTCCTAAATTCAGATCATTAAAGACACCACGAAAATCAAGCACCGCCTCTTCATTTAAATTAGCGTTTTGGTTGAAGTTATCGAATAAGGTTTGGTAATCACTTGGCATCACCTCGGCATTATGGATTTTCTGCATTAATGAATCCCAAGTATCTTCAGGATTTATGGCATAGCCGAGGCTGGCTGAAATATCTTCTAGATAATCTTGTAATTCTTCACCCGTGGCTTGAGTTACATAAGCCTCATTGACACTTTGCCCCGGTGAAATCTCTAAAATATGATTATCGACCAAATATTGTTCTTGATGTTTTGATAAATAACGATAAAACATAAAGGCAAGAATATAATTTTTATATTCTGAAGCATCCATTGTGCCACGTAGCTCATTTGCCATTGCCCAAAGTTTACTGGTGATAGTTTGTACATTGCTCATTTTTGATTCCTCTATTAAAAATTCTGTTTATTTTAACCGCACTTATTCGGCTTGTTCGTAATAATAAGATTGTTCAATCCCTTTCAAGAAAATTTCACGATCATCAATGCGATCCGTTAAAGCGTTTTGTAATAAAAAACGGATTTCCAAATCATTAATTGGACTTCGTTCCATGGCTTGTAAATACAATTTTTTATCCACTTTCTGCCAATCTACGACTTTTTTTAAATTTTTCTTAAAAATTAAATCCAACCAAATACGGGTAGAACGCCCGTTCCCTTCTAAAAACGGATGGATAATATTCATTTCAATATATTTTTCAATAATTTGCTCGAAGGTTGATTCAGGCATTTTTTCTACCGCACTTAATGCCGGTTTTAAATAGAGTGCATTGGCAAAGCGAAAATGCCCTTTGGAAATATTTAATTCACGAATTTCGCCGGCAAAATCATAAAGCCCTTGAAATAAATAGCGGTGAATGTCTTGCAAGCCTTTCGTTGTCCCAACTTCGACGTGATGAATATCGCCGGAATCATAAAGTCGATAGGCATTTTCTTTGCTTAAACGGTCAATTTCTTTGGTATATTCAATGGAATAGGTCATCATTTTCCCTTATTAAACAAACATTTGTTGTAACAGTGATTTTTTCAATTTTTTCACATTTTCTAGCTTACGCTGATGAATGGTGATGTAGCGATCAAGTTCGGTGAAAAATGTGCCGATTTTTTGTTGTTCTTTGGGATTATCTGACACTCTAATAGATATTTCTGATAAATCGTTTCCATTTATTGCGGGATAACTTGTTCCTGTACACTTATCTAAAACTCGGCGAACAAAATTATCTTCTTGTAATCGGCTAAATAAAAAATAACCATTTATTTGGGGTCTTAACTGAGCATAGCCAGTGGAAAATACAAAATCTTTATCTTCAAAATCAAATAGATAATTATTTTTTTGATATGGTCTAACTGTTTGATAAAAAATATCTCCTTTTTGTGCTAGCCGTTGTGCTCTTGAGGGGGCAGAATATTTATTTTCAGTTTTATAGCCAAGCAATTCCGTTCCACTAACAGATTCTAGATCAACATATTTAAATGTATCTGGCAAAATTGATTTAGGATTGAATTTAGCTAACTCCCCCAACTTCCTCTGTTCCCAAGCGTCAGTAAATTCGGGAAAACGAATTTCCGGAAATTTTTGATCATTTTTCGGAAACATTTTTTGTAGGAGCGATTTTTTCAATTTTTTCACGTTTTCTAACTTACGCTGATGAATGGTGATGTAGCAGTCAAGTGCGGTGAAAAATGTGCCGATTTTTTGTTGTTCTTTATTTTGAGGAATGAAAATAACTAAATTTTTAACAATTTCTGCTGATAAATTTCCCTGTCCACCCTGTAAATAACTTGAAACGATATGTGATTTTTTACCTTTTAGCCATTGAGTAATAAATTCTGAAGAAAAATTCTCATGTGGTTTAATGGCAAGAATTGCTTGATTAATTGCTCCATTTATCAATGACCTAGATACTTCTCCACTTGTCGCTCCATAAAGAGCATAGAGAATATCGCCCTTTGAAACTAACTTGGCTGATGAATTATTTAATCCATCTTCTGTAATAAATAGTTCCGTGTTTTCTGAACCAATTTCACCTGAACGGATGAATGGAATATTGCCACCATAATAATTTGGGATGGATACACTTGGCGTACCACCAGAATAAGAATTTGTTATCTTCCCCAGTTTCCTCTGTTCCCAAGCGTCAGTAAATTCGGGAAAACGTAATTTTGGTACAAGTCTTTTTTCGTTATTCATTTTGTTTTTCCTTAAATCAGGTTAAAAGTGCGGTTGGTTTTTAGAGAATTCTCTTTTCCGGTTTTAACAATTAAAAATTCATGTTACATCTTATCGCCTAAATGGATTGGGGGAATGGTTGGTCTTACATCCCTAGTGAGTTTCATCAGGCTTTTCATTTCTGGGAGCAGCATATTATTCCCTCACAAATTCATCCGCCAGTTCATAGATTGCATTACGCAACTGATTGCGATATTTCATTTTGGTCAGTTTTTTTACCTCATCATTTTGGGCAAGTTCCGGATAGGTGATGCCCGCTTGTTTGATGAGTATCGTGAGCTGATCATTGTCATCTAAATCTTTTTGTTGAAATTGGTGTTTCGCAAAAAGTTGACGAAGTTGCGCGTTTGTTAGAATTTCTGTTAGCCCCCATTGCAGGCGGAAATCCAAAAATTGTTGGTCTTGGCTTGCGTAATTTGCCTGTTCGACAATGGAAACCCCGTCTTGTTTAAATGCATCTTTTAATTTGAAAAAACCTTTGGTGATCGCTTTCGCCGCACGGCTAATTCGACTTGCAAAACTACGATCTTCCAATCCATTGGCAAATTTTTCCAATTCTTTCTGAGTCTCTTTCGCTTTTTCGGTTTCACCTGCTTCAATTTGTTGGAGTAAGGTGGTGATTAACTCTGTTAAATAATCATAGTTAATTTCAACATCTTTCACGTGGGTCATTTTTAGCTCTATTTGCATCACCGGCACGTTTCGACTTTTTGCTAAATGGAGCTTGAGTTCGTTGGTCAAGGTGTTGGTGAGCATACTTTCTTCTTCACTATTCATGCCGAGTTCGTGAATCAGTTTATCAGGGTTTTCATAATCAAAGCCGGTGATTTCACCGTTTTCATTTTCTACAGAATATTGTTTTATTTTGGCGATATTTGCAGTATAGGTGCGTAATTGCTCAAACATTTCCCATTTTTTCGTTTCAGATGGTGGTAACTGAGTAAAGTTATCCGTTATTTCTCGGAGTGTTTTTACGATATTTTTTGTCTCATTGAGCAATTCTTCGTATTTTGGTGCGGTAATATTGTCTTTAATATTATTCGCTTTTCGCTCTTTATCAGATAATTTGGCAGAATCTTTATTGGCATAGATGGACAATGCTTCATTCATTAAATTTTCATTATGTGCAGGCCAGCGATAATTGATAATACGTCCCCAAGGTTTTTCCCGCATATCTGAAACTCGGTTTGTTCTTGAATAGGCTTGAATGAGTCCGGCACCTTTTAAAGTGCGGTCAACATAGAGCGTATTTAACTCAGGAGCATCAAACCCTGTGAGCAGTTGATCGACTACAATGACAAGATCGAGATACTGTTTGTCTGCCGCGGTGCGATTTAATCGACTGGTGACATCTTGGGTGTATGCCGATACCTCAGACATCGTGAAATTGGTGTTAAATTCTTTGTTGTAGTGCTGAATCGCTTCAAATAGTCCTTGATTGGTTTCCAGCATCGTGTCGTTATTGCTTGTATTTTGGCTAAAAGTAACGGCGACTTTAAGCAAAAACTCGCCATTTTCCGACCGCGCTTTATTAACACGTTGGAACTCACGAAAATACATCATTGCCATTGGCGTGCTGGCTTTGCCACCACCGACGTGGGTGGTCAGAAGGGCATTATATCGTCCTTGATTGCGTTTGTTGTCCCAATTTGAACGGTTTTTCCAATGTTTGAAAATATCGGCGACGACCAATTTTACGTGTTCTTCATTTTCATCGTAGAAACTCGGTTCAATATTGTCATCCATATCTTGTTGGGTTAAGTTGGCAATTTTCGAGGCAATTTGTTCTTCGCTCCAATCCGGATATTTATGGCGATAGAATTTCGGAAGATGATCTTCTTTCATACTTTTTTCGCTAATTGTGGTTTCAAAATCCACTTTAAACCCCAAGACATTACGATCTGCAATCGCTTCTCTAATGGTATAGGCGTGCAAGAGTTCTCCAAAAATATCTTCAGTTCGTAAGCCCTTTGTGGTTTCATCAAACATTGGCGTGCCGGTATAACCAATCCATGCGGAATGTTTAAATGCTTTTTGAATGGCACTGAAATTTTCGCTTCCGGTGGAACGGTGGGCTTCGTCTACAATAAAGACAATATTTTTTTCAGGTGCTTTGAAAGAGGCACGTTTAACCAAGGTATCCAGTTTCTGTACAGAGGTAATAATGATTTGACTACCTTTGCTGTGTAATTTGCGATTTAAATCCGTGGTGTTGTTGGTATCAAGTACCGTGCCTAAACTGTCTTCGGTCGCATCAGGATCATAAGCACGATAATTCTCATTGGTTTGAGTGGTTAATGCAATACGATCGACTAGAAACACGACTTTATCTACTTTTGGCGAACGGCTTGCGAGCCAAGCGGTTTTAAAACTTGTGATGGTTTTGCCTGAGCCAGTGGTGTGCCAAATGTAGCCGAGTTTATTTAACGCTTGATCAAAATCTGCCCGTTTTAATTTATCCATTACACGGCGTGTGGCATAAACTTGATAAGGGCGCATCACTTTTAGAGCTTGCTTGTTTGGTGTACCGTCTAAAATCATATAGTTAGTTGCCATTTGATGCGCCATAGGAATACTCAGCATAGAATCGGCAAATTCTTTCCATTTATAAACAGGTTTATTGTCCGATTGGCGTTGCCAGTTGAAGGCAAAATCTTTATTAAAACGTTCTGCGGTAGTATTCGCCATATATTTCACGTTATTAGGTGTGATAGCCACTAAGATTTGGAGTGTAGAAAAAATATCACTATATTGATTTTCTGCGATGTATTGATGCATTTGATTTAAGGCTTCATTAATATCCCGCGTTTCTTTTTTTTCTTCAATTTGAATAATTGGTAAGCCATTAATTAATAATGTCGTGTCAAAACAACGATTCTTTTTACCGGCAATGACCGCCGGACGTTCAATTTGATTCACAATTTGATATACCGTATCACCTGCGCCGATCTGTTTTTGGTCAAATACGGTTAAAAAAACATGTCGATCATCATCTAAATCAATCTCAATTTGTGATACCCCATTTGTGCCATAAAGAAATTGCCCTGCGGCATAAGGGGTGGATAAATTGGAGATCTTGCGTTTAACTTGCGCAAATTCCACCGCACTGAGAGGACGATCTAGGGTTTTTTGGTTAAGTTTTTCTAAAATTTGTTTGAAATTTCCCCATAAGTCTTCGGTTGTTTTTATATTAGGTTCATAATGCCAAAGTTTAGTGCGCACGATATAGTCTGCACTTGGTTCAGAAATCACATTTTCGGTAGCAGTGATCGTACCGGTACAAAGATATTCAATTAAGGCTTTTTCAAATTTTAATTCAGGCATTTTATTTGTCATTTTGCGCTCGCTTTTTGTAATTGTGCCAATACAAGTTGTCTTTCAAGATGGGCAACTCGTTGTTTCAGATAGGTCAATTTTTGTTGTTTAAGGTAGATATTTCCTATAAGACGCTGTTTTGATAATGCTGGTAACTTGGGTAATTTGAGAGATTTAAGCTGTTTTGTCGTATATTTCAGCACTTGAGAGCCTTGTAAACCACAGGATAATTGTTTGTGAATACTCTGATTTTCGTTTAATAAATATACCAAATAACCCTGGTCAATCTGTGATTGTGGTATTAACTTGAGGTAATTTTGTGTATATAACAACTGATGATGCCACTCTCTGACTTGAGCGGTTTTTCCTGAAATTAAACTAAATACAACATCACCGGCAGAAAGGAGGCTAGTAATCCGATCAAAAGTTCTTATTTCTTTAGGTGAAATAGGATTATTTGATAGATATAGATCTTGTTCAAGATGGGCTTGGGAGTAAAAAGTATAAATGGGAGCATTTGTATCCATCGTTTCAGTTATGCGGAATTGGGCTTGACCGCCACAAATTTCCACTATATCGTTCAATTTCATTTGTAAATGTACCTTGTTTAAATTACATGATGATAATTATAGGCGGAATTTGTATTATTGCAACATTATTTTGTAATTTTATTAAATTACAGTTTTTGTTATTTGTGAGAAGTAAATAATCAATTCATAGACTTGAATTTTCCAGAGTTCGTCGCCATATAGCGTGCAAGTTTTTTTAAAGAAGGACAAAAGAATGACAACAATCGTCAGTGTGCGCCGTAATGGGCAAGTAGTGGTAGGGGGAGACGGACAAGTTTCTTTAGGCAATACCGTGATGAAAGGCAATGCACGCAAGGTACGCCGTTTATACAATGGCAAGGTGTTAGCGGGTTTTGCGGGCGGAACGGCGGATGCTTTCACGCTGTTTGAATTATTTGAACGTAAGTTAGAAATGCACCAAGGGCATTTGTTGAAAAGTGCGGTGGAATTGGCGAAAGATTGGCGAACGGATCGTGCATTGCGTAAATTAGAAGCGATGTTGATTGTGGCGGATGAAAAAGAAAGCCTGATTATCACCGGAATCGGCGATGTGGTACAACCGGAAGAGGATCAAATTTTAGCCATTGGTTCCGGTGGCAATTACGCACTATCCGCTGCACGTGCATTAGTCGAAAACACGAATCTTTCTGCCCGTGAAATTGTCGAAAAATCATTAAAAATTGCAGGTGATATTTGTGTGTTCACCAACACCAATTTCACTATTGAAGAATTACCGAATTAAGGAAAATATTATGTCTGAAATGACTCCTCGAGAAATTGTTTCTGAATTAGATCAACACATTATTGGGCAGGCAGATGCTAAAAGAGCAGTCGCTATTGCACTTCGTAATCGTTGGCGCCGTATGCAACTTCAAGAACCGCTACGCCATGAAGTTACCCCTAAAAATATTCTGATGATTGGACCAACAGGGGTGGGGAAAACCGAAATTGCCCGCCGTTTGGCAAAATTAGCCAATGCCCCTTTCATTAAAGTGGAAGCCACCAAATTTACCGAAGTGGGTTATGTGGGAAAAGAAGTGGATTCCATTATTCGTGATTTAACGGATAGTGCAATGAAATTGGTTCGCCAGCAAGAAATTGCGAAAAATCGAGCGAAGGCAGAAGATGCAGCGGAAGAACGTATTCTTGATGCGTTATTACCACCGGCAAAAAATCAATGGGGCGAAGTCGAGAACCAAGATAGCAATAGTGGTACGCGTCAGGCATTCCGTAAAAAATTACGTGAAGGTCAGTTAGACGATAAAGAAATTGAGATTGATGTTTCAGCCGGTGTTTCTATGGGCGTGGAAATTATGGCACCGCCGGGCATGGAAGAAATGACAAACCAATTACAATCTATGTTTCAAAATCTCGGTAGTGAAAAAACCAAAAAGCGCAAAATGAAAATTAAAGATGCGTTGAAAACCTTGATTGATGATGAAGCGGCAAAATTGATTAATCCGGAAGAATTGAAACAAAAAGCTATTGAGGCAGTGGAGCAAAACGGTATCGTATTTATTGATGAGATTGATAAAATCTGCAAAAAAGGTGAATACAGCGGCGCGGATGTTTCCCGTGAAGGGGTACAACGTGATTTACTGCCTTTGGTGGAAGGTTCAACGGTAAGTACTAAACACGGTATGGTAAAAACCGATCATATTTTATTTATCGCTTCCGGTGCTTTCCAAGTGGCGCGTCCTTCCGATTTAATCCCTGAATTACAAGGACGTTTGCCGATTCGTGTTGAACTTTCAGCATTAAGTTCGGCTGATTTTGAGCGTATTTTAACGGAACCTAATGCATCGCTTACCGAGCAATATAAAGCCTTAATGGCAACGGAAGGGGTGGATATTGAATTTACCCAAGAGGCGGTGAAAAAAATCGCTGAAGCAGCATTCCGTGTCAATGAGAAAACGGAAAATATCGGTGCCCGTCGTTTACATACGGTGATGGAGCGTTTGATGGATAAAATATCCTTTAATGCGAGTGATATGAATGGTCAAACCGTGAATATTGATGAAGCCTACGTGGCGGATGCCTTGGGTGAAGTTGTCGAAAACGAAGATTTGAGCCGTTTTATTCTCTAATTAATTTTTAAGAGAAAAAGGTCTAGCAAACGCTAGACCTTTCTTTTTTAATTGAACGTATCACACTGGCTCGGATTGCCCGTTTGTAGCCCTTTTCTAAACCAAGTTAGGCGTTGGGCGGAGGTGCCATGGGTAAAGCTATCCGGAACCACATAGCCTTGTCCGCGTTTTTGTAGGCGATCATCCCCCACCGCTTCCGCCGCATTAAAGGCTTTTTCTTCGTCCCCTCGTTCAAACAAACCACTTTTCACTGCTTGATTTGCCCAAACGCCGGCAAAACAATCCGCTTGTAGTTCCAATTTTACTGAAAGTTGATTAGCCGTTTTGCGATCGGTACTTTGTTGTGCGCGGTGAACTTGTCCTAAGACGCCGAGTAAGTTTTGCACATGATGTCCCACTTCGTGAGCAATAACATAGGCAAATGCTGAATCACCGGCCGCGCCCAATTTATTTTTCATATCATTATAAAAGGATAAATCCAAGTAAACCTTGTGATCATTCGGGCAGTAGAAGGGCCCCATCGCCGATTGCCCCGTACCACAAGCGGTAGAGGTTGCGCCGCTGTATAATACCATTACGGGTTCTTGATATTGATAACCCATTTGTTTGAAGTAATTTCCCCACACGGTTTCCGTATCGGCTAACACGACTTTTGATAAACCGGCAAGTTGTTGTTCTTCGTGGGTTTCTAATCGTTGGGAGGATTGACCTGAAAAATCAGGCGTACCGACCAAACCGGATAAATCAACGCCATAATAAGCGCCCACTAATAAAATAATGAAACCCAATATACCGGTGCCTTTTCCTCCGCCAAAATTCCCACCGGAACCCCGTCTGTCTTCAATGTTTGAACTTTCTCTTCTACCTTGCCAGCGCATAATAGCCTCTGTTTTGTGATTAAAAATGCCCGCATTCTATCAAAGTGCGGTCATCTTTAAAGCTTTTTATAAAAAGATTTACCGGAATTTACATGATATTTTCTAGACATTCCTATCACTTTTCAGTATGGTATGTATAAATTTCATAACTAAAAAAGGAATAGAAAATGGGCTTATTTGATTTTGTTGGCGATATTGGCAAAAAACTTTTCTCTAAAGAAGAAGATGCCTCGAAAGCGGTGGCACAACACATCGCAGAAGATAATCCGGGTGTAGAAAATCTTTCTGTCACTGTTGAAAATGGGGTAGCAAATATCCAAGGTGTTGCTTCTACTGCTGCAGCGTTAGAAAAAGCAGTTTTAATGGCAGGAAACATTCAAGGTATTACTTCCGTTACCAGCGATGCTACCATCAGTAGTGGTGAAACTTTAGCCTCTGACGATACATTCTATGTGATTCAAAAAGGCGATACGCTTTGGAAAATTGCAGAAAAAACTTACGGTAACGGGGCAAAATACACAGCGATTGTCGAAGCCAATAAAGAAGTGATTAAAGACGCGGATAAAATTTTCCCGGGGCAGAAAATTCGCTTACCGAAAGGTTTATAAGACGTTAAAAGTGCGGTCATTTTCAACCGCACTTTTTTATTTAGAGTTTGCTGATTAATTCATCAAATCAGGCAACTTTTTGTTTGATTTATCGACTTTCTATCGACTGGTTGATTTTATTTCGTTATAATTCCGCAGTTTTTTATCATTATTTTTAACAACGTGTTCGGTGTGAGTTTTACCGAGTGCAAATTAATTGAGGTTACAAATGTCATTAAATATTGAAACAACCCAAGGTTTAGAGCGTCGTGTGGCTATCACCGTTCCTGCGGAAACTGTTGAAAAAGCAACCCGTGAAGAATTTAAACGTGCAGCAAAAAATGTTCGTGTGGATGGATTCCGTAAAGGTAAAGTGCCGGCACATATTATTGAGCAACGTTTTGGCGCATCAATTCGTCAAGATGTATTAAATGATTTATTGCCACGTCATTTCTTTGATGCCGTGATTGCAGAGAAAATCAATATTGCAGGTCGCCCTACTTTTGCTATTGAAACTTTTGAGCAAGGTAAAGATTTAGTTTTCACCGCAACTTTTGAAGTGTATCCGGAAGTAGAATTACAAGGTTTAGAGAATATCAAAGTTGAAAAACCAACCGTTGAAATCACGGAAGCGGATATTGATAAAATGATCGATGTGCTACGCAAACAACAGGCGACTTGGGCAGAAAGCCAAGATGCAGCGAAAGCAGACGATCGTGTCACCATTGATTTTGTCGGCTCTGTTGATGGTGAAGAATTTGAGGGCGGGAAAGCCTCCGATTTCGTATTATTCATGGGACAAGGTCGAATGATTCCGGGCTTTGAAGATGGTATTGTAGGTCATAAAGCCGGTGAACAATTTGATATTGATGTGACTTTCCCGGCTGAATATCATGCGGAAAACTTAAAAGGTAAACCGGCTAAATTTGCGATTACCTTGAAAAGAGTTGAAAACATGGTATTGCCTGAGTTGACCGATGAATTTGTGGCTAAATTTGGTCCTAATACCAAAACAGTTGAAGATTTACGCGCAGAAATCCGTAAAAATATGGAACGTGAGTTGAAAAATGCACTGGTTTCTCGTGTGAAACAACAAGTTATCAACGGTTTAATTGAACAAAATCCGATTGAAGTGCCGTCTTCTGCTGTTGAAGAAGAAATTAATGTGTTACGTAACCAAGCGGCGCAACGTTTTGGTGGTAATACTCAACAGGCTGCACAATTACCACGTGAATTATTTGAAGCGGATGCGAAGCGCCGTGTTCAAGTCGGTTTATTATTCTCTGAAGTAATCAAATCAAACGAATTGAAAGCTGATGAGGAACGTGTTAAAACCATGATCTCAGATATCGCTTCTGCCTACGAACAACCGGCTGAAGTGGTTGAATATTACAGTAAAAATGAAGAGTTAATGAATAATATTCGCAATGTTGTGTTAGAAGAACAAGCGGTTGATGCGGTTCTTGCAAAAGCACAAGTGACCGAAAAAGCATCTTCATTTGATGAAATTATGAATCCACAAGCATAATTATTTTTGACTAAAAAGTGCGGTCGTTATTTATAGTGAATTTCGACCGCATTTTTGTTTTAACTGAAAATCGAGTAAGATATTGCCCGATTTTTTATATGATTAGGGGCAAAAATGAGCGTAATTCCTATGGTCGTAGAACAAACCTCAAGAGGCGAACGTTCTTACGATATTTATTCCCGTCTATTAAAAGAACGTGTGATTTTCCTAAGTGGTGAAGTCGAAGATCGCATGGCAAATTTGATTGTTGCACAATTGCTTTTCTTAGAATCAGAAGATCCGACTAAAGATATTAATATTTATATTAATTCGCCGGGAGGGTCGGTGACTGCCGGTATGGCGATTTATGATACCATGCAATTTATCAAACCGGATATACGAACCCTCTGTATTGGACAGGCATGCTCTATGGGGGCGTTTCTACTGGCTGGCGGTACACCAGGTAAACGTGCCGCATTACCGAATGCGAGAGTGATGATTCACCAACCGTTGGGCGGATTCCGTGGTCAAGCATCGGATATTCAAATTCATGCGCAAGAAATTTTGAAAATTAAACATACCTTAAATGAACGTTTAGCTTTCCACACGGGGCAAAGCATTGAACGTATCGAGCAAGATACCGATCGTGATAACTTTATGTCTGCCGAAGAGGCGAAAGCCTATGGTTTAGTGGATGAGGTGTTGATTAAACGTTAAGGATTAAAGATGACAACGGAAAATAAAGATTTACATTGCTCTTTTTGTGGTAAAGAAAAAAGTGAAGTCGATAAATTGATTGCCGGAACAGAGGGCTATATTTGTAACGAGTGTATCGAACTTTGTCATTCAATGTTGGAAGAAAACCACGAAGATAATAGCGAAAAAACCTCTGAAAGTGCGGTTGAAAATGACGCTAAATTGCCGACACCTCATGAAATTCGAGCGCATTTAGACGACTATGTAATCGGTCAGGATTATGCGAAAAAAGTGCTCTCTGTGGCGGTATATAATCACTATAAACGCTTACGTACCAACCATGAAAGTAATGAGGTTGAACTAGGTAAAAGTAATATTTTGCTGATTGGTCCAACGGGAAGCGGTAAAACATTACTTGCACAAACTTTGGCTCGTCGTTTAAATGTACCTTTTGCGATGGCGGATGCAACGACATTGACTGAGGCAGGCTATGTAGGCGAAGACGTTGAAAACGTACTGCAAAAACTTCTGCAAAATTGTGACTACGATACTGAAAAAGCGGAGCAGGGTATCATTTATATTGATGAGATTGATAAAATCAGTCGCAAGTCGGAAAGTGCATCTATTACTCGTGATGTATCAGGCGAAGGCGTACAACAGGCGTTGTTGAAATTAATTGAGGGGACAATTGCTTCAGTACCGCCGCAAGGGGGGCGTAAACATCCTCAACAAGAAATGCTGAAAGTAGATACGTCAAAAATCTTATTTATTTGCGGTGGCGCATTTGCCGGATTGGATAAAATTATTGGTAAGCGTACTCAAACTGCGACAAGCATTGGTTTTGATGCAAAAGTGGAAAAAGAGACAGAAGATCAATCTCTGTCCGAATTATTCCGTCAGGTGGAACCGGATGATTTGATGAAATTTGGCTTAATTCCGGAATTTATCGGTCGTTTACCGATGATTGCTCCGCTAAGTGAGTTAGATGAAGATGCATTGGTGCAAATTCTTACCCAACCTAAAAATGCACTAACAAAACAGTATCAAGCATTGTTTGGTTTAGAAAACGTGGAATTAGAATTTACCTCGGAAGCATTGAATGCGATGGCTAAGAAAGCCCTTGAGCGTAAAACCGGTGCGCGTGGTTTACGTTCAATTGTTGAGGCTGTGCTACTTGATACCATGTATGATTTGCCATCCATTGAAAATCTGGAAAGAGTGATCGTTGATGAATCAACGATTGTTGGCAACGAAGCACCTAAGTTGGTTTATCGCGCTTAGCGTTTGTTTATATAAAAAGTGCGGTTGATTTTTTGGTTGTTTTCTGGCTTACTCATTTTTCAATAGGAAATGGGCGAGGAAAATGCTACAATCGCATGTTCTTAAATTTATTCTTATTTCCCCTTTTTAAACGGATTCAATTATGGCAACTGAAATTGTTGATAAAAAGAAAAAAACAGAAGAGCCGGTAGAAGGTAAATCAAAAGGCTTAAATACGTTACTTTGGATATTGGTTGTGGCTTTCTTCTCCGTTGCTGCCATTGGCAATGCTTATTTCCAAAAAGATTATTCGACGCCTGTTCGTGTAATTGGCGTGGCGATTACTCTTGTAGTAGCCTTTGTTTTCGCAGCAATTACCAATCAAGGTACAAAGGCTCGTAATTTCTTTAAAGAATCAAGAAATGAAGCACGTAAAGTTGTATGGTCAACTCGTTCAGAAGCACGTCAAACCACGTTGATTGTAATGGGCGTGACGGTTGTTGCTTCATTATTTTTCTGGGCGACAGATTCTATTATCGTATCAATTATTAACTTTTTAACCGATTTGAGATTCTAAAATGACAGAAGAAACAACAGTATCAAAAAAACGTTGGTATGTGCTACAAGCGTTTTCCGGTTTTGAAAGCCGAGTAGCATTGACTTTGCGTGAATATATTAAACAGCACCAAATGGAAGATCAATTTGGTGAAGTTTTAGTGCCTACGGAAGAAGTCGTTGAAAACGTAGCAGGTAAGCGTCGTAAAAGTGAACGTAAATTTTTTCCCGGTTATGTGCTTGTAGAGATGGAAATGAACGATGACACTTGGCATTTAGTGAAAAGTGTACCACGAGTAATGGGCTTTATTGGTGGAACACCGGATAAACCGGCTCCGATTTCTAAACGTGAAGCAGATACAATTTTAAATCGTTTAGAACAAAGTGCAGAGAAACCACGCCACCGTAACGAATATCACCCGGGTGAAGAAGTGCGTGTTACCGAAGGGCCGTTTGCTGATTTCAATGGTACGGTAGAAGAAGTCGATTACGAAAAAGGTCGCTTAAAAGTATCAGTTTCTATCTTTGGTCGGGCAACTCCGGTCGAATTAGAATTTGGTCAAGTAGAAAAGACACTCTAACCCAGATATTTACAATGATGTTGAATCATAGCCGTACTTTGTTTTTAAAGTGCGGTTATTTTTTTAGTGATTTTCTTGGTGTTTTAATTTGAATTGCTTGAAAAGCAATCGTCCTTTTTATATAATCCGCAACCTATTTATAAGCCGTTTATCGGCTTATATTTTTGTATGGCACAGTATCTTTTATGAACAGTGTCGAAATCATCGGGGAGCTATTTATAGCGCTATGACCCAATTAGAGGAAAATTAAAATGGCAAAAAAAGTCCAAGCCTACGTTAAGTTGCAAGTTGCAGCAGGTATGGCAAACCCATCACCACCAGTTGGTCCGGCATTAGGTCAACAAGGTGTGAACATTATGGAATTCTGTAAAGCGTTCAATGCTCGTACCGAGAGCTTAGAAAAAGGTTTACCAATTCCAGTTGTAATCACTGTATATGCTGACCGTTCATTTACGTTTATTACTAAAACTCCACCGGCTGCCGTATTATTGAAAAAAGCAGCGGGTATCAAATCTGGTTCAGGTAAGCCGAACAAAGATAAAGTGGGTAAAGTAACCTTAGATCAAATCCGTCAAATTGCTGAAACAAAAGCGGCAGATATGACTGGTGCGACTATTGAGACCAAAATGAAATCAATCGCTGGTACTGCTCGTTCTATGGGCTTAGTGGTGGAGGAATAATACGATGGCTAAATTGACTAAAAAAATGAAAGCAATCAAAGCTGGCGTAGATTCTACTAAAGCATATGAAATCAACGAAGCAATTGCGTTATTAAAACAATTCGCAACCGCTAAATTCGTTGAAAGTGTTGATGTTGCAGTAAACTTAGGTATTGATCCTCGCAAATCTGACCAAAACGTTCGTGGTGCAACCGTGTTACCACACGGTACAGGTCGTGAAGTTCGCGTAGCTGTATTCACTCAAGGCGCAAACGCAGATGCTGCAAAAGCAGCGGGCGCTGACTTAGTGGGTATGGAAGATTTAGCGGAGCAAATCAAGAAAGGCGAGATGAACTTTGATGTAGTTATCGCTTCTCCTGACGCAATGCGTGTTGTTGGTCAATTAGGTCAAGTATTAGGTCCACGTGGTTTAATGCCAAACCCTAAAGTCGGTACTGTAACACCAAACGTTGCTGAAGCTGTAAAAAATGCGAAATCTGGTCAGATCCGTTATCGTAACGATAAAAACGGTATTATCCACACCACAATTGGTAAAGCAAACTTCTCTGAAGAGCAATTAAAAGAAAACCTCCAAGCATTATTGGCTGCTTTAACAAAAGCAAAACCAACCACCGCAAAAGGTATCTTCATTAAGAAAGTTAGCATTTCTACCACAATGGGTGCTGGCGTTGCAGTAGATCAAGCATCGCTATAATCGCGACGAAAACTTTGAAAAATTTAACCGCACTTTGTTATGCAAAGTGCGGTTTTTTTATATAAAGATTTAAGGGATTTGAGAGAGTATAACCTTTTGAATTTATGTTTTGAAAATGGCTATTTCTAATCCTAAAAAATAGGATTAGTTTTTTGATGACTAATCCTATCTTTATTAATGAAAGAACCGCTTCTTTAATTAAAAAATTACCAGCCTTTCACAACACCATCTTTAAAGTGTTTTTTAGCTTCTTCATACACTTCCTCGGTTTGATAAGATTTCACGAAATCTTGTACGGCCTTACTGTCTTTGTTATCGGTACGTGCGACAATAATGTTTACGTAAGGCGAATCTTTATCTTCCACAAAAACACCATTATCTTGTGCATTCAAGCCAACCTGACCGGCGTAGGTGTTATTTACGACGGCTAAATCAACATCATCTAATGCGCGAGCAGCAATAGAGGTATCCACTTCGGTGATATTTAGATTTTTTGGATTTTCAACAATATCTAATACTGTAGATAATAGATTATTAGCATCTTTAAGTTTGATTAAGCCTTGTTTCTCAAGCAGAATCAATGCACGTCCACGATTACTTGGATCGTTTGGCACGACTACTTTTGCGCCTTCTTGCAGCTCATTCAGATTCTTAATTTTTTTAGAATAACCCGCTAACGGATAAACAAAGGTATTGCCCATGATCACCAAATTATTTAGGTTTTTGGCTTTTGTGTCTTGATCTAAATAAGGTTTATGCTGCATTGCATTTACATCTAAATCACCGGTAGAAACTGCAGTATTTGGCAATGCATAGTCATTAAATTCTACAAATTGTACATCTAGCCCATATTTCTCTTTTGCTACTTTTGCTGCAATTTCTGCCACTTGATGTTCTGGACCTGACATCACCCCGACTTTGATTTTAAGTGGTGTAGTTGCTGCGGTTTCGGTTTTTTTATCATCTTTACATTCTGTTAGAACAAGGGCGGATGCGATGGTTGTAATAGCAAATAAATTTTTTAGTTTCATAAGGTTTCCTCTTTTAGTTAGCAGTAAGTTGTGTTCTAACGATGATCCACTTTCTTCGCCAGTGTATCACCGAGTTTTTGGCTAATCATTACGAAAAGAACAATGATAATGGTAGCAACCCAAGTGATGTAAGGCATATTGCGATATACACCGTAATTGATAGCAAGGCTTCCAAGTCCGCCACCGCCTTGTGTTCCCGCCATGGCAGAATAGCCCACCAAAGTCACGAGAGTAAGCGTGATCCCATTAATCAGGGTTGGCAGTGCTTCAGGTAAGTAAAATTTACGGACGATTTGCCATTTAGTCGCGCCCATTGCTTGTGCCGCTTCGGTTAACCCATTAGGAATTTCCATTAGGGCATTAGCGGTTAGACGTGCCACGAAAGGCATTGCACAGATACTTAATGGAATAATGGCTGCAGTTGTGCCAAGTACAGTGCCGACAATAAAGCGTGTTACAGGTAACAAAATCAAAAGTAAAATGATAAATGGAATCGAGCGACCAATGTTAATGATGGTATTCAAAATAAAGTGTGTACGTTTATTTTGTAAAATTTCGTTTTTACCGGTTAAGAATGTCCATACGCCTACAGGCAAACCTATAATAACAGCCAATAAAGTAGAGACAAAGCTGATATAGACGGTTTCATACGTTGCCGCTGCAACAACGCCCCACATTTGTGGCGTGAGCTGTTGGCTAAATGTTGTCCAGAAATCATTGAACATAACCGAGTACCTCCACGCGTACATTATTTTCCATTAAATAAATTTTAGTTTGTGTAATGGCATCTTCATCACCTTCCACTTCCGCGATGGTATAGCCAAATTTCACACCGCCTGCATAATCAATTTGTGACGTTAAAATGCTGAGTTCCACACCAAATTTTTTTGATGTCTGTGACAGTAATGGCGCATCGACAGAACGACCGGTAAACTCAAATTTAATAATTGGATACGCCTTACTGTGTTTAGGAGTATCGGTCAGGTTTTCCAAATATTCATCCGGTAAATTAATATGGAATGTGGAACGAATAAAATCTTGTGCCAACTCGGTTTTTGGATTTGAAAAAATTTCTCCGACAGTACCTTGCTCCACTAATTGTCCTTTATCAATTACCGCTACTTGATCACAAATCTGTTTCACTACTTCCATCTCATGGGTGATGAGTAAAATAGTAATGCCCAAAGTGCGGTTGATTTCTTTTAGTAATTTTAGAATAGATTGTGTGGTTGCCGGATCTAATGCGCTCGTGGCTTCATCGCATAATAATACTTTTGGATCGCTTGCTAAAGCACGAGCAATGGCTACACGTTGTTTTTGTCCGCCGGAAAGATTACTTGGATAGGCGTCACGTTTCTCATTTAAACCGACCAGTGTTAAAAGTGCGGTTATTTTTTCTTGGATTTTTGATTTTGATGCGCCTTCCAATTCTAATGGGAGGGCAACATTTTCAAATACAGTGCGTGAGCTGAGAAGATTAAAGTGTTGGAAAATCATACCAATGTGGCGACGGGCATGAACTAATTCTCGATCAGAAAGTTGGGTAAGTTCCACCCCATCCACAATTACTGAACCACTACTCGGTTTTTCTAATAAATTTACGCAACGAATAAGTGTACTTTTCCCCGCGCCAGATGCACCGATGACACCACAAATCTGCCCTTTCTCAACATTGAGCGAAACATTATCAAGTGCGGTCAGCTTTTTTCCCGCTAACTCAAAAATCTTCGTAATATTATTTAGCTTAATCATATAAGCCCTTGTTCTCTTACTATTTTCAAATTTATTTCGGTATTCTAGACGTCTAGATTGCCGTGTCAATATATCGTGGGATCTTTTTTAGATGGATTGGTTATAGCTTATATTTGCTAATTGATAGAATTAAAGGGATAATTTTGAAAATTGGGGCAATCACAGAGTGAAAATGAATAAAGCAATTTTTTTAGATCGCGACGGTACGTTGAATGTAGATTATGGCTATGTGCACGAGATCGATAAGTTTAAATTTATTGATGGGGCAATCGATGCGTTACGTGAGTTAAAAGCGATGGGGTATCTATTGGTCTTAGTGACAAACCAATCCGGTATTGCGCACGGTTATTTTTCTGAAGATCAATTTCTACAATTAACAGAATGGATGGATTGGTCCTTGGCAGAGCAAGGTGTAGATTTGGATGGGATTTACTATTGCCCACACCTCCCGGATGGTAAAGGGGAATATAAAGAAGAATGCGATTGTCGCAAGCCGAAATCAGGTATGTTGTTGCAAGCAATAGACGAATTGAAGATTGACCCTGAAAAATCAGTGATGATTGGCGATAAAGTGGATGATCTGAAAGCCGGCATCGGTGCGAAAGTGAAAACAAATGTATTGGTTCGTACAGGAAAAGCGATAACGGAAGAAGGAGAATCCATGGCTGATTATCTTTTGGATTCTATTGTGGAGTTACCTCGCGTTCTGAAATGTTTAATTAAGTAGCAGAATCCAGCCAAATTTTATTCGATCCGTTTTTCTTTTAATCAAAAGATCATTTTTTTAAATTTTTTTGAAAAAAGCACTTGCATGGCGTAAAAAAATCCCTATAATGCACCGCACACAACGACGCACTGTTGTGAACGTTTGAGATTTGCAATGCGTCGTTCTTTTTTGCTC
>NZ_MLHG01000015.1 GCF_001998825.1 Rodentibacter mrazii
TTTGACCCACGCCTTAGAAGTTCTCTATATATTTTTTATAAAGACAAAAATTTACATTAAAAACAATGACTTGCAAAGCTAATCATTTTGCATTTTGATAGTATTCTACATCTATTTACCTCATTTCACACCTTTTACGTCACATCTACGACACACTCTCCATTACTTCATATCAAATTACCTTACTCATATTTTTCACAAGAATAGGACAACCAAGATTGACGCGTCAAAGAAAAAGCACGGCAAAACTACCGCGCTTTATTAATATTCAACTTTTTCATTATGCAAAATCCTGCGGATACTGTTTGCGTGAAATCTCGCTTTCATAAGCGGTTTTACAGTGATTTTTGTCAAAGAACAGCCCATTAATCAGGCGATATAAGACGCACCAACGTTTTTTAGGTTTACTTTGCGTTAATATAGCACGACGATAAGTGCGGCTGGATAATGTTTCATCTGCGCCACCGCCCGTGATAGCGTTAAATAATTGGTCAATCGCAATAATGACGTGATAACCCCAATTCTTCATTTTTTGTTTTACAGTTTTTGCCATTGTTCAATCTCCTGTTCGATTTTGTCTAAGTCTTCCAAGGTTTCAGCTTGTTCGATATGGGTTTCAAAATTTTGTTTAATCGCAAAAAGTTTACCCATGACGATAGCAAACAAATCCGCCTTTTCGATGACTTTCTTTTTCAACTCTTCAATGCTTTTTAAGTCGTCACGACCCTCGAAGATTTCAGTTAAAATCATTTCCGGCAATTCATTTCTCGCTTCACGTTCTTGGCGGTAAAAACTATCAATCTCGGCTTGCGAATACCCTTGCAGATATTGCATTTTAAATTGATCGGTTTTGTCCGCAATGCGTTGTAAAAGGGTTGTTTTGCGTTGGGTGATAAGTGCGGTTATTTTGGTTTTTGAAATAATCCACTCACCATCTTTTAATTCGTGAGCCGGACT
Organism: Rodentibacter mrazii; assembly: GCF_001998825.1. Classification (GTDB taxonomy): domain Bacteria; phylum Pseudomonadota; class Gammaproteobacteria; order Enterobacterales; family Pasteurellaceae; genus Rodentibacter; species Rodentibacter mrazii. The sequence continues at coordinate 958 of NZ_MLHG01000015.1, forward strand.
GGGTTGCGGCTCAAGCAGTACTGGGGTTCCTTGTTTATCACTGACGATTTGTTTGCCCTGCGCTTGCCCTTCAAGCAATTCAACATACTTTTCTTCGTTGATTTCGATTGCACCTTCCGGCACAAACCCGCCAAAATCATCATTAAAAAATCCGTCTTTAAAATAAATTGCCATTATCTCCATCTCCCGATTGCCAAAAATTGCAAGCGACTCAAACCTTGATTAGGATGACCATGCTCATAGTTATACCAATATAATGTCGTGTTTGTTGATTTAGTAAGTATATTTACTCCTGCATCATGATAGTCCTCTAGAGAGGTGGTAATGCTGCCAAATACTATGGGTTTACCAATAAAAGACGTAGCCCAAGTTAATTGTTTTTGCCCATAACCGCCCAGAGCGGAGTTGGTACCAAAAATATCATTGAATTCGACGAAATAAGTCTGAATCATCGTTCCGTCTGGATAGCGACGAATTTCAAAATTACCGATTTTTTGATAAGTGAAATCCTCAACTAACGCCACTGTGCCACCTTTTGCCGGCAAATAAGTTTCGTGTGAGTCTTGTACCCAGAACTTCCAACGTTTGTCCGGTAATGACTCAATGCGGCTGTCCCAGTTGCCGGCTTTGCCTTTGCGGTGAATATTGATTCCACCGTATTGACTATCACTAACGGTTGTTTCCACATAAGGACGGTTGTAATAATGCACGCCGCCTAACTCGGTATAGTCAATTTTCAATTCCAATCCTTTTCCACTTGGATTCCAGCGGAACTGAATATTGTTATTTGTCGTTAAATTTCTGACATAACCGTTTCCGTTTTTAAAATCATTGATTGTATTTAGTGCAGTTGTGCCTCGGTCATAAGCGAGCTTCGCCGCACGGCTTGTCGCCACAGTATCGGTCGAGCTGCTATCAACTGCATTGCTTTTCTTGTTGTTATTGATGTAGTTGGCAAAATTTCGTGTGTTTGAATCGGCGATTGATTTAACTCTTGCAAGTTCTGTCGGAAAATTAAGCCCATCCAATCTTTTCCATTCGTTCCAATCGTGGTTGTGCCAGCGGGTTCTAGCCCATAATTCGCCGTTGTCCGCATAATAAACTTGAGAGCCTAAAGTACCGTTTGAATAAACGTGTAATATCCCCCATTGATAAGCATTGGCAGGAAAATTTCTATTTTTTGTTTGTGCTTGCTCTAAATAAAAAATTTCGTGCCTGTTATTTAAAGTATTTAAGTCACCCGAAAAATAATTTCGGTTAAAACGCACTGCTTCGTCTGCTGTACGTTGAGCATTATCGGCGGCTGTTTTGGCTTCCGCGCCTTTGTCGTAAGCCGCTTTAACCGCTTTTGGTGTTGCCGCTTGCGTTTCGCTAGTGCTGTTCGTGGCGGAATTTAACTGGACTATGCCTGATTGCTGAAGCGTAGCTTTGGCTATCTCCGTTAGCGTGAATCCCCATCGTTGCCAATCAGCAGAATTCACCTCTCCTGGGCTACTATTTTTATTCGCTGTTAATGCTTTATAACTTAAGTTTTTATGCTGCACAAAGGCGCCTTTAGGATAATCCTGTGTTGCTGACCATTCCGGCAAACCACGCTGCATTAAGTAACCATATTTTTCATCTATTCGTTTAAATAAGTAGTTAAACCATTCCATTGGCGGAATGCCGCCTGTTTGCTCAAAAGAAATTCCCCACCCTCTTGGCAGATCGGGAAAATTATCTACTTCACCCTGTTTCGCCTCGGAAGCAAAAATGTGTTCATCTGGTTTATTGTGTAATGCCATAAAGCACCTCTATTGGAGTTGAAAAATAATTTTCGTTCCAGCTTGTCGCGGAAGAATATCAAGATGATTAATTGCGTACTTTACAAAGTCTGTCGATAAACCATTATTCACGGTCACAGTCACGGTCATATTTAAATTATCTACCACTCGACAATCGACACCTAAAATAAAATGGCACGCTTCGATGATGTTCGGTAGCGTGCCTATTTGATAATTTTTAACAATTCGACATTTTATCAAGAAACGATAGTCTGCATCGGATAACCGCACAGAATCGGCGAGAGGATCTCGTTTTCGGTACCACCGCCCGCCTCCTTGTCTTGTTCGACTAAAACCCATTGCATTTTGCGCATTTTGAAAACCGAAGAACTTGCGTAACTGATAACCGTTGATAACTCGCGTTTGCCCTACATGCTTGCCTACTAAATCAAGCTGATCGCCTGTTGCGGTTTCGATATTGAGGACATCTTGCAATTGATATAAATCAATAAACCCCTGTGCAATCACATTTTCTAGCAGTTGGATTGTGGCAAGAGCTTTTGGTTTGCCTTGGTATTGCCAAATTAGCAAATCGGAATAAGCCATTATTCCACCTCAATACTAATATCTGTACTCAAAATGCGAGCTAATTCACGCGGTTGCAACACCACATTTTCTGCTTTCAACGCTTGTCCTTTGCGCGCAATTTTGAGCTCTTTAATCCAGAAACCGCCAACTTGATTTATCGGTGAATAAAGACGTGAGAGCGAGACGGTTTGACCAATGCTGAATTTTTGCGCTGTTAGTAATCTCTTAATCTCATCTTTATCAATTTCAGTAAAATCCTCATATCGAACACAGCGCATTGAAATTTGAATATCAACAGCTACTGCGCGATCGAAACGAATTAAACGAGGCTCATTATCACGCCGCAAAGTCACTTCAGTTGAGCCTTGCAATCCCACACCCGCACCTTTGTTATAATAAATAACTTCTGCAATTTGGTTGTCTTCGCCCCCCTCTACAATGATATTGAGAGAGTGTGGTTCGACGCCTAATTTGTCACGTTGATTACTATTATTTTCAAGCGTGCGGACTTGCTCAACATCTGACAATGCTCGGATTTTAGCTGTAATAGCCTCAGCCGAATTCGTCGCATTCTTGGTTCGGCTTACCCAGAAACGCTCTCGCAACTGCTGATCAGTTTCTTCTTCTGCGCCAATTTCCGCATTTTCAAAAGTAGTTGCGCTATTAAATCCAAGAGTTACCGTTTCAATCGTTAACTTAGTGTTTTTCGCAAGATTAAATGCACCTAGTTGTTCACTGCGAAAATCAGCACGCGCAGAACCGTTGCTATCAAGTTGTACATCAACAGTCAAAACCCAGCGCACTTTATGAGGATCTGAAACGATAATACCGGCATAAAGTGGTGTGTTTGGTTCACCTGTCAAAATCACTGACCGCAAATAGCTATAACTTGCGCTCCTACGCATTAATCCGGCATAAGCCACGCGCTGCTCAAGCCACGTTCCAGTGGCTACATCAGGATCGAGCTGTCGATAAACATTTTCAGATAACTCCTCAATATCCATTCGAATTTGAGCGAGCAACCCCACCATCTGACCGTCTGGCGTATTTGGTGAAAGGTCAATATTTTGGCCGTATATTTCGCGAAAACCACTTTCTAACTTTGCCACAATGTCATTTAATCGCTCAATTTTGATTCCTTCGATTGTCAGCTCTGCCATTATTTACCTCTTGATTCGTACTGTGCGGATTGCTCTTGTCCGTAAATATCTTGATAGCCGATAGTGATTTTTAATTGTCGCGTATCAGGATCAAGGTTTGATTCATATTCCGTAATTTTCGCTACACCTTCTGTTTGTAGCACATGTCGCTTAATACGGATTTCCCAATCGCTCAGATTGACATTGCGCCCCATTTGCTCAAGCCACGGCAAGCCATGATCTAAGTCTAGAAACCAGTCATTAGCAAATGACCAAAGGCGTGTTTGCACGTTCTGCGCAATCGATTCAGATTCCGATGCATAATTCGCAAAGCCTTGCCCGAATGTCCAATCATGATTTTTATCTAACCGTCTCACTCTCATTCCGGCTCTCCTGTTTTGCCACCGCTATCGCCTGAGTGTTTGTGCGATTTGCCCGATTTACCCGCAGCCATCACATCAACATCACTTGATATAATGCCTGTTGAGCTGTATTTGCCTTTTTGTTTTGTATCGCCATTATGCTCAATATTGCCTTTGATTTTAATTGAGCCATTTTCGATGCGAATATAAGTGCCGCCATCAAGCGTTTGCATTGATAAACCACCGGTAAAAAAGCTTTTAATGGTTCTAGGGGTTGAACAAATACCGGGGATAAACATTGCATCGGATAAATCATGCAACCTAAAATCAAGTGGTAAAGATGCTTCCGAGCTTTGCCACCAGCCATCAATGCAACGTTCGGAGAAAATAGCAATCCCTTCATCACCTGCTTTTAACGGAAAAGTTACCGCAAACCCTCCACCGCGCGGAAAGCTCACCGGCACATCAACCAAAGGCGGAATATCCGCACCACTTCCATCGGACAACTGCATTTTAATTTGTGCTGCAAGGGTAACTGTTTGTTTTGACGGATCAAAACTCACGACCTTTGCGGGTAATGCGGTGTGCAGATTTAAGCGATCTTGTTGAATTTGTAAATCAGTCGCCGTTTCCGGTGTTGCTAAATCTCTTGAATAATTCATTTCTTTTTATCCTTTCCCTTGCTTTTATCCGATTTACTCTTTTCTTTTTCGACTTTTTTGAACTTGCCACCGACTACGATCATTTTACTTTTCCAATTTCCGCCGATACCATCGCCACTGTGTATCAGCTTCACAACTTTGTAATCACCGTTAAAATACTCAATGATGGATTCCACTCGCACTAATCCGCCAATTTGTAATGCTGGATTAAGTAAACAAGTTACTTCTAGCCCTTCATCCGTTTGCTCCGGCGCGTTAATCATCCCTGTTTCTTGTGAGATTAAGACAGTATCATCATTCAGCACTTTGTCCTTCGGTAAAAACACCAACGAACCATCTTGAATAGACCAGTCCGCGCCATTGTTACGGGCAATTTTAGTGAGAATATCTCGGCTATTGCCATTCAATACTCGTCCACGCGGAAGTTTGCGCTGGTTAGGAATATCCATTGCGCCAGAGTTCACTTTTGGCATTGTCTTTTGAACCTCTTCAACAATTTGCTTATCTGTCGCACCGGCTTTCAATGTCGTTTTCGTGCGTGATTGTGTATAGGCTTGATAGCCATCTGCACACTCTAACGTAAGGATAAAATCCAACCCCTCGCGCTGAATCCGTGTTTTGGTAATATCTCCAGCGTAAATTTGACGTAACTCACCATAACCAACTGATAGCGAAACTTTTTTAAAATCTTGGCTTAAAATTTGGTTGATATGATTTCGGTTAAGATTCCACACTTGGATTCTTGCTGGATTGGGCTTTTCATTAATGGTTTTGTCGATTTCAAATGCTACGCGGAGTTGCTCAATGCTTAGCGTTTCTTGGTCATTGCCAATATCAAGTTTCCACTGCCTGCCGAACTGTCTCATTATTTCTCTCCTATGTACAGAAAACAGCGTGTTCCTAAATCACTTACGCTTTCAGGATCTAATTGAGCACCACTCTCATCTTCAAGGTAAAAATAATAGGGCTGGATTGATCGCGATAAAATCGGTACACCACAAGCAAGAGCTTGCCCTTGGCAAATTTGACGTTGATTCACTGGTTCATAAACATCCATTGCCCAGAAATTTCCTACGCTATTAAAACGCAAGGTAATTCTAATTTTCACGCCATTAAATTCTATCGTTTGCTCTTGATAGGGTGATGATGTGAGAGGGATTTGTTTCATCTTAACTATCCTTTGAAAATGTTAAAAAGTGCGGATGTTTTTTTCGGTGCTTTTTCCACGGGTTGTGTCATGCCTTGTTGGGTTTTGGTTGCCGATTGTGTCGCCGCGCGTCCGCTTTTATCTTTGCCTGCGGCGGAGGTGCCACTACTTGTGGTTTGGGTTTCGACAATAAAAATCTCTCGCGCGGTAATCGTGAAAGTGGCACTGCCGTCTTGTGATTGATTAACCGCAATAGACTGTATGAGCATGTCTTTGTAAAGATGTATACCAGTCTGAATATCAATTGTTTCGCCGGACTTTTGACTAGCGAGCAAGTCCGCATAACACTGTTGCACCCTACCATCGCCACCAAGCGAACTATCCAACAATCCCCCCAGTGAAAAATCCGGTAAAAATGGGGCGATTTTTCGCGCCCCATTAATTGCATCGCTAGCAGTTTTAATAATGCTTGCACTTTGACTAAGTATACGCCCCGCTTTAGCTAAGGTTTGAGCGGTTTTTGTTACAACATTAATCGGTAGCGGCAAACGATTTAAAAAATCAACACCTCCACGAATATTGCCAAGATATGGAATATCCGCACTAAATCCGTTATGGTCGTGATCAACCATAATGCCGTTAATCGCCACCTGTTTAGGTTGAATAACTGCGTGATCTGCGATTGCAGCCCCAGATTCAATAGGATTTTCAGTAATGGATAAATTCGACTGATGATCTTCACTCGACACAACATCAAACGTAATCTTGCCAATTCGACGATTGGATACTTGAACAAAATTAAGCATACTACCCCACAATAGGTGACAATTGATTATTAACCGCTCTCACCACTTGGTCGGCAATCATCTTAGGATTTTCAGTGCCTTGAATGTTTTGCGTAATAGTGATTTTGTTATTGCTATTCTTCACGCTGTTATCAGCATTTGATGTTTGTCTACTCACGCCCGCGGCAGCAACTTGTGGCGACGCTGTATAAGATGGATCAAACATCATTGCATCATAAGCTTGCGTATTTTGACTCACCGTTCCCGTTGGCACAGATTCATCACTACCAAACCAACCTTTCACTGTATCAACAATCGGGGCAATATATTGATCATAGTAACCTTTCACCCAATCAAACGCCTTCCTGAACGGATCTTTAATCCAGTCTGTGACTTTATTAAAACCTTTTTCAATAACATCTAAATCAAGTTGTTCTCCGGTAAAAAGATTCCATAGCCCAATAACAAGTGAAAAACCAAGCTCAAACGGTAGTTTGATTAAATCAGTAACAAGCGATAATGTTGCACCAATCGGATCTACACTGAAATTATCAACAAAGTTTTGCCATGTGGTTTTGACCCATAAAAGTGCGGTCTTAAATGGTTTCCAGAAGTCTCCAAGTGCGGTCTCACCACCCTCAAGATAAGTGATGAAATCATCGACAAGTAGGAATAAAGCAGCAATCGCTGCAATCACTAAACCTATTGGGTTAGTTGCAAACGCAAGCAACATTTTGCGACTAAGCCACAGCAACGCTGCACCCACAATATAAATCGCTGTTTTCCAGCCGATAGTATGCTCAACTACGTTGTCAATAGCGGCGGCAAGCTCAAACAAAAATGAAAGTACTTTGCCAAAACCATTTAATACCGTTTTTACAAACTCGTTATTTTCGGTAAACCATTTTGTAAACCGCTCAGCGAGCCGTTGAATAGAAGGGGCGATTCTCAGCGCAAGATATTCACCGATAGCAGTTAGGACTTGAGAAACTTGAGTTAATGCATCTTTAAATGCCGCAGCGGTTTCCGCATTTTCAGCATTACCTACGCCAAGTGTCAGCGCATTTGCGAGTTCGATTTGCTCCCGTAATTCGTCATTACCAAGACGCAAGGTTTGGATCATTGAACCATCAATGCCGAGCTTAGCAAGCATCGCAATTTGCTCTTGCTCACCCATCTTCTGCATTTTGTCAGAAATTTCCCCCAGCATTTCGCTTGAGGTTTTCACATCGCCGTTGGCTTTCTTTGCGCTTAATCCGTATTGCTCAAAGGATTTAGCCCCTCGACCAATACCAGCAGCCGCTTCACCAATCACCCGGGATAATCCCACAATTGACGATTGTGCAGCTTGAGCAGAAGAGCCATTTACCTCTGCTACTTTTCCAAGAAGATAAATCTGATTGGCAGATTCATTTGTTACCGCAGCAAGTTGTTTGATTTCATCAAGCGCATTAAGATTCGCATCAACAAAGTTTTTTACACCTATAGTCGCAGCATAAAAAGCCGCACCAAAGGCAGCAACTTTGAGCGTGGTTTTACTAATGCTTAATCCAAGCAATTCAAACTTTTCGATTAGCCCATCAGCACCGTATTTAGTCGCCCATAGTCTAATCATTTTATTGGCTAAATCGTCCGCACTTTCAGCATTTTCCTTTTCTGCTTCTGTATTTTCACCGACTGCTTTTGTGTCTTGCTCGACCGCTTTTTTCTTCTGCTCAATTGCAGATTTGAGCCTACCGATAACAACGCCAACGTATTCTGCGCCAATACCGGTTTTTCTTAACTCTTGCTCAAGCTCTTCGCTATTTTCAATAAACCCTTCACCAAAAGCAGACAGCAATTCGTCACCTTCAATGAGTTTATTTATCCAAGCGTCTAATGCTTCATCTTGTGAGAGATTTTCGGTTTCGACCTGCAACTTTTCGAGCGATTTAATATATCCGGAAAACTCCGGCATATCTTTAACCTGTTCGGTTGCTTCATTTACCGAATCTTCAATGGCTCGTGCGAACTCACCCAAACTTTCTGCCGCTTCTTCTGTTCCGTCACCAATCGATTTAAGAAATTTCTCAAACTGTTGTATCGCTTGGCTGTCGGCATCAATTCCGATCTTAATCAATAATTCATCGAGTAGCATTGCGTTGCTCCATTTGATTCATTTCAACGATTACCTCATGGAAAGATAAAAGGTCGGCTATTGAATAAACCGACCTTAACTCATTAAGTGAACAGAAATTTTTAACAATTGGTGTAAATACGAACCAGTCAACCTTACTTTCAGATTGATTTACCTCTACACCTTGAGATTGTTCGCCATACTGTTCAGCAATCCACCCCCACCGATAAAAAAATCAGCGAATTGATACATTAATCCCTCTTTCAATACTGGAATTAAATGACCACGATATTGATTAAAGTGACTATCAAATCGTTCAGATAGGCGATATTGTTTGCCGTCTTGTTCACAAGATGTGTGTTTTAACACAATATCTTCTAACGCTTTCACACTTGGATCACCAAGATTAGCCAGTACAGTAGTTAGCACATTTGCACCGAGTTTTTTACCGTCCCCTAAAGAAGATAAATCAACCGACTGCAACAGCTTCATCGCATTTTTTAAGGCAGTCCACGCAGCCATCGCATTAGCCGGTGTCATTGTGTAGGTAACGTTCTCAATAGTGATTTGTTTTGATTGATCCATTATTGCACCCCTTGTTCAAGGTTAATTGTCATTTGCTCAAACACAATCGTCCATGTTTGTGCATTGTGACCATTGCCGCGCGTGTATGGTGTTGGTGTGGTGAAGTAACCTTTTGTTGCCGTCACTACATCATCATTGATAAGATCGCGAATCGCCAAAGTAAACGGCATAAAGGTTTTAATACTGTTCTTTTGTTGATTAAACAGCTTATTCAGATAGGCATTATCCGCTGAGTGCTGCTTGATTTTTAATGTCAACTTACCGGATTTATCAGGGTTTGCGATAAAAACGCCCGTGCCATTTGCACCGATAATCAACTGTCCTGCATCAACTTGATTAGTTGCATTGATCACATCCGAACCATCTGACCAATCTGAAATTTCTTTGCCGTCAAGCAAAACAACAACTTGTTTTGGATCGAAAATTGCCATAGTTTTCCCTTAAAAAAATAAGCCAAGGCGGTAAACCTTGGCTTTTTAGTTATTATCGATTGTAATTAACAATCACATCACTTGAATGGATTGCACCGGCTAATTTCACTGCCGTTTGAATCGGTGTTGCGCGACGCTGTTCACGGTCACTATCGGATAATGTATCCATTGGCGCCGCCCACACGTAGTAGCCTTTTTCAAGATAGTCACCAGTGTTCAAATTACCGAAACTGTCACCATTCCAAACACCAGGTGCGAACGCGCCATTATTGATACCTTCTAAGCAAACTTTTTCCACCGCGGAAATTAAAATTGCTTGACCTTTATCAGTGAGCGGAATTTTAGTTGGTGATTTGTACAAGCGAGCGAACACTTCTTTCTGTACTGCATCGGTAAACCAGTCCAAAATCACGATTTCATCAGCAAATTTACCGCCCATCACCGTACCTTCGGCAATCATCGCGACATCATCAAAATAAGTATAAACATTGATACCCAGGCGTTTTGCTTTCGCAAATTCGGTTGCAGTGATTTCATCTGCTGTAATAGTCGGTTGCTGCTTAAATTTGAGCGTTAGCGTTGAATTATTTGCTGCGAAGTTGGTTGATAACAATCTAGCCAACGCGGAAGATGCAGGGTAAAGGTCGTTTTTGTCAAACATTGCCAACGTATGATCTAAGCCCGCATCATACAATTTCTTGTACACGTTATCCGGCGACCATTCCAACTGACTTTCGCGAATCACATTTGCACCAAACATTTTTTTGTTGGTTTGAGCATATTTCGCGGCAGCTTCCACTTGCGCATCAGTCAATTGCGTGGCAAACGTAAATCCATACCAACTATTCTCCACTTCCTCGACATTAAACAATGCCTCTTCAAGTTTTTCGGCTTTGAGTGAAACTTGGTTTTTACCGATTTCACGCTCCGCTTGACCATCTTCAAGCTTTAACAATCCACCGATATATTCGCCATCACCTGATTCATTGATGGCGTAGAAAATCTGCGTATCTTTGTTCTCGCCGCTTGATGTTGTTTCAATAATAAATCGATTTCCGGTCAAATCATAAGTTACACTCACATTAACAGAAAGCTCAGTCAATTTTTGCTGAATTTGCTCAGCGATCGCATTGAAATCAGCTAAACGAGAGAAATTTAAGCCTTCTACTTTTTTAATTTCAGAGCCAACCGTTACCGAAAAACGACCATTTACAACAGCTTTGAACGTTTCCAAATCATCGGATAAGGTCGCTCCATTTAATGTATTGGCGGTCGCTTCAATTTCCATTGCCGATTTTTGCCAACGGGCAACAATGAGCTGTTTGGCTCTTGGGCTTTGGGCAAAGAACGGTAAGGAAGCCTTAGCCGTTTCTGAATTCGTACCGAAAAGCTGTTCCACTTCCTGCTGATTTTGTACATAAACATAACGGGTATTAGCATCATTAAATGCATTCCCTGCCTCTGGCGTAAATAACGCCACCACGCCAAATTCTTTGCGTGCAGCAGATTTTGGTACGGTGTTAAGCTGCACATTAACAACGTTACTGATAGAAAGTGCCATTAAATAGCTCCTTTGATAGTTTGTTGAATAGATTGATTGGTGTAGTGATCTACTTGTTTAATCGGATCAAGCGGCGTAGCAACAATATGATGATGAGAAATAACGCAATCAAATTGCCCTCGTTCTTCATAATCCGCTCCAACCGTCGCGGTTAGATTTCGCACATCGGAAAAACTGACAATGCCGGCATTCATTGCTTTAAGAGCAGAAAGGGCATTAGAGCTTTGCAACAGTGTTTTTAACTTGGTCGCAATCGCAAGGCTATTGTTGCCGTAACAGGAAATACTTATCGTGCTTTGTAGGCTAGAGATGATGTATTCGGTTGTGCCGTCAAATTTACGCCGACTTTGTCCGATTTCTTGGCTAAATAACACATCAACGGTGATGAATGCCGATAAATGATTTTCTGGTAAATAACCGCCAATTACCGACCCATCAGGTAACTGTAAAGCCGTTTGAATCCACTTTCGCAGTCGGCGAATGTCTAACGCCGATTTGGTTGTAGTATCCATAATCCCCCCATTGAGCAAGTTCCTTGATTTTGTAATCATTGCCACGAAAACAGACTAAATCGCCGATATTTAGCGGTTCAAGGGTATAGATTTTCAAACTTGGCAAATAACGCTCTTGTTCGTTAAGCAGTAACATATCATTGTGCGTGGTTGGCATTACGATCGCCAATAATTCCAACTCCTGATAGTCCGCATTAAAACCTGAAGCCGAATGTTCGCCATTCAATCGCTTTACCTTAACCTTGCGAGCAAATTTACTGTTGTTAAATCGGGCTGATTGATTAATGAGGCTCATTTGACGATCCCCCTGATAGATTGCCGCATTTTCCCAGTATCAATTAATGGGCGGCTTGATTTCTTGCGGCGAATGGTTGATTTCGCATTGGGTGTCCAATTTCCGTGACGGATATTTTTTTTCACATCTGCTTCAACAACTAAAGCAAGGCGTTTGTAACATTCATCAACAGAAAGGTTTTGTTGAAAAAATTTAACAAAAAGTGCGGCATATTTTTCTTGATTTTCCGTTAAGGTTTGGCGTAGAAAAGGGCGAGATGGAATATGTCCATCAACAGATCCAAATTCTAATACCGCTGCAAGTGATGCCATATTAAAGCCATTTTTGACTTCTGGATTTTCGTTCTCCGGCACGCCTACATACACCGCCTTTTCATTCAGTGTTTTAAGCTGTGCCAAAAAATCTTTCACACCGTCAAGATTACCGCTAATCGTTACTGCCATTTATGCCACCATTACCCCAATTCCAACCAGCTTACGCAAACGTAAGTATTCCTGCCCGTAAGCTGTCAGTTGATAATATTGATCCGAACCGTCCATTGTTGGCACGGCATAGCTCACCGATAACTCGCCGGCACTTTCACCGGCAAGATTATGATGAGCGTTGCCTTGGTTTTCACTGGTATCAAGCCGCAATCGCAATAAGTGGGCAGTTAATGCCATTACGCCACGTTGATACAATTTCCCCCAACGCTTTTGGCTGATTTCGCTTTGTGCGTCATCAATAAAAAGACCGACAAGATTAATGTCGGTCTGATTAAATTCGGGATAACGCTGCAAAAACTCTTCTTGTAATGGCATTGTAGCTCCTTAATAGTCAATATAAAGTGCGGCGTCAGGCTCTTTGAAGTTGACCCCACCAAACACCATGGTTAAACCCGATTGATAGGTTACTAAGTCTTTTTTGTCTGCACCAATCACTGTCGGCGATTTTGGCACATTCATTTCCACATAGTTTTTATCATTGGTATAAACAATGGCACGGGTTTTCCCTTCGCTGGCTAATTTGCCGAAGTTAGAAGGTAAGGCTTCAATTTTAATCGCTTTACCTGCCGCACCCTGTAGCTTTTCTTCCAACCATTCAAGGGCGGATTTGTCTGAATTTGGACGTTCTAACAAAGCAAGGTGAGCCTTATCTGCGCTATCAATCGCAAAGGTGTCCGGCACGGCGATACGGTAAGTTTTTTCTACTGAGCGTAGGAAAATTTCTTCAAAGAAATCGACGGCTTTTTTATAGTCTAAATCACCTACTTTGCCCTTGGTTGTCGGCTTGTACACTTCAATTTTGTCGGAATTGAGCAAGCCCTGTAAGCGAGTATCCCGTGCGTGACCTAAAAACGCTACCTTTTGCAGGGTTTGATGTGCGTTTTGGTTCAGGGCATAGAGTTTTTCCGTATTCACCGAAACGCCTAATGCTGCCGCTTTTTTCAATTCAAATTCGTGCCATTCCACCAATTTCATCCAAGTGACTAATGGTACTTTGGTGTGGTTGAAGGTAACACCCACTTGATCGAACACGCTAGTATTCAATGAAATCAAGCCGCTATCTAAATCGCCTGTGACATCAGAGCTGAAACTCAAAATTTCATCGGCAAGTTCGCTACCGCTTGAATTGATAAATACGAACTTTGGAAACACAATATCAGGGTATTTGGTGCGGTTAATGCCGCTTTGTACTTCGGTTAATGCCGAACGTAGCACATTAATATGTGGCATAGTTTATTGTTCCTCTTAAATTAAATCGTTATAAACGGGTAATTTCCGCAATGCCGTCTGCGACGGTGATGACGGTAAAATCGGTGGTAATGCCGTTTGCTTCATCGGCTTCTGCTTGGATTGTGCCGGCTTCTTTGCCGTTATTGGCAACTGCCACAACCACTACTTTATTGCCTCGGGAAACAGTAGCATCTTTGGCAATTTCCACCCAAATGCTGTCTGCGGTGCCAATATGCATCACATCACAGAGTTCGCCTTTTGGGGTTTCATCTTTGATGATGTTGCGCACCACAACGCCTGCGAGTGTATCAGTTTTTGCTGTTAAGGCTTTTACTCCGGTTTCGCCTAACGCCACAAAACGCCCTGCAACTAGTGCCGTATCGGTTTCGTTCATATAAGCGATTGCTTTGGAATTGGCTAATCCCCCTTTGCCAATATTGCCTGCGGTAGCGGCTGCGGTATTAATTGCAAATGCCATTATTTTGCTCCTTCGTTGTAAGAGTTGAAATCAAATGAGGTTGCCGCAGGGTTACTATCTTTTAATAGCACATTACCCAAGGCACGATCTGCTAATTTTTTCGCTGTGGCTTTCGCTGCTTGATAAGCCCCTGCCATTTCCTCATCGGACAGTTTAGCAGCCTCGTCTTTGGCAAAAATTCCCGTGGAAATTACCGCACTTTCTTGAATTTCACGCACGGTAGCAGAATCCTTGAAAGTGACATCAGCAAAGCTTGCTTTCGCATCAGCTAAAAGCTCAACACGTTTTTGTTCACCTTCGGTGTTTGCTTTGGCATCTTTCAACTGTTTGTTTTCCGCTTCAAGATCGCTAATGCGTTTTAACAAATCGGCATCTGCCATTTTTTTCTCCTTCTCTTCTTCGTTTTTTTCTTCCGGTTTCGCTTTAGGATCTTCAGGCTTTTTACCTTCTTCCGGTTTACCCTCTTTCCCTTGCTCTTCATCTTCTTCAATCTGCTTTTTCTGTTCGTCTGATAACTTAATACCGAACGCACCTAAAAATGCATCAATGAATTTTTCTGTTTTACTCATAAATGTTTTATCCTCATCGGCAAGTTTGACTTCTCCACCGCAGCGACCCTTTGCCACAATCGCTACATGGTTGCCGATCATCGGCGACATCTCAAAATCTGCATCTTGCACAGTTGACGGTTTAATGTCGCAATCGTACCCGCAAGATAATTGTTCAACCCCCTGCTCCTGCACGGTTTTAATGGCATTTTCATCATAAATCCATGCTTCCGCTGTTAACTCATCGCCAACACGTTTTACGTTACGAACCACGCCCACAGAAAGCTGTTTCCAGTTTTTCGCATTCACATCTTCTTTCGGGTGACCAATGGTCAAAGTGGCATTCTCGAAACTTTTGATTGTTTCATCGCTAAACAAGGATTTTTCTGTTCGAGCGACTTTCTTAATGCCATCTTCTTTCAAGCCAAGCTCCGTTGCCAAATAATCAAATACCCCCACCTTGGAAATTATTGCCGGCACGACTAAAAAACCATCTTTTGTGATGGTTCGCTGTGTTTTGGCTTGTTCTGTTTTATCTGTGAATTTCATTATTTTCTCCAATAAAAAACCCGCCAATTCAAGCGGGTTATAAAAATTCAACAAAAAGACCGAACTGTATTGTGACAATTCGACCGTATTGGATAAATTTACTGCATTAATTCTTCTGTTTCTGCCTCTGAGATTAATTTATCCATTTTTTCCACAGCTTCATCAAAGCTTACATCGCCAGTAAAACGCTTTTGAACCCGATAAAGCACGGCCTCTCGTGTACCAAATTTTGTTTCTGCAGTAAGCAATTGATACATCCACATCATTAAGTATTCAGATCGCTTAATATTTTCACTATTCATGTGGCGATCGAGGTTTCTTTTATAAATGTCAGGGTCAGTATATTCTTTGCGCATTTAAAGCTCCTGTAACTCAATGAGCAGATACTCTTTTTTTTGGGTTCGTTTAAGCACTTTAAATTTTGTTCCTGATCTAAATAATACCTCATACTCTAACGGGAGAATACTTATTTTCTCAATAATCTTACCGTTCTTACTATGAATAAGAAGTCTATGAGGACGTGCAGAATCAAACCGCTCAAATTCATCACGACTTGAGCTTACAAATCCTTTTTCAGTAACAATTTCACCAACAGAGTATAGTGCCAACACTTTCTCTGGCAAATCAACATCACGCCATACCTTACCTTTATAAGACGGCAATTTATTTAATGCACGATTTAAGATCCGGGCAAATGATAATGTTTTTAAGCTAGGTTTGTTACTGCGCAAGTCAGCGTTAATTTGTTGTGCGGAATGTCCTGTATATTCTCGCAATATCACCGCTTCAGGTTTAGATAAGTTACGGTTCTTTACAAATGATAATGCAACATCGTCTTTAGCAATTTCCTTAGCCTGAAAATCAAACGCCTCTATTGCAATCGCCTTACCGGCATCTTGCTTCTCCAACTGCTCATTGATTTGCTTTTCGTGCACCTCATCAAACACAGCAATCTGAACACATCGGCAGTTTATATCATGCCCTGGGTGTCCGGTGTCTTCAGGTGGATTGGCATATTCAAAAATCTGCCCATCTTTTTCAGCATGACTATCTCGCACACGCTCATCACCAGCAGTGCTCCACATATATTTTTTAACCCCCAAATCTTCATGGCGGGCTTGTGTCAATGCGGCATTAAATTTTGATGTCTGATCTCGTGCAATTAATGCAGCACGCTTTTCAGATACCTTTGCGATTTCCTTAATTTGAGCGGCTAAATCTTTAATATCCCCACCGGATAAAACAGATTGGGTCACCACATTGTTGATTTTGTTTAAATAATCTGCCTGCAAATTAGAAATAAGAGAAACGTTCCATAATTGCGTCATCTCCAACTTCTCTTTGATATTCGGGCTATTGTTTAAATACGTTGCTAAATCAACGCCTGTTTGATTTTTAAGATTTGTTGATACTTCCCTTTGGTTTTGGATATTGCCACGGCTTACAAACCCTTGAGCGATGTATTCAGCCTCAGAAGTGCGGTCTTTTTCTTGGTATTTTTTCAGGTAATCCAATAAATCCTGTTTACTGATCGCTTGGAACCCATCAGCACTATCCATAAAAAAAGGACTTTGCGGTTGTTGCAAAGCCCTTTCAATGTTGCTCGTCATATTTTTAACGAATGCCTTAATCTGTTGATGATACCAAATTTCTGTCCGCTTACTGCTCTTGACCGGCTTGAATTTCCGTACCTTCCATCTCTTCTGATTTTTCAAAATCTCCGGCAAATTTATCAACATTATTCATATCCTCAATATCTTCGGCAGAAATGTTGGCAAATAAACCACTTTCTTTCAGCTCATTTGCTACTTGAGTTTCGTTTAATATGCCATTTTGAATAAACACATTAGAGGCCGTCGCAAATGTATTGAGCATATTGATTTGCTGCTCTTGCGATAGCTCTTTAAGCGGTACAAATTCAAACCACCAATCTTGCGGATAATGCCCGAAAGCCATATTGCACAATAACGGATCAAGCCGTTCTAACACTGGGCGTAATCGCTCTTCTTGGAGGCGGTGTATGCTTTCGTGGTAGTTGTCAATATCTTCCTGACCGCTGGCAAATCCTGCCGCACTTTGCCCGAATAAAATCGTCACCGGCATATCAGCGGCACCGGCTACGGCGTTACGAAATTCCACCAATAAATCTTTCAGCCCCGCAAAGCCTAGCTCTTTTTGCTCGTATTCATTTTCAGGATCAAGCAATAAGCTATTGGTGGCAGATTTAATGGTTTGGACTGCACTAATGGCTTTTGCTACCTCTGCCTCCATTCCTGCACTGATTTTGTCGGAAAGCCCAGCAATCTTGAAAATATCAATTTTGCTTTCAAAGATTAAATCACCAATATTGGTGCTAGCACCATCAAATCGTTTTAATGCCGAAATCACCGCCTCTAAATCAGAAATCCCCCAAATATCCTCATCAGATAAGGGGGATTTTGCTGCGTTGAGAATAATTAACCTTGAATAATGCACACTTAATGCATCATTGATTTGATAGTAGGAATAACCGGAGAAATTAGGTGAAAGCACATTAGTATCCCGCTCCCATAAGGGCGATACTTTCCATTTAGGCAGAATAACCAAACGCTTTATTTGTTCCGTAGGTTGCAGTGGCGTGTTCATATTTTGCGTATCAGTTACGATTAAAATCGCCACTGAACCGTATAAACTCGCCCAAGATAACGCCTCACCAAGTATTTCACGCAGTTTTAGTTTTCGCTCTAATTTTTCAAAGGCTTCAAGTTGCCGTGCCTCTAAATCGTTTGAATACACATCACGCCAACGGCGAACCATATCTTGCGGTCGTTTTATACAAATTTTACGGACCACCCAATTTTCAGTCCAGAGTGCGTTAAGCTGTTGTCTATCTTCAGTAAGGGGCGCACTTCTAACATAGCTAGTCGCTTCCTGCTTTGCACCCAGTTTTAAAGCAAGAGATTGTAAATTGTCGTTGATTTTCATAATTAGCAATCCAGTAGGGATTTAGGTTTTCCAAGCAAATCAGCAATCGCCATTACAAGGCTGTCAACTTGGTCATCGTGAGCGTGGCTGTCTGTTGCAGTAAAGGCTTCACATTCAGCAATGAAATCTTTAACCCAATAGGCATTTTCAGGCAGACACACATAACCACTTTCAATATAACCTTGAACGCCAAGCACTCGGGTGTATTTATCGGCATCAACCTGAATAGCTTTAATCGGTATTCTTGCTTCACGCTGAATGCGTTGAATTAATGACGTACCACTTGCTTTATCTTCAACGCTTACACGCGAAAGATAGCCGGTATTTCGGATTGATTTGTGATGATTCCAAACATCTTTGAGCTTTTGCTCAAGTTCAGGTGCTTCCCACTTTCCCCTAATCACATCAAGAATATAAACCTTGCCATCTTCCCCCTTGCCGGCAACAAGAAAGACGGAATAGTCGTTATGTTCTTTGGTTTTTTGAGCCGTATCAGCATAAATACCTTTGATTTTAATAATCGGTGGTACTTGATAACGAGGAAACCAAGCCCCTTTGATTATGCCACCGCCTTTGCTTGTAGGGCGTTGCTGGTACAAAGCATTCCAAGTATGAGAACCCACCGCTTTTTTTATCTTAATCAATCGTTCTAAATTAAAGCGTTCAGGATGAAGCGACTCGCCTTCTTTGCGAAATTCCTCATCTTGTTCGGCAATGGCAGGAAAAGAAACAATTCGCCACTGATCGCCGTCTTTTTTCATTTCTTCAATTAAACGACCCGCTAAATCATCTTCGTGCCACCTTGTCATTCCAAGCAGAACGCCACTATTAGGTGATAAGCGAGTATAAAGCGTTGTGGTGTACCAATCCCAAATGCTATCTCTAACGGTTTGTGAATTGGCTTCTTTGGCATCTTTTACAGGGTCATCAATAATGGCGATATCCGCCCCCATTCCCGTTATACCACCGCCAACACCGGCAGAGCGATAAGCCCCACTATGTCCCACAATTTCAAAGATCTCACTGTTTCTAAGAGCTTGTCCTGAAAGAGTTGCTATTCGCTTATTATTTAACGAAGATTCAGGGAAGATATGATAATAGCTTTCATCATCCATAATCCGCTGTACATCCCGGTTCATACGAGAGGCTAAATCAGCAGAATAGGAACAGGCAATGATTTGTAAATCAGGATCTTTGCCAAACGCCCAAGCAGGAAAGCGGCGACTAAACAATTCACTTTTCCCACTGCGTGGCGGAGCGAATATCATTAATCGAGGTTGTTTACCTGCTTTTACATCTTCATAGAATTGTTGTAATTCTTTGGCTACAATTTGATTAAACCAACCTGTTACAAAATCAGGTTTGGTTTGAATCGTAAAGTAGAATAATGAGCGCTTGGATTTCTCAATTTGTATTTGCCTTTGAGTTTCCTTTATCGAGTAATTTTTCAAGTTGTTCAAGCTCATCAAAACTTAATCCTGATAAATCTATTTTTTCCGGCGTTTGAGTTACCTCAGCTTTGATTTCGTTAATTGCAGTTTCTTTCCAACCGCCACGAGTTTTTAAATAAAAAATCATTGCTGATGTATCACCGTCTATTGCTTTTTTAAATAAGCGAGCGGCTACCGCTCCAACAGATTCAATTCGAGCAGTTTCAAGCTCCTTCCTAAAATATTTTCGGACGGTTTTATCAGAAATCGGCTTGCCATATCGGTAAATGGTTTTTGCTACATCTTCAACTGTAAATCCTGAAGCAGTTAGCTGATATACTTTTTTTCGCTCTTCAGTTGTCGGTTCAAAATTCTTTCTTGCCATCTTTTTTTATACTCGGAATTTATGGATGATTTTCTTCGTCAAGTTGAGACAATCGCTCTTGAGCCAACCTAACAACCGCTCTTATTGCTTCGGTAGTATTTAGGATATTCAAATCTGCTTTAACTTTGAACACAACATCAAATAATGAATTGAAATCAGACATATCGGCAATAAGGTGTAATCTTTGAGATTTTTTCTCAATTTTTTTCAATGCATCGCAAAAAATCTCTTTGTCACCTTGCAGAAAGTGTAAAATCACCTCTTCTTCTTTTGGTGTTTCAAAAGTCATTGCAGCAAGTGCCAATTCATCAATTTTGAACATTTCATCTGTAACACCGCTATACATTTTAAAGTCGAGATTTTCAATTGAATCATAAAGCGACTTGAGTAGATTCGGATCGTCTTTACCCGTTATGCTGTTATGCGAAAGCTGTAAAGCAATTTTTTGATCGTGATTCAGGGGGGATTTAATTACGATTACCTTGGCTGTTTCAATACCTGCTTTAATTGCCGCTTGAACCCTATGATTACCGGAAATAACCTCACCAGATATATCACCGTCATAAACCAATGGTAGAGAAGTTAAACAACCATCATTTTTGATATTTGAAACAAGTAGATCGAATTCCTTCTTATCCATATAACGGGCATTATTAGCAAGCAAAGTTAGCTCTTTTAAGTTTCTTTCTTCGATAACGGTGATAAGTTTATTTTCCATATTTTTTTAACCATTCTAAAAATATTTGATCTATTGAGCCTTTTCTGACTTCAGATGAATAGTTCAAAAAGCCGTCTTTTCTTGCATCTAAGTGAAATATGCCACGATATTTCATCGACACCGGAGCCTGTGTAAACGCTGTTGTATGAATACGTTCAATTTGGATAAAGTAACGTTTATTGATATGACTAATGACTAATTCAGATGTTGCTAGCATTGCAACTAATTTAGATAGCTTGCGTTTTCGTGATAAGGAGAAGTCACTGAGCATATAGATATTCCGGATCTTATCTCCAAATTGTGGCAAGCTATAAATTGCACCGCCAATCAACATATCGTCAAGGTAAAATAGAACATTGAACATCCCATTTTTATGATTAATACCTTTTGCAAGGTAAATATCTTTAAGGAAATTCATTGCCTCTGAGGTAGCAATAACAGCTTTGATCTTAGATTTCTCATTAATCAAATCAGGATTAATTGGATCATATTTGAACGGACGAAACTTTTTGCTATCTCTACGCAAACTGGATTTCTTTTCGCTAGAATAGATGTAAATAGGTTTATTATTTCCCTCGTACATCATAGTAGGTTCAACATCTTCGTATCGCTGATCTGAGAAAAAACAAAAATCCATTTTGTCATCTCTTAACTGATAAATTAAATCGTGAGTATGCTTTGGATCGTAGATTTCATAACTTGGCTCGTCTTCCCAGTCCACGTTTTCATTAATGATTTTATAGATACGCTCATAGCCGCCTTTATAGGTTGGGGCGAATACCATTACGCCATTTCCTTGCTGTTTAGCATTTTCGATATGTTGAACAAAATCTCCCATAAAGAAAGAATTAATTTGAATCTGCTCTAAATAGCGTTTAGCCCTTTCTTTATTACTGGCAATAATATTCTCCAATTCACGGTGTAAAAATTCTCTACGAGCATTACAGTATTCATTATCTCCTTTGTATTTACTAATTAATAATGCATAGGCTAATAATGCAAGTTGAGTTTCTGCATTTTGAGTTAAATACTCATTCAGATATCCAAGATCATTTTTAAAGGTAAATTTTGTACTACGCCCGGTTCTATTTAACCCAACGATAGAACTAATTAATGATACATCGTTACTATTAATTGGAATTGTTTTACTTATATTTCGGATTGATTGTTCAATACGGAAAGAACCTGAACAACAAATATTAACCTCTCTCCATTTGCTTAAATCTACGTGTGATACTAACTGTTGAGCAACTTGCTTTGGAACACTACCTACAAACATACATAACCTATTGAAAAATATGATTTTTTGCAAAAAAAACTCTTTACTTGGGTAGTCAATAAAGTATGATTAACTCATTGATAAATAATAGTTTTTTTTACAAAAGGAATAAAAAATGAACGTGGCAAATATTATTTTAGAGCAGCTTGGCGGAAACGCTTTTATCACTATGACAGGAGCTAAAAATTTCCTTGATTTGAAGGATGGATTATTGTTTGCCTTGCCAAAAATTAAAGGATTAAAAATAAATAGAGTGAAAATCAATGTTAATAACAATGATACTTATGACGTTTCATTTCATTGCCAAAATGGATTTAAAAATAAAATTATTTCTGAATTTCAGGATGTGCTTTGTTCTGAATTAAGAAACTTGTTTGAACAACAAACAGGATTAACCACTAAACTTTAACTGGGAGAAAAAAATGAAAACATCTTATTTTGCTAAATATAAAAACGGTGATGGTGCAATCTCTATTGCGACTTACCCTCCAAGATATTTAAGAGGGAAAATCGTGAGTTATCCACCATTGGCACCTCAATTTAATTTCAGAATTCCATACGATGAATATGTTGTTAAATATCAGGAACAACTATCCAAATTAGATCCCCAAAAAGTTTGGGATGATTTACATCAACTTGCTAACGGTGCTGAACCAGTTCTTTTATGCTATGAAGCTCCACCATTTGATAAAGTCAATTTTTGCCACCGCTTTATGGCAGCAGAATGGTTAGAAAAAGAGCTTGGTGCAAAGATTATTGAGTGGACACCGAACACCTACCAATACAAGGATTGGAAATGATAAAAAAAACCGATTTAGTAAAATCACATATTGCAAAGGGCGAATGGCAATCCGCCCTTAAAATTGCTAGCAGATTCAGAATTTTATCAAAACAGGATAAAGACGATCTTGTTAGAGCTTTTGAGTGTTATCACAACCCAAACTTTTATCAACAACTAGGGTTTGATGCTGAGCAGTTAAAAAGAAAAGGCGTATCAGTATTAATTAAGTTATGGGGATAACCACATAAAGAATTTATAATTTAAATAACCGCCCGATAAGGGCGGTATTATTTTTGAGCATTCTCAACCTGCCACTCTCTAATCTTATCAATCCGGTTTAAGCATACATCACGCTCACGTTTGAGAATGACAGCATAGTGCATGACATCACCATAGGTGCTACCACTGAATGAGGTTTTGTCTAAGTGAGAAATAAACGCCGCAGGTAAAATAGGACAAGCTGTTGTTACCGGCTCATTCTTGGCGCAAGAAGTCGATAACAGAGCGAGGAGCATTGCTGTTATAGGCATCACTGCTTTTCTCTTGAGCAGAGATAGATTTAATAACTTCATTGGCTTTGTTCCTTGATTCTGATTCTTGTTTGCTGAGCTCAAGTGTCAGACGTTGGTTTTCTTCCTCCGCCGATTTAAGCTGAGAAATGACTGCACTTTGTTTTGTGATAGTTTGGGCTTGCGACTGGTTCTCGGCTCTTAAATCAGAGATTGTGTTGTGCTGAACCCATAACCAAAAGCACAAACCCAAAATAAGAAAAAGTGCGGTCAGTTTTATCGCACTTTCAAATCTCGTAAAGATATTTAGCATTTCAACCCCTAAAATGTGAGCAATCCTAAAAAGAGAAACCAACCCCAACCGGTAATGCCATGAAAAGCAAGAAAACCTGCTGCAATAAATAAACAGGTACTAGGCAAATATCTCATTTCAACTCCATTAGGCATAACTGCCGTTCTTTATCTCGTCTAATTTCCAACCCACGTAATTTCTTACCGCCGGCATAAACCCACTTCGGTAATTCATTACACGCCCCGATATAATCACCTGCGTTAGCCTTGCGGAACATTGTTGATTTACGCATTGCACCACAACCCACGTTAAATACGATGGAAGTCATGGCATCAAATGTGCCTTGCGGTAGATTTCTACCATTGCCATATTGATTCACGCAACGTTCTGCTATGCGTAAGTCATTCGCCCAGCGGTCAGCAATCTCTTTGTCCGTGTAACGTTTGTTAGGATTGATTTTCTCACCACCATATTCTGTCGAACCGATACCCACCGTTAATACATCAGACGGACATTGATACGGGTCTCGACGACAGCCTTCCGCATTACCGATAATTTCCATTCCCTTTTCACTAACCCGTAAATCAGGGTGTTCTGTCTGTACTATGCCAATAATGGCGGCGACACTACATACCACTACACCACCAACCGTACCGGCAATTTTTAATCTACTCATCTCTTAATTCTCGCTTGAGTTGCTGCACTTTAAGTGCGTGAATCTCTTCTTCCCGTTCTTCTGCTCGTTTTC
The DNA here is from genome assembly GCF_001998825.1 of Rodentibacter mrazii. GTDB lineage: Bacteria > Pseudomonadota > Gammaproteobacteria > Enterobacterales > Pasteurellaceae > Rodentibacter > Rodentibacter mrazii. The sequence continues at coordinate 25,300 of NZ_MLHG01000015.1, forward strand.
TTGCTCGACCTTCAGAACATTTTGAATAAAGATTAACTAATGCCGTCAAAATACCAATAGCAAGACTGAGCAGCATTAGATTTTGCTGGTCGCCTAACCAAGCAAGTAAACCGGAAAAGCTAGACCAGAAATAACTTTGGTTTCCCGGGTCTTTAAACATATTTCTCATACTCCGCCCCCTTTTCTTTGAGGCAATAAAAAAGCCCCAAGCATTTATGCTTAGGGCTGTATCAGATTTATGGCACTCTGTACCGGAATCGAACCGGTATCGATGACTTAGGAGGTCATTGCTCTATCCTGTTAAGCTAACAGAGTAATTTTATAGGTTACGACCTAATAAAAAGCCCCGACTGTATTCAATCAGGGCTTCTAAAATTCATTCGTGCGCTTGCAAGGTGCTAAAACCGCACTATATGGAGAATTCTATATAGTCAGGGTCGCCTAGTCAATAACTTTTTAGAAAAATTTACAAATCACGGCTTTTCATTTCAATCACTCGAATACACTTACCGAGAAATGTCACTCTAACTTGGTTGTTCTCGGCAATATCAAAACTTGAGCCAACATCCTCATTCATCGCTTTTGCCCGTAAAATACCGTCAGGAGATTGAAACAAGCGTCTTACATAAACTTCATTATTCATTATGAATAGATAAATTCCTTCGCCTGCGTATTTATCGTGCGCTGTATTAATTAAAATAATATCTCCTTTATTGATAACCGGACTCATAGAATCATTGAACATCGTGATCATTGAAATACCTTGAGTATTTCTTAATTTAGCAATCTCAATCAATCCGTCATCCGAAAAAACAAGGCTTTCAAGAAGATTGTGAAAATCACTATTGATCACGCCTTGGGTGATCGGCAAATTATTAACTGTTGCATTTTCTACCGCACTTTTTTGTTTTTC
>NZ_MLHG01000016.1 GCF_001998825.1 Rodentibacter mrazii
GCTAATATGTCGATGTAATACATTTAATAAAAATTCAATGGCGTGGAGTTTTCGTTTTTATCACACAGGATTATTAAAATAATTCATAAATCTATTGAAAATAATGAGTTTGCATAATGGAAAGAAATACCTCATTCTATCTTCATTCGGACGTTTAGCCGTCTAAACCACCCACAACATCATAGATGAGGAACTTATTATGACAACATTTCATTTATCCGGTTTTCCACGTGTTGGTGCAAAACGTGAACTTAAGTTTGCACAAGAACGCTATTGGCGTGGAGAAATTGCTGAGCAAGACTTATTAGACATTACCAAAGCATTACGTGAAATCAACTGGAAGCACCAAGCGGATGCAAATGCGGATTACATTGCCGTAGCAGATTTCACTTTCTACGACCATATTTTAGATTTACAAGTGGCAACTGGTGCTATTCCTACCCGTTTTGGTTTTGATAGTCAAAATCTTACTCTTGATCAATATTTCCAATTGGCACGTGGAAATAAAGAACAATTTGCTATCGAAATGACCAAATGGTTTGATACGAACTATCATTATCTTGTACCCGAATTCCACTTAGATACCCAATTTAAAGCAAACCCTGCGCATTACATTCAACAAATTCGTGAAGCCAAAGCCCTAGGATTAAATGCCAAACCCACCCTTGTCGGGCCATTAACTTTCTTATGGTTAGGCAAAGAAAAAGGTGAGGCATTTAATCGTTTTGATTTACTTCCGAAACTTCTCCCTGTTTATGTGGAGCTTCTAAATGCGTTGGCGGCAGAAGGTGTGGAATATATTCAAATTGATGAGCCAGCCTTAACTGTCGATTTACCTGCACAATGGGTTACTGCATATAAAGAGGTCTACACCATATTAACCACACAAGTGGAAACAAAATTATTATTAGCGACTTATTTTGGTTCCGTGGCGGAACACGCTGATTTATTAAAATCTTTGCCTGTTGCAGGTTTACATATTGACTTGGTGCGAGCCCCAGAGCAACTTTCGACCTTTGTTGATTATGACAAAATTTTATCTGTAGGTATCATTGATGGTCGTAACATTTGGCGGGCAAATTTAAACCAAGTGTTAGACGTTGTGGAACCGCTAAAAGCTAAATTAGGCGATCGTTTATGGATTGCTCCAAGCTGTTCCCTACTCCATACGCCTTATGATTTATCAATAGAAACCCAATTACAGGAAAACAAACCTGAACTTTATAACTGGCTTTCTTTCTGTTTACAAAAAATTCAAGAATTACGTGTCATTAAGACCGCACTTGAACAAGGTCGTCAAGCTGTTCAAGGGGAAATTGATGCCAGCCAAGCTGCTGCCGATGAGCGTGCTAACTCAAAAGATATTCATCGCTCTGAAGTTGCTGAACGTTTAGCAAACTTGCCAAAAGGTGCCGATCAACGCAAATCACCGTTTGCAGAAAGAATTAAATTACAAAATGCGTGGTTAAATTTGCCACTACTCCCGACTACTACCATAGGATCTTTCCCGCAGACTAAAGAAATCCGCTTAGCCCGTGCAGCCTTTAAAAAAGGTGATTTAAGTTTGGCGGATTACGAAGCGGCAATGAAAAAAGAAATTGAATTGGTTGTACGTGAGCAAGAAAAATTAGATTTAGATGTATTGGTTCACGGCGAGGCAGAACGTAACGATATGGTGGAGTACTTTGGCGAATTATTAGAGGGTTTTGCCTTCACTAAATTCGGTTGGGTGCAAAGTTATGGATCCCGTTGTGTAAAACCACCAGTGATTTACGGTGATGTCGTTCGTCCTGAACCAATGACAGTACGTTGGTCTCAATATGCACAAAGTCTAACGAAAAAAGTAATGAAAGGTATGCTTACAGGCCCTGTCACTATTTTACAGTGGTCTTTTGTTCGCAACGATATTCCGCGTTCGACAGTCTGTAAACAAATTTCCGTCGCACTTTCTGATGAAGTATTGGATTTAGAAAAAGCCGGAATTAAAGTGATTCAAATTGATGAACCTGCAATCCGTGAAGGTTTACCGCTTAAACGGGCAGACTGGGATGCTTATTTACAATGGGCCGGTGAAGCATTCCGTTTAAGCACAATGGGTTGTAAAGACGACACGCAAATTCATACCCATATGTGTTATTCCGAATTTAATGATATTTTACCGGCTATTGCAAATTTAGATGCCGATGTTATCACTATCGAGACTTCTCGTTCTGATATGGAACTCCTCACCGCCTTCGCTGATTTCAAATATCCAAATGACATAGGCCCTGGAGTGTATGACATTCATAGCCCACGCGTTCCAACTGATGATGAAGTTGAACATTTATTACGTAAAGCATTACAAGTCGTGCCAAAAGAACGTTTATGGGTCAACCCGGACTGCGGACTAAAAACTCGAGGCTGGAAAGAAACCATTGAGCAATTAAAGGTGATGGTAGATGTAACGAGAAAAATACGTAAGGAATTAGTATGTTAACCATCATGCCAAATGTATCAGGTTGATGTGGTAAGATCACAGAAAGTGAGCCACTATGTCTTTTGATAAACGCCTTGTTATTTAAACAGGGAATAAACCTGGCATGCTTTTAGAAACTCTCCTAAAATTCGCCGTCTTTATGATGAAGACGGCCTTTCTTACCATAAGATCGCTGAAAAACTTTGACTCAAAAAATAACTCAATTATTGTTGAGATGACCGAATAGCAACGAGAATTTTGCTCAGGGGTATCTGTCATCAGTTGCACTTTCACCACTAATGGAGTTTTATCGCCTGTTGGCAAGTCTTTGAGAAACTCAAGATAATTTAACCGCACTTTGGGAAAGGACAGTTGTAGTTGTAAAACAAAATTATTAAAAATTGACAATATGGATGAAGTTATGTAGATTCTTGAGCTTTTTTACATACAACTCCATTTTTAAATGAAAACAAATTCAAGCATTATCATTAACTCTTCTGTTTTTCTTGCTTATATCTCCTTTTTAGGTTGGTCAGTGGTCTACATATATGGATGGGCTAAATTTTACTACTATAATTATCCTTGGGAATTCGTAGAAGTTGGTATAAATAACATTGCTAGAGCGCTTGGTATATATTATTCGTTTCAATGATTATATTCATAACTTTATAGGCTGGATTATTATTAAGAGTGCGAAGCAAGTATTCTCAAGTACAACAGTTGCATCTATTCGAACGTTTGTTGTGTTAAGTATTGTATTTACTCCATTATTAGTTCAGTTATCACTGGTTACACATAAAAATGACTATGCCATCATTTCTGTTTATTTACTTGGGGCAATAGCTATATCTATTCTTTGCAAAAAACATAGTTATAATATCAGTATCCAAAAAATTTTTAATGATATTAAAAATCAGAAAGTACACTTACTCACTGCACTGACTATAGTGTATTTTTACTTTGCTTTATCAGCTTTTATGATTGGTTATTATGCTCAGATTTTCCCCAAAACTTATGCTCAAATTACATTATTTGAAGAGGATTATTACATTTTAGGGAAAAGCCATGACACCCTTATTTTAATTCAAGACATAGGGGATAATAATAGTAACTTTTTCATTTATCCCTGCGTGAATAATATTAAACCTTGTAAAGTAACGATTAAAAATAAATCAATTATGGATTGATTTATTTTCCCTAGAGAAAAGTGTTATATCTACTTACTGGTTAAAAAAGGGGCATTACGCCCCTTTTGAGATTGTTTGAATAGCTCACTGCTTGAATAATCATGAATAATCAGCTGGCCTTGAGGAATATTTAAATTACGGCTAAGTTGTTCAGTGAGTTCAATAGAAAAAATAGACAACTTAAAAACTCTAAGTTCCCCTTTTTTAGTCTCAACTCAATGAAAATAAAAGATTTTTAGGCAAAAAAAAGCCGCTATTAAAGCGGCTTTCTATGTTTAAAATTCTGTTTGGTGCCTAGGGTCTGTTTCTTTTATCTTTGATTTAAAAGCATTAATTGTTTGATTGGCGTAATTTTGGCGTAACTTGTGTTTTCATAAATTTGTATCCATTGAAAAAATTCCCACGGGCCAGAACAAAAAGCGAGGCGTTAACCTCGCTTTTTTCTGCCTATTCGGCAGTCAATATGAAATGAAAAATACATTTTTCTAAGCTACTTATTCAGCAGTAAAGTGATTATATCAAATTAATCGCATGAGTTACGGCAAAACTACCGTACTTTTGTCCTATACTTTCCTTCATTTATTCACAGCAACAATCACCCTTTTCTTCACTTGGGCAACCAAGATCGTTAAATGCAGATTCGGTAAACTCCCATTTCACACAGGAGCCGGTAGGGAATGTTTTGGCTTCTGTTCCGTCTTTACCCCGTTCAATTTTTACTTCATTTCCAAAAGCATAAGCCTTCACAATTTCTGCACCTGTGCCATCATTGATGACTAGGTAAGTGTGATTTTCGCCGAGCTTTTCAGCCAGTTCTTTTGCGTTGATGATAGGCAATAAGCCGTCTGTTGCATTCAGCTTTTCTGTTAGGCTTGCATTAAAGCCGTTTAAAAATTGATATTTCATTTAGCACCCCAAACATTCTGAAGAAGTAAAATAACCGTTTTCACTGTTTCCAATATTGCATTTACAGCCAAGATGTAACGGTACGCAGAAAGGCTGACAGCCTTCAATTCGGATAATGCCTTGATAACGCCCTGATCGTGCTTTATAAAGTGCATCGTCCCACATAAAGGTTACGCTGTCTGCCGTCATTTCTAAAGACGGATAAACGATAGTATCGCTACCTCCCACACGAGTAATTTCAATCGTGGCTTCGGTTGCGTTACCACAGTTGTCAATTTGAAAGGTGGTTTTTGCCACTTTTTTGTTGATATGTATTGGTCGCATTTTTGCTCCTTGTTAAATGAAAAAACCGCACAATCTTGTGAAAGTGCGGTTGGTTTATGATTTATTTATTTACTTAATTTGGTAACCTGTTCGTTGGATCATGTCCTTAATATCATTCGTGGCATTAATAACAAAGAGTTGAACATTTGGGTGATCGTTTTGATAAACACGGAAAAGCTGGTCAGCAAACCCTTGTCCTATACTTGTTACACCTTGAAAATCTAAAATAACCTTTTGGAAATGCTCAAAGCGGGCAACTAACCTTTTTGCCTGTGAACGAGACATTAAAAATTCCCCCTCGTGTTTTGCTAAATTAACGGGAACAACTGTTGTTGCAAAAGCATATTCATCCGGCATTGCAAACTGATCAAATACATCTTTTGTTCGTTTGGTTGATGAATGTAATAATTCAAACATTACCTTTGTTCCCTCAATGTATTCAATATCATGTTCATACATAACATCAATGACACCTGCATCATGTACAAATGCCCAGCCTTTTGAATTTATACAGAAGAAATCAAAAATCTTAGATGAAAAGAAAATTCCTTCCCCACTATGATTTTTCTTATCCGTGGTAAGTTTTCCCTTTGATAACTCAAAAATAGATTGACGAATATCAATGAGATCAAAGGCTTTTTGTATTTTTTCAAAAATACCTAATCCATTATCGGTAATGCTCACAAAAGTTGAAATAGGCGTTTGGCGAATTTCAACAACAATTTCCGTTCCATTTGAATGGTCAATGGCATTATTGAACATCTCTGTAAATCCGTACTGGAAGATCTCAAGCACATTTTTACTCAATCCATTTAATTTTGAATCTAACGTTTGAGTGTAAACCTGAAACTCATCAAGTTCATTGCTTAAACTAAAAGTAAAAGTATCTACCTTTTCAACTAATTCATAACGGGTAGAACGCCCACGTCCTGAAACGGTTAATAAATTATCCTCAACCCAACCTTTTAATTTTCTTGATGCACTTTGGCGAGTAATTGAAAGTTTTTCAGCAATTGCTTCTGCCGTTTGTGTTGGATTATGTTTTACAACTTCAAGTAATTTACATAAAATATCGTTCATAAAATCCTTTATAAGTAACCTAAATACGATGAAATAGTAACATAAAGCAATTTATAATGTAACATTTTATTTATTAGCTTGAATAACAGGTAAAAATTATCCCCACAAGTTATTGGCAAATGCCGGTATGTTGTGTGAATTCAATGCCCCAAATTCTGCCGTTCGCATTGTGCCAAGGTATCCGCCAATATTACTTAAACCGGCAACCGATTGAGACCAGCCCTCATAAGGATTGATTTGGCTTGCGGCAGCGGCGGCTTGTTGGGCTGTGCGTAATGAGTTAAGACTGTCCGCAATCCGTCCTTGGAACATCGCATTCCATTTGTACATTTCTTCCCGATACTGGCTTTCACGTTGATGTTTGCGTTCTTCTTCAAAACGAATAGCTTGGTTAGTAGCTAACACCACGGCTTTTGCCTCTGCCACTTGCAGTTGGCGTAATGCCGTGCGGGTTGCGCCTACACAGTGGATATTGCTTTCCCGTTGCACTTTATCTCTTGCCCGTGAAAACTCACTGCGAGCCTGAGCCACTGCTCTATTTTTTGCCGTTTCATAATCGACTTGATAGCCTGCTTGCTCACGTGCTGACGCTTCGTTTAACATTCGGATTTCAATCGGGCGTGAATTGTCGTACCAATGATTGAAAAACTTATCCGATTTGTCTTTCTGATTGTTCCAGATTTCATCAAAACGATTTTGTGCCTGTTTTGCGACATCGTGTTGTTTGTCGGCAAAATAAAATGAGGCGGCTTGTTGTATTAGAGCAATAATCATATTGGCTCGGGCATTTTGTTGAACTGCTTCAAAATACTTACAAGCATAATCTGCCATTGCTAACGCTCTTGCTTTAGCCGAAGCATTTGTTAATTTGTTATCATCGGGAAGCGCTTTTATATCACTCTTAACTTTGTCACAATCACTTTCTTTCGTATCAAACAGTTCCATTATTTGATCGTGTGTATATGGGGTATCGCCCATAATTAAAACTCCTCATTTAAGTAATGTAGATAGAGATACTCCGCTTTTTCTTTATATTCCATCATTTGATGAATTAGCTCTTTGACATATTCATCTCGTAATGCCATCAGTTGCGGTGCGGTGTATTTTTTGTATTCTTGATAAAGCAGGTCTTTGCTACTGTCTTTATCGGATTTGTCTTTTAATTCGTTGATGATAGGCTCAAATTGATTTGCCATAGTTCTCCTGTTTGTGGGTAAGAAAAAACCGCCTGTATTGCTACAAGCGGTTTTGTGAAAAAATTTAATCAAATAGAGGATTGTCAGGATCATCTTCCTTTGGAAACGGAATATGAATCGGAGAAAATCCTACAATTGTAATTTCTTCCTGAGAAACTTTTCGATAATGAAGAACTGCTGCGGATGTTAATCCTTCCAAATTAAGCTGAAGCTGATAAGTTAATCTCCGAACTTTTGCACCAGGATCGAACTCACCACAATGATAATGCCAAAAATGGTTTGCCTGATAATTTTCTGTATTGGGAATTTCATCTAAATTATCATCCAGCCAAGAAGGTTTATTTTTACCAACTAGCGCTTTATCTAGCATCACATCTCGAGCAAAAACAAAAATCAAATTTTTCTGCGCCTTTGACAAAAACGGCATATCCACAAATTGTCGATTATTTGCCGTCCCGGATCTAAATGCCTCGGAAAAATTAACCTTCATCTTTCAAGCTACCCAAAAATAAATTGACGGAGCTCTTCGTCCGAAGAGTTCTTGTCAAAGCTCGCAACAATAGGGCTATTTACTCTTGGCAATAACACTAGGTCAGCTTCTTTTTTATATTCATAGGAATGAAAGAGTTTAGTAAGTTTATTTAGTGAATCTTCAAACCTTGTTAAATACTCAAACATGAGTGAACCCTCTTCAGCATATTGTTTAGTTGAAAACAACAGCCTTGCTGATTCCTTAAATAAGCTCATTAATTCACCTTCTGCAAAACCCTCAAAAATTGAAAGGCGTGTCTTAGCAAGTTGATAAAAACCAGATAAGTTTTTTTCTGCCATAAAAATACGTTCGGTTAGCTCCTGAATTTCCGCTTCAGTCGCTTCTTCAGGCACAGAGACAATATGCTTAACTTCAGAATATTGCGTGTTATAGTGTGGCTGAGGCACACCCGCAATCGCTGAAGCTATTGCCATACTAACTAATCCTAATGAAGCCATAATTCCTCCCTATTTTTGCTATTCTACATTATAACACTAAGGGCGATCAGCTTTAAACCATTAAGACAAACTCTTCATCAGCAACTGAATATAACTCTCTGTTAACTTACTGTATCGATATTCTTCATCTTCCTGTAAATTAACTGAATAGGCGACTTTGGGAATAACGAGAAACTCAAAGAGCAATCTATCCGACTGAGCAAAAGTTGCCTTTATCTTAATAAAATGAGTGGTTTTAGGATAAATTTCAGGGGCATCCTCTAAGGTTACACCAAGATCAAAATTGACTTTAGGTAATTCAAAGCCATCTTCCACAAATGAATGAATATTGGTTTGTACATAAGGCGTTGTTGCCACGTCATCAGTGATATTCGCTTTGTAATATTTATCCACTAATCCAAGTTGCCTTGCAAGCGTATCGGCAAATAATTGGATTTCACGTTTTAATATTTCCTTATGGGTTAATTTGGTTTGTTGAAAAGCCTGACCTTGTTTACATAAGGTTTGGTAATCAATCATTTTCCCTCCTATTTTTGAGTGAATTTTACACTGCCGTCATAAAATCACAACCGCACCCTAAAGTGCGGTCGTTTTTTAGTGAGTTTTCTTAGTGTTCAATTTCTCAAGAGTGCGGTACTTAAATAATATTCGGCGTTGCACTTCGTCCACTTTTTTGTAGTAAAGTGCCAACCGTTTATCATATTCCCCTTGAGAAATCTGTTTCTTTTCTAACCCTTTTGTCGCATTCGCTTTAACCTTGCGTACCACGCCGATTGCTTTATTCGCTTCTTCGTTTAATGCCAGTAAGCGTTTTCGCTCCGGTGTTAGCCAAGTTTTTACATTCTCAGGGTGATGCTCCTGCTCATATTTGTAAGCTTTTGCCAAATTTTCCATCTCAGCTTTGCTTTCATAATATAACGTACCAACCCGACTTTCGCCTTTTAATGCAAAAAAGTCATTAAACAAAGGGATACTCATTGGTTTTCCTTGAGCAACACGATTAGGATTCTCAATGAGCGCAGTCGCTAAATCACCGGCAGAACCTAAAAAGCCTTTATAAGCATTGATAAGATGCTGATAGCTTTCCGGATGGGCATCCATACCAAAAACATCATACATTGTTTTCGCCACATCTTCCCAAAATGGGGCAGTGTTGGATTTTGATTGGGTAGCATGCAATTCCTTTTCATTCACCCAGTTTGGCGTAATTTTATTACCAAAGGCATTACGGTCGGTTGCCAACTCTACAAACGGTTTGAAGATAGTCGGTGTAAGGGTGTTCGCAATTTTCGCAAACGGATCTTTGGTTACACTGGTTTCATTCGGACTAACCGGCATTAAGCTTTTTGCATTATGCGCCACAATATTACCCACAGCATCAGATAAATGAATCTGCCCGTTGAAATAACGCATCATATTTACCGCCATATTCCATGCCATTTGCGGCGCACCATAACCAACCGGAACTCGAATATCTCCTAATGGGGTAGGGATACGAATTTCACGGCTTAAATCTCCTTTGCTATCCATTTTTCCACCCGCCTCGTCATCATCACCGGCGAGAGCTGAGAGTAGTTGATAAACCATCATCCCCATCAGAACACGAGAGGCTAAATAAACTTGACCACGGCGAGTGCGTATAAACATCAAGTTATTTTTACCTCCTTGAATAGCCGGATTTAAGAACGCATAAAAGCCTTTAAAATGTTTAGTAAATGAACCTTGTTTACGGAAATCCATTAACCCAAGTACTAAACCACTGGCTTGCGCCGGAGAAATACCGTTTTCCCGTAATGCCATATAAGATGCTAAAGACGATACCGTATCAAATGTGGTGTTCCACATTTCCGCTAGACGCATCGCTTTTGTGGCCAATGTCGGATTACCATATTGCTTAAACTCCTTATCCAAGTCTTTGCGGGTTCTGGCAAGCATTGCGGAATAAGTTGATAATGCCCCGCTGTCGATCATCTCTTTTAAATAGCCCTGCTCTTTATTGAGATAATTGCCTTGTGCATCTTTTCTATCGTCTAAATTTGCTGTTCCGCCCTCTTTCGCAAATTTCGCTGTCGCTTTATAAATGCCATTCCGCCCCAAATGCGCGCCCCAAACAAGTTTTGTCATATCACGACCAATCTTGTTTTTCGCTTTCTGATCTAAATCTTTACCATTACTGCCTAAGATTTCTCGGGTTGTCAGTAAAATAGATTTCTCCCAGCTATCCCGAACCATATTTTTCAGGGCAAACATCGGTTTCAATTGGGTTACCCCACGAGCAAACCAACCTGTTAAGGTTTTGATTTGGCGAAAACCCCATAAATCGCCAAGCGGACTGACGGTTTGAGAGCTGTTTAATGCCTTCATTACATTATCCGGAAGTTTATACTCATAATAGTTATCGCCGTATTTCCGAATCAATACATCATCGCTTGTGCGTGTTGTGCCTTTCATCAGTTGCTTGGTGATACCTGTTGCCTCCTCAGCTAATTTTTGAGCTTCTCTTTCCGAATGCCCCTCTTTAAGCGCATTTTCTTTAGCCGTTTCATACAATTCATCAATCGAATTTTTAAACGGCTGCCATGCAGCATTGGTGATGGTTTTATCCAACATTCGCCATGTTGCATCAATTGCGCCTTCCGCCTCAGAATTTGAACGTCCTTTTGCCGCTTTATCCTTGCTGACATTTTTCGCTTTACGTCCCGCCCCACCAATATAATCGTTCTCTTTTTCAAGATCGATTTCATTGTCTCCGGTCAGTGGAACATAATGTTTATTTTGACGATATTTGTGATACTGCTCCCTCGTAATACGACCGCTTGCAAGATTCATTGCTAAATTTTCCTCAATTGCCTCAAACAAAGGTTTGGTTGCAATCTCAATTTCTTTAGCCGGAATTTTGGCTTCAATATTACGCATAATTGTTTGAGCATGAGGGATTGACCAACCACCTGCCGTGCCGACTTTCGGTTGATACAACTGATTACCCTGTTTATCTCTGCCCCAAACTTGACTTTCCACATCAGCTTTACGGTAGCGATATTGACGTTCAGCACGTCTATGCTCTCGGGTTGCTTGAGCAAGTGCCTCTCCATCACCGGCATTTTTTGCCTCTTCAATCGCCTGCAATGCCTCCTCTATTTTCTGTTTCTCATTGGCTAAATACTCGTTATTTTTTTCAATAGAATAACGGGCAGAAAGCCAATATTCCGCATAGAATTTAGCCTGCTCAACCGACATATTATGCTTCTTCGCTAACGCATTGATATTTTTCATCAACGGCTGCAAATACTTTTGCATCATTCGAGCATTCGCCGCATTTTTCACCCCGTCTGTGCGATTCATTTGATGAACGATACTCACCTGTTCGGCATGGGTGATTAAACCGCTTTGTTCAAGGTTCTTTAACCATTCGGCAACAGGACGGGTTTGATCTGCCAATGCAGTATCCGCTTTCACCTTAAAATATTCCCACGCTTTGCTAAACTCTTTTTCGCTTAACAAACTGCGGAGCGTGGTTTCATCTTCACTACGATGAATTTCCCCACTTTCAATTTGTTCCAATACAGAAGGTTTACGGGAATAACGAATATCATTACCCGATTGCTCAGATTGATATTGACTTAGATCGGTTTCTGTTTTAACATCACTCCCAATGGACTGTTCTTGTGATACATATGCGGGCAATTGAAGCCCAAAGGTATCTACAATATCAGTCCCTTTTTCGGAGCTGTTTTCCAATGACGAAGAACGCAATTGAAGCGTGAAGTTATTTAAGAATTCAGCTCCTTTTTCTTTATTCCAATACAGTAAATCATTCTCTAATCCACGTTGGATTTGTGAATGATTTCTACCATATACGCTTGCAATATTAATCAACTCAATACCTTGTTGAGTTTGTTTTAAATGCAATGCTGCCACAATAGGCTTATCCACCCCATTTACTCTTTCAGTGAGTTCCGTCAAAACAACATAACCATTTTGTTGTGTACTTGATCTCATCACTGCAACAGGATTATTAATTTGAGCGGGAATAGCTTTTAATACTGTTGGTTCTACCGCATGCTTATCAAACATAACTTTAGAAAGCGTTTTAGCGTGAATAATCACATCGGTATCTGGAAGCCCTAGCATTTTTAATACATCAGGAGTTGTACCAACATGGATAATTTTTGTTTCTGCTTGTTCACCACTAACCAAATCATCAACCGCTTTCGCAAAATCAGAATCGGCATTTTCATTCAAGCTGTAACGAACATCATCTTGCATTACCTGATCTTGCTGAGAAGTGGAAATCGTATTAATCCCCTCTTTGATACCTGACAAGGTGTTAAACACATCTGAGGTCGTCATTTTTTCGGTAAATTTAGGGCTGCGGAAAATTAAATTCATCAATTTACGAATATAGTTGGCAATTTTCGTAAGATGATCGGCAACGCTATTTTTACCTTGCTTATAGCTTTCGTGAATTTTGGTTTTATAACGGTTTTCTAATGCCGCCCAGTTTCCGGTTTCAAATGCCGCATAGATTTCTACCAAGGCTTCTTCCACTGCAACAGGGTAAGAAATATCGCCACGATCTTGTTGGATTTTTCGGGCCATGACTTTTACCACAACATTTTCTGCCGCACTTGCTAAGATACGGGTCAGGGCATCACCATATTTCACCCGCACACCGGCATGCGCCAATTCGTGCCAAGCTACCCAAGCCAAGCGTTCATCACGACTTAGTGTTTCATCTGCCGTAATGTTATCGCTGATGAGATAAAGTTTTTTCGTTGAGATTTCAAACCAACCTTCCACACCATCAGATATTAATTTTTTCACGTCTTTGCCGGAAGGGATTTCCGTATTGCGATCAACCACCTGAATATGTGAGGCGGTTTCATCGCCTAAAAGGCGTGATAGGGTTTGTTGATCTTGGGCGATTTGATTGACAACCTGTGCAGAATTGGCTAAATTATCACCGTTCTCTGCAACCACGCCCCTGCCTCTTTGTGAGTGAGCGTGCGTATCGTTCAGTTGGCTAATGTTAGTCGGTCGCCCGAGTTCAAGGGCGGTGTCATTTGACAAGCCGTTAGGATTAGCGAACTGTCCTGAATCAGAAGCCACGTTTGGAGCCCCTTTATCAGCACGGGGAAGTGTAGGGCTGGTAATAGTAGGAATAGACTTGTCATATCCCTTTCTATTCGCATCTTCAAACACATCAACAGCTCCCACGTTTTGACGCGTAAGTGTAGGCTTAACGTGCGTAGTAGCGGAAGTATCTCCACCTACTCCGTTTACACCTGTTTGATGTAACTTAAACCCCGTAATAATCCAAGAGTTACTTCCTTTTCTTTTTGCTAATGCAACACGATACCCGTTGTGATCGATTTGTACGCTTAGATCTTTTCCATTTGGACTAGACCAAACTTTTCCAGCCTTTCCTTTCGCAATCGCTTCAACAATATTATCTATTAGCATTCTCGCTGCCTGAGCATAACTCATACCATCTTTACGCATACGGGCTTCAATAATATGAGCAATCCCTTTGCCAACAGGTTCTCCTTTTTTGTTAAACGGTTTCGTTAAACCATCATCCCCCCAAACAAAATCAACCCAACCAAACTCACCGTTATACATTCCCCGTTTCACATCCGCTTTATCCAAGATTGCCTGTGTCATGCGCTCACGACCCCGTGCAATATTGGCTTCAACCGATTTCATTGGTGAACGAGAGTAAAGCACTTGCTGTTCTTGATCTTCTTGCTGTCTGCGATATAACTCTTGTGCGAGTTGTTGGTGTTCAGGGTAACGCTGAATTATCTCGGCATAACGGGAATTTACTTCTCTTTCCGTAATATCACCACGTTGATAAGCTGACACTATATCCTGAGATGCTTGACGATATTGTTCCAAACGATCTTCATCAAATACAGGTTGGGTAGTTTCCTGCTCCGGTTCAGTCGTCTTAACCTCGGTATCTGCAAAAACTTGCTCATTTTCAACCGCACTTTCCGACTGTAATTGCCCCGTTTGCTCAAGATAAGCCCGGGCTAAATCGGCATATTCCCGATCGCCTTCGTTTAAACGTTGTTGTAATTTACCGTCTTCAATATCGGATTTCAGATCGCTATAAAGTTCGTTAAAACGTGCTTCATCAGACTGATAACCTGCCAATACACTTTCTAACACATTGCCGTTTACCGGTGATTTTGGCTGTGTTGGTTGAGGTTCGGGTTGGGTGTTGTTTGCTATATCATCGACAGCCTGATCGCTATTCGCTTGTATTTGTTCTTCACTTGGCTTGCGATAAGCATTATCTGCCGCCGCAATCGCCCCGCCTGCCGCACCAAATAATAAACCGCCTGCTGCCGCTTCACCTAAGCCATCGCTGAGTGAATGGGTGGGATCAATATCATTGATCGCTTTATTGCCCATAAACTGTTGAAATACTTCATCAGTAGGTTCAGTAATCAATTCAGAGGCAAATTTTCCTGCCGTTGAACCCAACACACCTTTTCCAACTTGACCAATACGGGCTAATCCCCCTAATTGGCTTAATGCCGCACTGCTTAAACCGGTTGCCAACACTTCCCCACCGTGTTCAATCAATGAACCCGCCAGTTGTGAGCGTGCCTGTTGGGGCGTTAAACCTTGGGAAAGTAACGCCTGATATTGAGGGCTTTGCTGTAATTGGCTTTCAGGCATTGCCATAAGGTGATCGTAAATCTCATTACGGGTTTCCCCTGCTCCTTGCACACCACCTACAACAAAAGGCAAGGCTAAACTTGCACCACCTGTTACCGGTGCGGCGGCTGTACCAACGACTGCCGCCCCAATGGTTGGTAAAGCACTTTCGGTAAACTGCCCAATGGTTTCTAATGGGTTTTCTACGGCATTGGAAAAGAATTGAGTAAAACCTAACTCGCCATTGGCTTTCGCTTTTGCCATCGCATCGGCAGAACGTAATGCACGCATTTTGGCTTCATCACTTCGCCAGTTTTCTACCTCGTCTGTTGCTTCCTTAAACCATTTTCTTGCATCACTCTCCGGCGCAACTAAGCCAGTTACTTGTTCCCCAAGTTTTGTGAATGTTGTCGGAATGTAGGAAAGTGCATCACCTGCACGGCTGAAAAAGCCAGCCTCTTCGTCAGCAAGGCGGAACACATCAGCGTGTTCGTTAAATGCCGACAAAGCAGTTTGTTGTTGCTCTTCCGTTAAATGGGCATACTGTCTTTTCAGTGCTTCTTGTGCTTGCTCCCAAGCACGATAGCGTTCTTCTGCCGGTAAATTTGCGGTGTTGTTGATGAACGCTTTTCCCATTTCGGCTGATTCTGTTGCCAAATTGGTATTAAATGCTTCTAAACGAGCGGCACGATCACGCTCTGATAATTGGCGTGGTTTAGGTTGTTCAAAGCCATAGGCTTTTTGGAGTTCCGCCACTTCTTTTGGGGAAAGCATATTGCTAAATCCACTCGACAAGGGAGCAAAATATTCTTGAAGTTGTTTTTGAAGTTGGGTATCAAATTTCGGCATAGCATTTCCTTTATTTCGGATATAAAAAAACCGCACAATCTTGCGAAAGTGCGGTCGGTTTTGGTTAAGTTTTACTTGATATTAATTACCAATGCTGACCTCTTGCCTTAGCTTTCTCTATTTCAAGCCAACTAAAAAGATCACTTAAGTTTTTAGATTGCCCCTCCGATGGAATAAATCGTCCATTCATCATTATTCCATTTTGTTTTTCCGGTAAAGCCGTTGGTTCTACCGTTATCGGTACTGTGGATTGTGCTGCTACTTGCGGAGGCTGTGTATCAAGTCTATAAGGAAATGTTACCTGCTGCGGAATAGGCAATTGCCCAAAAGGCACAGATAAATCCAGTTTTGGTATCGTATAAGCCGCAAGATCAACAGGCATCACTTTCTTTCTGAGTGCCTCCGCTTCTTCCCTACTCGCATTACCGGAAATAATCAGTTTATTTAATTCAAAATCAAGCAAATTTGAATCGTATTGACCTGTTCTCATTTTTTCACCCGTTATCGGGTCGATAGTTACTTTTTCAGCCGACTGTAAAACGCCTTGCATAAGCGCATCCTTTTTTGCCCGATCTTGTGCTGCGGCATTGTCAAGATTGTAGTAGGCATAAGGCGATACTGTTTTTCTCACTTCCTCCGGCAATCTGTTATAAAACTCCATTTGGCTTTCACCGGGTTTGCCAAATTGTGCCCTCAGTTTAAGTAGCTCATCCTGTCCCAACAACGCCTTATTCCCGATATCATGTTGCGTGGTGTTATGCATGTTCAGAGCAATTTGGCTTTGGATTTCACTCGGATCGGTTTTTAGCGCGTTATTATATAGTCGCTGTAAATCGGCTAATTCCACGTTATTTTTGCCAATACCGGTTTCAAATTTATTATTTTCAAACGCTGTTCGCCAATCTTCTGTCGCTAAATTCTCACGGTTCTTTCGGTGGTTTTCGGATGTGGTTGCAAAGTTATTTGCAATATCAAATGCCGTTTTCCACGCATTTTGATCGAACTCTGTCGGTTGGGCGTAAAGTGCCATTGCTTTGTTAATGTCTGAGATTGCCATTGTGTTTCCTTATTTAATTAAGTAGTAAGAAAAGGCTAATGCCATAATAAAAATGGCAAGTCCTCCACTGCAAAAGAAAAACTTAATGCCGAAAGAAATATCCTTTCCTGCTTTATCTGCACCTTGTTCACTCATATTGCCTCTCAATTTTATTCCTTCTTTTATGGGAAGTTGGAATGAAAAAACCCCGAAAGTTTGCCGCTTTCGGGGTTTGTTTTTTGTTCGTTTAAACTATGCCGTTTGGTCGTAAATACTTCTCACCATATCACCAATATAATCCGGCAATCCATTTCCTACCTGTGGTGCAATACCAAAAGCGTCAGCTAATTGTTGCTGATATTTTTGCCGGTTACTGATTTTAGGTTGTTCCGGCTCGAACTGATTTAATGCCTCAAATTCACTGTTCATTGGGTTGAAGTAATTTTCAAACCCGTTATTTGTTGTTGGGGGTGTAAATGCACTGGCTAGTTGTTCTCCTAGATTTACTGGTATTGACGGCTGGCTTAAAGGTTTTGGTTCAATATTCAAATTATCATAAAGAGGAAACTGATTTTCAGGCATTGGAGCATCAACCTTTTGCCCACCTAAAAACATTTCACGTTCTCTCACTCTGCGATTAAATAGCCCTTTATTAAAACTGGGTCTTGGTTCCCCATTTTGACGGGATTTATTAAATTCTAGAATAGTATCCGCTGCCTTTTGAAAATCACCACTATTTAAGTATTTTGGAATATTAGATCGGCTAAAAGCCCCCCCACCGATGTTATAAGCAAGACTAACGAGTGCATCAAATTGGTTTTGAGATAGAGGAACTTTTACACTACTATTCACCGCATTTTCAAACTCTTTTAATTTTCCTCTTAAAATTGTATCCGCTTGGTCCTTTGTAATCGTCATCCCAGCACCAATAGGAACACCGTTAATATGCCCTGTATGTCCATAACCAATTGTCCAAACTTTTCCCTGATCTTGATAAGCTTTTAACCTTAAACTCTCTGAACCAATTAATTCATTAATGCCTTGCTGGCTTATTGTCATTCCACTCATATTTGTCTCCATAAAAAAACGCTTACATATTGCGATGTAAGCGTTTTTTGATTTTTAATGCATTTACTCAGCAGAAACCTCGTAATAATGGTAAGTTGTTATTAAATGTTTAACCTCTTCCCATAACGCTTGGCAATCTTTATTCGTTTTTACTGTCGTTTTATTTTTTTTCTCAGTTGAAATTTTGGCTAAATAGGGACTTAAATCTAATTCCCTCTTCATTACTCTCTCGGCATTTTCCTCACCAAAACTATCCACAAGTAAAGGATAATAGAGAGAATCATAAATCAAAGCCAAGTGTGATTTATCAGGATCATCAACCCAATTCTGAAGTATTTTTGTTCGTTCT
This sequence comes from Rodentibacter mrazii, assembly GCF_001998825.1. Taxonomy (GTDB): domain Bacteria; phylum Pseudomonadota; class Gammaproteobacteria; order Enterobacterales; family Pasteurellaceae; genus Rodentibacter; species Rodentibacter mrazii. The sequence goes on from NZ_MLHG01000016.1 coordinate 18,110, forward strand.
TCCTGAGAGCTTGCAGACCAAATTTCAGGGAAATAGCACATCGTAATATTATTTCCTTTAATAATATAATTTGCTGTTTGTTTTTCGGTTATTTCCGCATCCGCCACCGAACAACCTAATAAACTAAATAAAAGAGCGGTTAAAATTCGTTTCATTTTTTACCTCACTTAGGCTAACCTTGATTGTGCCTTTTCATAAACACTATTCCGATCTCGTTTACCCACCGCAATCACTTTTACCACAATGCGTTCATCAATGACTTGATAAACCAATCGATAGCCCGAACTACGCAACTTGATTTTATAGCAATCCTTCATTCCCCTCAATTTTGCACTTTCAATGCGAGGGTTTTCCGCTCGCTCTCGCAATTTTTCTACAAATTGTTTTCGTAAATCTAAATCCAATTTACGAAACTCTTTTTCAGAAGAGGGAATAAATTCGATTGTGTAAATCATTTGAGCAGATCCTCTAAATCAACCGCATAGCTTTTTTCTTGCTGTCTTTCTTCCACAATCTTCGCAAGTTCGGCATCTTCTGCCAACTCTATTAAATATTCGTAAATATGGGGTGGAACGCAATAAAATGCAGGTTCATTGCGATTTAAAATGGCAATCGCCTCTCCTCCTGCCGCATTGAATGTTGCCATGGGATTGGTTTTTAGTTCGGTAATACTTGCTACGGTATTGGTTAAAATAATACTTGGCATAAATAACGCTCCTCTTTTAGAGTACTATTTATCGCTCTTTATTTAGGTTTTGTCAATTAAATTTACAAACTATCCAGCACAATCTTCACATAATCATCAAAGTCTTTATCACCTTGAGTTAAGTCAATAAAACGTTGGATAAATGGCTTTGTAATAAAGAGTGGATTTTCAATCACCAACACCATCACACAGCCTTGGATTTTCCCTTCCTCCCTTGCCGTAAATACTTTGATTTTTGTGTATGGCGTTTGCCCTGCCCACACTTGGAAAAAATGCTGCCATTCCGGGCGTAGTTGAGCGTTTTGATCGTAATGCTCACCGACATAACTAAAAAGCTCAGCCAGTAAGGTTTGGGACTGAGCAATATCTTCAATTCGTTCTGTTTGGTATTTCATTTTTACCACCATTTAATTGCCGTAATTAAATTAGGCAATGCCCATACCATGCCGAAGATAAAGGCTAAGATAACAACGCAATAAGCAAATTTCCGTGCTTTATCGGATTTATCGATGATTTCTAGCATTTTGCGCACCTCATTAAATATGTTAAAATCCATTCAAAGTTTATTCCTTTTAAATCTAGCTTAACCGGAATGAAAAAAGCCGAGATACTGCAAATACCTCGGCTTTATTTTTTGTATGTTACTCTGTTCCTAATTCCGCCACACTGGTTGCAATGTGATACTCCCACACTTCGCCTTTTCCTGTGATTTCCACATCAAAGAATAATGTGGCATAACCGGCTTTAAGGCGGTGTGGACGGCTGTCAATAACGGTTTTATCGCCCAGTACAACCGTATCTTGCACCATTTCACTACGATGCCGTTTATAGCCAATGTGCTTAACATAATTAGGTTCATAATCCTGCACCACCTTATATGCCGTCATTGCCATATATTGTGGTAGATTATGTAAACGACCACGCCATCTAAAGGTTTTCCAATTATCCCCGGCATTCCATTGATAAATTCCATCATCAGTCGCAAAGAACAATTCATCTTGATCGCTACGATAGACAGCTTTAGGTTTAATGCTCAGTGTGGTTAATTGTTCAATTTGCACGTCTTCGTAAATCGAATCAGGGACTTTAAAGCGGATAGAAATGCGATCGGTAAAACCAAAATAATAACCATCATGCACCACACCAATCATCTGCCAAGGGGCAAGAGCTTGCCATTGGTCTTTTGTATAAAGTGCGGTCGTCATCACCTTTGCTTGATTGCCGGCAAGCATCACTAACCCGTCTTTAGTCGCATAAAAACAAGCACCGTTATAAAGGCAAGCGGATTGATACGAGATAATGGGCAGCGGTTCTTCTAACTGCGTGATAGAACGGCAACCTTGTGATTGGCAAGGACTTTCCATTTCAATCACGACTGGGTATTCGTCCGTTAAGATATACCCTGCTCGCTCACCACAAAGAAAGCGGATCGGCTTGCCGTTAAAGCGCCCATAGCGATAGGCTTCGGGGAAAGCGTGGGGCTTTAACGGTTCTGACAGCCAAAGCTCCGTTCCCACTAATCCACCAAGCTGACCGTTACCACAATACTGTAAATCGGTCATACATTCGTGTGGCGGTTCATATTCTTCCGTTAGACATTCTTCACCATAAACCGTATGGGCCTGATGAACATAACTGCCTATCCCAAAACTCACCTCATCAACCAATAAGAAATGGGCTTCGGCATTTTGATCTTTGACTTGCTCACCATAATCAAGTTGAGTAACGGCACAATACAACCGCACTTTTTCGATAGAATAAGTCGGAAAAGATGTGGGCAGTCCGCTGATCACCACCGATTGATCGTTATGCACATAAATCGGATCACTCGGTAAACTTGGCGCACTTTCAAAACCAAATTCATCAACAAGCGTGTAAATGTATTGCCGTAGCTCTTGGTTAAAATCTTGGCTCAATGTTCCCAAGAATTGGGCATTGGGTGCGTTAAGTTCAACCGGAAAACCCAATCTGTTCCACTTATCATTGCAGGCATTATCTTTACGCTGAATAACGGGATAATCTTTAACACCACTCGCTACGATAAAACAACAATCTGTATCAATGCGGGAAAACGAGGCTTGGCAGTTATCACTTGCTAGAAAACAACATTTATCTACAAAGATTGAGTTGCCTGTTTTACCCGAGACTTTCTTATCCGTTCGCCACGGCCGCAATGTACCACGAGATAAATCCACATCTTCGGCAACCTGAGCCATTGCTTGATGTAGATTGTTCGGGCGTTGCCGTGGGGCAATGCCACCAAATTGAGTGAGTTTGATTGAAGGCATAGGTTTCCTTAAATGAAAAAACCGCACAATCTTGCGAAAGTGCGGTCGGTTTTGGTTAGTTTTTTAATTAAGTAATTGGTAAAAGGCTTTGACTAATGCCAATCGTTCCGTGTTGGATTGAATAAACTGTTTGGCTTTCGTCATCGTCTGTTCAAGTGGATATTTGAAATTGTGGAGATACTGCCCACCAATTTCATTTTCCATTTGACCGGGAATGTTTGTCTTCCGTAGTTTTTCTTGCATTTCGTGCGCTTGGAAGCAGAAACTATACATCTTGATAAAAAGGGCTAATGCCTCTTCGCTTTGGGTAATATTGTCAAAATGATAGTCCGGTTCTGGCAAAGCAAGCTGTTTCGGTTCATTCCGGTGCATTGCTAAAAATGCCCGTAACACAACTAAATGAAATTTCGGGCTAATCCACATTGCGTAGCTTAAGACAAGTTCTTCGCAAGCCCAAGTTCCTTGAATAGAAATATCTTTGCCACCACGAATAGTTTTAATAGCGAAGATCGTTTTTGTGCTTCGCTCATTTTCAATCTCTTTTGCTAATTCTTTGGTTTGTTCATTACGAGCAAATAAACTTGGACGATGCTTTGGATCATTTCCGCTTGCCAAGTGAAGATCATTTAAGGAATAGAGATTGTCTAAAGTACGAATTGATTGATTTAAAATAGATAAGTTTGTCATAACGACACTCCGTTAATTTTCGAAATTAAGATTTCCCTAAATAAATAGGGAGCCAAGAGGTTCGAAAGCCTAACGGTAGGCTGGAGTTATTCCCCTTTCGGGTATTGTATTCCTCACCCTCTCGGCATAGATTGAATTTTAGGTATGCACAATCAAAATTCGTTGGAAGAGAGAAAAGAGATCACGAATTTTACGCATAAAAAAACCGCTATGCTTTCGGGTGCGGATTTCCGCCGTTAAGGTTTCGACACCTTGGGCGAGATACTACTTTAGCTTTGGCGTAAGGTCAAGATAAAATCTGATAACGCCTTTAAAAAGTTTGGCGATACCCATAGCAACGCAATAATAAAAACGAAAATAAGGAATAAATAAGCAAAAGCTCGTGCTTTGTGAGAGCGGTCAATGACTTCTAGCATTTTCCTATTTGAGCCTTCTTTACTCATTGTTTACCACCATTTGATCGCATTAATAACAGAAGCAAGAGCAAATAGAAAGAAAATAACCCATATGCCAAAGAACCGCCAATTTGATAATTTTTCATTCATTGTTGTAACTCCCTTGATTATTGAGAGAATAGTTTTTAATATAGCATTCATAATTTATTACTCATTCTGTATCAATGGGTAAAGAAAAACCCGATTGTTGGTCGCAATCGGGTTTTGTTTTTTCCGATTACGTTGCTTTATTATTGCAACGTTGATTTTGTGTGAAGAGAGGAAAGACTTCAGCACTAGCACGTTGTGAGAAGTATTTTCACAATTTAGTCCCTGAATTTCTTTTAAAGTACTTTAAAGAAAATGTCATGCAAGTCATTGACTGCAACCCCGATTTTTTGGATTGGGGTTTACGGATAAACCGCTTTCAGTAATTCAAAATGTGGGCCATCATAGAACTTTTCGTCATCACTTCTGCCGTTGCGATTCCAATCACCGCCCCAACGAATAGGAATTTTTAATTCTTTAGAAGCTTGGAACATCGCTTTTGAAAGCTTTCCAAATTTCTCTAAATCATTCCAATCCAGCGGATAAGGGACAATATCAACAGCGTGTCCGGTTAAATGACGGCTGTTCATTGTTTTGGTTGCACCTTGTGCAAATAAACGCTTTTGTTTAGCTTTACTACGCAATCCCTCAATCACAGTAAAATCGATTTCGGAAATTTCCAACGCTCTGCGAACTACTTTAACTAAATCTGAATGAACACCTTTGAGATTATCCAAACTTCGTTGGCTAAATCGAAACTTACCCATTATTTCTCCCCTTAGCTTGAATTGAGTAGCGAAGCGCCATTGCCCGCACTTTATCAATACCCAGTAACGCCACGATTGCGCCGATAGCAACGGATAGCTTTGGTGGCAGTGCTAAATACTCAAGTACCGATTCACTTGCGACAGCAATTAAACCGCAGAGAATACTTTCAACAATCACTCTGGTTTTCTTGCGCTCTTTGCCGATATAGCAAATGCGGAAAATAGCAATAAAAAACGCCATCATAAAACTATGAATGGCGTTGAGGTTTGCTTGAATATAGGCGGCAATCATCGCCCATAAATTTGGATCTTTAGTTGGCATTTTCATACTCCACCCCATTGGGCTTATAGTCGGAACAGCCACAATCTTCACAACGGGTTGCCAGTTCTACAATTTCACGCTCAATCACTCGTTCGGTTGGACGTGGCACGCTAATTTGACTTGCAAGCCCTTCATCTTTGTTTTTGCAGCATTGACACTTTTTGCATTTTTCAATCACTTTACAGGTCATTAAATCCTCCCTTTATATGCAATAGAATGTCCGCCCGTTTCAAAACGTTGCATGACATCAATTTTTGCCTGTGCAATGCCTTGTTTAAAACGTGTGTCGTAGAACATCGCCATCTGCGGATCGGCAAAATTGTACTGTCGCATTAACAACAAATTCGCTAATGCTCCATTCACGACAACATCGTGATAGCGGTCGAATAAAAGTTTATCCACTTCACAGGCACTTTGTGTCGGCATCGCGAAATAACGAATATAAAGCTGATTTTCTTTGTCGGCTTTTGGTGTGTTATGCAGAATGATTTTGTCGTTTGGTTCAAAATCAAAACCCTCTTTGCAAAAAAACGGTGAAATTTGACCGCTCTTTAGTGCCACTTTATCGACATAATGCACCTGTTCATGATCGCCATTATCCAAATAATAGTCACGCACACCGGCTTGCACATCTAAACGAAGTTCACGTTTCAACAATCGACTATCTCGAGCTAAGATTTGTGCTGATTGACGTAAATATTCCAATGCCACATCATCCGGCACGCCTTTTGCCACAAGCGTTACTCGAGGTAAGAACGCATCTAAACCGATAAACTCTACGTCCCGTCCGTCATTGTCGCAGGTAAAAATGACGGGATTGGTGCTGTTACATTTAGGTTTGATACAACCGCATGACATATATTTTCTCCATAAAAAACCGCACAATCTTGCGAAAGTGCGATCGGTTTAAAATGCAAAATCAAGTTGTTCCATTTGGGTTAATCGCTGCCTAACTTCTTCATAGGCGTGCTTTTCCTTTTTTCGCTTTTGTAATGCTCTCCCCGCTTCACTACCACGTTTTTTAGACTCACTTTCGTTTTCTTCTAACTCTTCACGTTGTTGACGAATATCTTCCCATTTGGCAACACCCAGAGTCCAATAATCCCATAGTACTTCATAACAATCTTTTTGGTATTCAATGAGCTTGTCTTTAATTTCAGGTTTAACACGAGATGGATTTACGCCAAACAACCACCCATTGAGATAATAGAGAGGCAAACAAACCGCATCTTGTTCACCACCATTTGAAGGTATTCGTATTACACGAATACCTTGGGATAACACTTCATTACGCTGTAAACGTTCAAATTGTGCGTGCCAAACTAAACCGATATTCTCGGCAATTTGTTTCATCGGTACGTAAGGCTTATTTTCGTGATTAATCACTAAAATATCCAAGCCTAAGAATTTTGCTTTTAATGTCTTCATTATTCCTCCTATTAAATTTTTGGATAATAAAAAACCCGACCTTTTCTGATCGGGTTTTATGTGGTTAAATAAAAAGACAAAAGCCCCATAACACTGGAGAAACTGCTGATGATTTTTATCATCATAAAAATTGTGTATATTACGCTTTTTATGTCTTTATTTGGTTTAATCGGTTATTTCAAGATTTTCAGCCGTAATCGCCCCTTAACGTTAAAATCTCTCTTTGCTTTAGGTGGTTTATTGTTCTTTTTTGAATTCCTTCTACCTGTATTTTTCTTTCTATGGAGTAGGGCTATTCAATAAGGTTTTCACCTTTTCATATTGCTGTTTGCTGATCATAATATTTACAGGCTCTGTCCAGCTCCCAGTTATCGAAAATGGTGTGCCAAATTCTGTCTGCAAGAGAGAATACCCTGTATTAGTCAGGTCTAAGGGTTTTGAAAATTCATCGCTCAGAGCATAATTAACTTGCCCAACAAGGAAGTAATTTCCCCTTTGCTGAATAACTTCGCCATCAAATGAACCACTAATGACCACACCGCCTATCGCCCACAACGGATTATTGATTTGCCATACTTCACGCTCTTCCATTAGGCGATAACCGTTTTTGAAATTTAACCTTTCTCCATTTAAAATTTGCCTAATAAATGCAGAATGTAGGCTTTCTTGGTTCAATTTTCCTAACTTACCATTTGTGGTAACTAATGTTTGAACAGCCTGATTTACGCCCATTTGCTCAAGTGTTACCGGCTTGCCATCCGCTAACAAATAGTACAACACCAAATGGAGTGATGTTGCCTTACTATTTTCTACATTCACGATGGATTACTCCGCTGATAACCTTGTTGTTGCTGAATATGTGAAAATGCCCTTCTAGCCTGAGTTTGCATTGCAATCCCATTTAAGAACTGCTTATAATGCAGTGCTGATTTCTGCTGGGAACTCATACTTTCCGTCTCCGCCCCAAATAAGCGATATAGCACATAATCCACCAATGCCGCATAGTTTTCCGTAACGATTTCATCAAGCTCATCTCCTGCTTTTATTTGAGTCGGTTTTACCGCACAAGTCATTCTGGCATAGACCGTTTCATTCGGGCTGACAGGTGGTTTTACCGTGAATTGATTGTCCGTATTGGCTACCTTGCTGTAACTGCGTGCATCCGTTTTTCGATTAGAACAATTGCGCTTACCAAATGCGCTCTGAGCGGCATCATCGACGTCCTTTAGTTCCGCAATAAAATTGCCATGTGCATCAGTAATCGCATCCACCGAATAAAGCAAATCACAACAACAGGGTTGCTGCAGATCGCTATCGTCCAGTTTCGCCACGACCGTTTTTATGAACCGAGACGGATTAAGTTTGAACATTTCTGCCATAGCCTCATTGAGATAATCCAAAATAAGCGGATCTTCAATGCGATCTGCATCAACATCGTTGTAATCGAACCGAACACGCAGAATAAAATCTGCGGTGTTCATTAGCTAATTTCCTGTTCGTTATCGTCTGTTGTGGATTTGCCTTTACCTTGTCTAACGCTTCCTGCTTTTGCGGAAATACTACGGTGAAGGTGAACAATTTCTTTCTTTTCATTCTTGGAAAGAAGGCTTGCGGTTAAAGCGTTTTGCACATCAAATTTTGCACCGTTAATGGCTGAAACAAATACTTGTTTTTGAGGTTGTGTCATTGTCTGTTCCTTTAAAAGAAAAACCCCGGTACATTGACCGGGGCATTGGGTTACATCATATAGCCTTCTTGTTCAAAGCGGCGGGCAAGTAACATCACTAAGTTATTTAAACTTGCTTTGTCTTTCGGCAAGGCTTTGATTTCAAGCTCGATTACATCGACTTTAGCATTGTAGCCGTCAACGGGTTGAATAACCCATTGTGTACGTTTTCCTACTTGAGCTGTTTCTGCCGTATCGAAAGCCTCTGCGGTTTCCGTGGTATCAACACCACCATTTTCAGCATAGGTTGCTTTGCGAACTTTACCGGTCAGATCTGTGCCATTGACTGTGGTTAAATCAAACTGGAAACCTAAGACCGGTTCACGAAAATCAATGAAAATGGATTTCACATCGGCGTGATTCGGATTTAAGAACACACGTAGTTTGTCGCCTACTTCCAAATCTTCCACCGCTTTGCCGTAACGTTGGAATAGTAAACGCATTAAGCTTTTCCATTCTACTTTGTCACGATTGCCATAAGCACCGTCCACACGATTATCCGGTTGTACTTTAATTGGTAGCTGATCTTCATCCAATGCGTCACATTGACGGCAAGGCTTACCAAATTCAACGACATAACCGCCACGGTATAAATTATAAATTGCCATAAATTACCCCTCCACGACAATCGCTGCAACGGCGATTGATTTGTTACTTAATGCTGCCACATCAAAGCGATAGTTACCCACTAAGTAAATGTCGTTCAATACGGTTTGCCATTCGAGGTAGTCTAAACGGCTTGGTGCGGCAATGTTTTCAGGATCGACCATTAATACATATTCCACCACTTTGCCATCGGCACGGCGATAGCGTGGCATATGTAAAGAGGAATACACTTCCATTCCCAACATTGGGTGAACCATACCGGTGACAATCGGGTTATCCGGTAGGCAGCAACCTGCACCAAGGCTTGACTGTTCCCCACGAATGCGAGAATAAAATGCCGGGCTTGCCACAATTTTCAGCGCATTGCCACCACAGGTTACGCCATTTTCTTGCAAAGTTTGTTCCATTGACTGCAATACATCCATTGCACGAATATCGCCCCCCTTGCTGATGACTAATGGGTTTTCCGTATCTCCTAAGTTAATATTGCCACTTAATGCACCTGCACGCACACCACGAGAAAGCGGATGAGCAGAAGCCACTAATACCGCAAAACCGTAACGCTCGGTTAAATCACGCAATGCACGCCCAACCGCTGTTTCATAACCATCTTGGAATGTTTCCCAGTTGTGGCACATTAATGTAGCTTCTTCACGGGAGAATTTCTTTTTAAGCGGTACGCTTTGGCATAAGCGAATTTCACCGCTACGGAATGGATTGTCAGGCTCCCAAGTTTCACCGTTCCAAGCACCGTCGGTGAAATCCCCCACCTCAATATTATCCATGATGGTGTAGTGGGCCACCGGCGCACAGTTTAAGCCTAATTCAACAATATTGTGTTTTGGATTGACGATGCGTGATAATGCTGAACAGTTGTGCATTTCAGAAATCACAATCTGCGTGGCATAATCAGGAATATACAACCCTTCTGTTGCACCGCCTAAGTCGGCAGCACGCATATTTTTAGCCATAAAAAATCCTTCTATTTTTTAAATTGAGTTAAAAACGCACGCAGTTCTTTTGTTTTTCCCTGTCGGGCCAACATTTCTGCGTGAGCCTCATCTTTTTCAGTCATTTCTTTAGGAGTATTTACCTTTGCTTTTACCGTGGCCGTTTTTTGTGGTGCGACAGTCACAGTTGCAGGCGTAGATACTTGCGATTGTTTGTACTCATCCAATAAATTGCGAATAACCGGAATTAAGCGAACATCTTTACTTGCTCCCGCTTTTTGAATCAGATCTAAGCCACTCGCCCCCGTCCAATCCGTTTTACCCTGTGCAAATTCCACGAATTTAGAATCGCCAAGTAATCCTTGAACTTCAGGAATTTCACGTTGCACTTCGGCATACCAAATGCGATCACGCTCAGTCATGCTCGGTTGAGCTGTCTGAGTTTGGGCTTGTGTGTTCGTTGTTGATTGCGTATCGGCAGTGGTTGGCGTGGTGACTATTGATTGTGCTTTTGAGGCTTCTTGAGCATTTTTCACCTTGACATACAACTCAGGATTAAACATTCTCAACTCTTGTAACTCTGTATCAGATAAGCCGTTAGGGTCTGATTGTGCTGTTGTAGCCGGTTGATTTGTTTGCTGATGTTGTGCAGATTCAAGCTCACGCACTCGTCTTTCAGCACGTTCTCTTGCTTCTGCTTCTTCAATAAGTCGTGCATTCAAGTTTTGACGTTCAGCCTGTTCCTTTTTCAGCCGACCTTTCCACGCATTCACATCATTATCTGTTTTCGCAATATCCTGTTCGGATGTCGAATGAGGCACAGTCTGCTCTTGTTTAGGCTGTGGTTCGTCTTGCGGTTGTGATGCCTCTGTCGTGGTATCGGTTAATTGAGTGTCCGATTTCTGTTCAGCCTCCACCTCATCATTTTTTTGCGTTTCGTCCGTTTCAGACGCCCCGACTTTTGCTTGATGTGCTTTGGTTAAATCTGCTTGTAAATAGGTCGGAATATGTTTGCCATATTTTGGTTGAGTATTTTGTTCCATGTGTCTTTCCTTAAAGAGTGGAAATAAAAAAGCGGCAAGTCTTTGCAGAACTTACCGCTTATATTGAGCGTTAAACACTACACTGTCGGTAGTGTTCCCGTTGTCGGTTTAGGTCTATCGGGGCTAAAAATCATTCCTGTAATTTCAGCGACAGCATGAGCAGCTTGCTGATATTCCCTACGAATATCTTCATCTAACTCTTTTCTTGCCTTGCTGTTTAACACGCACCATTGGGCGTGCAAGAAACGTTCCAACTCCGATTTAATTTGTTCGTTATGTGATAGGCTAATGCGCAGTTCGGTCAGTTCTTCTTGAGAGCCGGTAGGCGAACACATTTGCACCCATAACGGTAAATCAGCCAATTTCATTATTTGCCACAGCTACTACAGCCACGCTTGCTACCTTTGCTGGCAGAAGGCATCATGCCACCGTTAATAATACCGGCGACTTTTGCCGTAGAATCCGTATAACGGACGCCATTATTACCTTCATTTAGCTTTTTAACGTTTTCACGTCCTTTTAATGGGGTATAGCTCATTCGCTTTCTCCTTATTTTTTGATAAAAAAAACGACCGCACTTTTACAAGTCTCAGTCGCATAATCTGTTTTTAGGGATTACCGGGTCGTCATAGTGATCGATAATCACCTGATTTGTGCCGTGATATTCAAAGTAATAAGTACCGGCATCATCAATATGTAATGTCGGATCATCTGCGGTGAGTACCACTTCTTGCTTACATTTTTTATACGGCATATGTTGCACATTCGCTACCGCACTTGGTTCAATCGGACAAGGGCAACAATCATCCGTTAATGTCCAGTTTGGATTACCTAATGACTGTACCCTTGCAATATGTACTGATACGGTTTCATCGCCAATAAGCCCCCATGCAATTACCCGTTTTGGATATTTGCGGACTTCAATATTCGTTGATATAGGGAAAAGCTCATTGAGCGTGAAACGTGGTTTAATATTTGATTGAGTTTGTGAGGTTTTGATGTGGCTGTGGGTTTTGATATTGCCCATACACCACCTGTTTCGTTTGGTTATTTCGATAAACTTGGTTGTTTGATTGCTCGAACAATTAAACCGATAGCACCAAGAACAGCATAAACTAATGGTTTATGTTGCTCTGGAATAATGTTATCAATCCAAGTTGTAGAGAAATCAATTGTTGCAAGTGCTGTTGTTGCTGTTAGCACTTGAACAGACCAAGATTTAGCGAGATCTTTGAAATTGAAAAATCTCATTTTATCTCCTGTTGTTTATGCAACTTATTACAGCCGCACGGGTTATAAAAAATCAAAATTTCCAGTATGAAGTCGGTATCGTAGTGGTAGGCACAACAATTTGTTCTACACCCTCTGCGAGTTTGTCGAAGCGAGTATTGTAGATACGCTTAGTTACATCTGTGATATTAGGTGTACCTTGATTGTTCACCGTGGTATCGGAACCATATACATTAGTCCAACCGTGAGTGCCATATAAGTAACATTCGGCTGCATCTAACGCTAAATTACGTATAGATATATCTAGCCCATAGCCATAGAAGAAACTCATTAAATACAAACCACGAGCATCTTTTTCTCTCAAGTTACCTTGTCGCATTAAGTCATTCGTTTCTGCTACGTCACCTGTAATATTAGGTTTACCAATAGTAGTACAACGTGCATTGATAAAATTCAAACGACTATTTTGCCCCATATTTATACGCCACGGATCAGTATTTACATCACGAATACCACCGGCAACATTATTTTGTTTGCGAACGGAAACGTTGAAATTAAACCCTAAGTCGTTTACCAGTCGCACACCTTGAAATGTCAAAACCAAGTTATGTTCTGTATAAATAGATGCTACCTGTAAACGATCAAACTCTTGAACCGAATCTGAATACGGTAGTTTGTTAGCCCCTTTAAATACTAAACGAGGTTCTTCTCCGCTCTTAATTAAAGCAGCAGCCATTAAAAAGAAATTACCATGTTCCTTTTCATTAAGGCGATCTGTTGTTTCACCATATGGAAGAATACCTAAACTACCAGTCTTAATAGCAAAGTATTGTGATTGAAAAACATCATGGTCTTGGTTTTCTTTTAACCAAATATTTCGTGAAGTACCTTTTTCAGCTAAAGTAGCCGCATATTTAAATGTACGTAAAGGGTTAGCTCGAGTACCGGCACCTTTTACTTTTAGCGGGTCTTGATCTACACCATTCTCTGCATCAACATAAAGATTAGCCAGTTCTGCTCGTGGTTTTGTCCCATAGTAGAGTTTACCGTCAATAACTCGTAACAAGTTATCTTCTAGATTGCTTACCCGTACTTCAAGATCACCATTATCATTAACGTGAATTGGCTGATTTTCAGCAATAGAAACATCATATTGCCTTGTACTTTCATTCCACTTAATGCCTTTCCCTATGTTAATTGGTGCGACAACCGGAATATCACCATTAGCGGTTTCTTTTCCATCTGCTTTTTTATGAATTTCCGCCATTTTATACCCCCACAATTCTACCTAGCACACGAGTGCCGCTTGCATCGACTAATCGAATATTAGCGACCTTATCTGCGATAATTTCAATCTTACCCTCATCACTCACCTTTATTGAACTTCCAAGATTGAGTGCTAAAGGAGATTTTTTTGTACCATTTCCTTTGATGCCTGATTTATCTTTAACAGCAACCTCAACATTACCGGCAATGGCTTCTTTAATTTTTTCAGCAGTTACCTTTCCGCCACCTTCACCACTAGATTTATCTAGTAGCGAGTCTTCGGCAGAAATAGCTTTTTTATCTTGTTCTTCTTGCGAAGTCTTAAATTGGCTACAAGTTACAAATGCCATATTTTTCTCCTATAAAAAAGCCCCTAATTAGGGGCGATTGCTTATATGTCGTTACTTATTCCGGCGTTTTGTATTTTTCTCTCAACTCATCGAAAGTTTCAGCTTCAACTTTAAACGTGCGGAACCCGCCATTTTCACTGACCATAGGCAGTGTTAATGAAATAGTGTCACTGCCAAATCTATTAGTAATTTCAAATACAAGAGTAATGCTATTTGCAAAACTCATTAAAGTATTCGTTGATACGTATTTAGCAATGTAACCTGTACCGTAAGGAGTAACTTCCGTAGCTGTTAAACTGGCATCAGTTAATTGATTATTGTAATTAATGTTACTTAATGGAAACTGATTATCCGCATTAAATGTTCCAAATTCATCTTCATTAACACCGGCTAAAGTAAAGTGAATACCGCTTGCCGTTTCTTCTAATGTAACGCTAGCGGGGGTTGGTACATATTCTACGTCAATTTCTTTCACATCTACCGGCGTATAAATAACAATAGTTTTATGTTCGTAATTTTCACCTTTAACTAATAGTCCTGTCTCTAATTTATCAGCAATGTGTTTTACATCTTCTACTGATAATGCCAATGTGAAGTTCTTATTATGAGTATTCTGTTGTAATCGTGTTACACCATCACTATAAGTACTAAGTCTATGCATTGTAATAAATACAGGCTTACCCACTAACTCTTCAGGTATTTCAAAAGGAACCGCTTGTTGTTTTCGTCCAGTCGAATCAGCTTTTAATGAATACATTTGTACAATTGATTTAGCGTTATCTTTAAAAATATCGCCAATCGGCACATGAAACTCTTTGTCATCTTCGCCCTCTTTGCGGGTAGTTAAAACAATTTCTTTGGTGTTTGCGTCGTAGGTTGCATCTGCCAAGAAACGATCTGCCATCATTGCCGGAATAAACTCAGCAATATCAATTTCAGCCTTTTTATCGCCTAATGAAACCTTTAACTTTGATCCATTACGAGACAAGTCAATGTCTGTTGTATCATTGTCGTGTGTAGATACACGGATTTTAATTTCTGACATCGTTTTTCCTTATTCATTGTCTAATGGGAATGCCTTGAATAACGCTTCATCTTCTAGTGAGTGCACCGTTATCAGGCTTGATTTATCAATCTTTTCAGATAAAGCCTTTTGCAAGGCTTCAATCTGCTTAGATTGCTCTTCAATTTTTTTCTGTAGTTCGGTTAATTGTTTCGATACATCACCGCTTGAACCGCTACTACAGCAACCAAGTTGTGTCAATTTTTCTTGGTAAATAGGTTTGCTTGCCATTATTTACACTCCAATTGTTGTGGGGCCGTTGCGGAATTATTGACAGCATAGCCAATAATATTTCCATCACATTCTTCAATGGGTAACGTATGACCGTCACCGGCTTGTGGATAAGCATAGCCATGTAGCTTGCCTTCACAATCTGTAATTTCAACTGTTGCATCAGGATCTCTTGTTTCGTCAGGGTGAAATAAATACCCCATAAACTGTGAACCACAACAATCCCCCTCATCTAATACGATAGGAATAGGTACACCGGCATAATATCCGCAACGTTTTTTAGTACGTGTCCAACGAATATTTCCACAATGAGAAATTTCTTCTTGCTCAACAAAATGCTGATTACAACGTTCCGCCCCTGTGGTTTCCCATGTTTTATCTAAACAAAACCCGCAAGGTTCAATACCAAGCTCTTTATCACTAAAATCACGCAAATTAATCGCTTCCACTTCCACGATTAAATCTGTTGGGTTTCCATTCACAACCGGAATGTAATTGCCTGCGTAGGGAATAATTAAGCTATTTCGCTCAGGGGTAAGACTTGGTGTGCAAGTACCAATTTGATATTCAATCGCAGAACTGAGTTCACCTTTGGTCGGCGTAATCAAACTGCAACCATTACGCTCAAAGTGGGGTTGCGTACTGCAATAATGCACACGTTTGAATGTAATCGTCTCTTCATTGATTAGACCATAGGCAGTTACCCGTACCGCACTGCTCACCGCAAAGCCCTGCACATCTACCACATCAGGAGAAATCACAGTAAGTACATTTGGATCGCAACTTTTCATTGGTTCTCTCCATATAAATTTTCAAACAGCACCGCAACTAAATCGTGAAATTTGCTGTAATCCTGTCCTTTACGAGGTATAAAGGCGATAGGTCTTTGCCACCATAAAACTTTAAGTCCACCGGAGTAACCGCCTTCAGTAAAGGTCAGCACTTTAGTGGACTCATTAAATTTCACATCACAAGTACCGGATTGAACACGCTGTACAATGCCATAGCCGTAGCGATCGTGCCAAACCTGATCACCTTGTTTGACTTCATCAAAATCAATTTTCATTACATCATCCTTAAACTCCGTCCGTCTAATCCGCTCGTTTGGCTTGCCATTTGAGCGTTATTGAGATCAGACTGAACGCCGTTACTTGGCATATAGCGATCAGTATCAATCCCTGCTGATTTAAAATAATCTCGTACCATATCGGAAATCATTTCTCGTGGCACAAGTCCTTGTTGTGCGAATTGACTCGCTTGTGGTACAAGCCCGGCAAGTTCTTTCGCTTTGTTCAACTCCGTCTTTAAGCCCAAAAGACCGGTTGGTGTAATCTTCGCATCGGCTTTTACGCTGTCATCATTCCCCAATAAATTATGGGCATAAATCAAGGTAATCGCCGGGCGAATAAAATACTCATCAATATTAAAGGCGCAATCTTCCAACCCAAGCACGGCGTTATCGGTCATCATTGCCAAACCACCTAAGGTTTGCCCTGCACCTTGTAGCCCTGCGTTACCATTTAGGAACGACGGCAATCCGCACTCATCATCGGCAAGTCTGATTTCATTGGTCATAAAATTGAATAATTGCGGAAAAGTCATCGGCACCGTATGTTGGGTAATTCCCCGACCATTATTTTCCTTAGTAGGATTAGAATTCACCCGACTAAATGGCTCAAAGGTAATTTGTGACGGATCACTAAATTTATCCACATCCACTTCAATCATTGGCCCGGCTGCATACATCGCATTCAGTAACATTGAATATTGTGTACGGTTAATGGATTGTTGGCGGTCATAAATCATCATTCCCACCGACACGCCATAGGCTCCACCGGCAATGCGTTTGTAGCTTGCACTAAAATAAGTGCGTTCACCTTTCGGGTGTGCAACAATTTGACAACGGATCACACGACCATCACAGACTTCAATATCGGCGTTAAAATAGTCATCTGCTTCGCTTTCTTTGATTGATGATACACCATAATCAATCAAGTCTTTCCCTTGAATTAACATCTGACAACGTAAGGTATGGATTTCGTCATCAACTAACATATAGTCCAGTACACCTTTATTGTCAGTATCTAATCCAAGCCAATGAGAATCGCCGTTGTTAATCACCTCTCTCAAGGCTTCATCGTCATAACCCAATTCTTCTTTACCCAAAAAAGACGATAACTGAGCTTTAGTTCGCTTGGTTAATTCAATAAAGAATGAACCGTCCTGTGCACTTGTCGCATCCGGGGCAAAAAAAGCATTAATAGGATTGATACGTCGAAATGTAGGTCGAATAACCGTTTTCTTCACATACTTGTTTTTCTGCCACTGATAATCCACCACAGCTTGATTATCATAACCAATCACCATTACCGGCATTAATGCAATATCAAATAACGATTCGCTTAATGTTTGAGAGAAATTGTTTTCGACTAACTGATCTTTGATTAAAGTAATCATCTTAGCCGTAGCATCACTTGCAATTTGCAATTCTTCTTGCCGTAGCAATGCCTTTGCTTCTTTGCTTTGATCTTCAATAAACTTCGCTATTTTAGGTAATAAAAAACCATCATCACCTAATAAGGCTTCAGGCGGTAGTCCGCTTTCGATCATTCTATTTAATAATGCAGCCTTTACCCGCTCAAGCCCCTGATCTTTTTTATTTTCAGGCAACTCTACAATCGGTGTCGGTGTAATATTAAACGGAGGATTGGTTGGACTGGCATATTTAGAACGCATATAACTGGCGACCATATTGATTTTTATCTGTATCAAACCAAAATAAGACCGCATATTTTTACGGCTAACTAATTCCTCATAGTCATGAATCTTATGGTAAGCATCATCTAACCGTCTAATCCAATCATCAACCGTTTTACCCTGTATCTGCAGTGATGAACGATAGCTTTTTGCTTGCCTAAAACATTCCATCACTTTTTCCGCCAACGAATCCTGAACCGCCTCTAATTCCTCGTCATCATCGGGCATTTTAATTTGTTCATTATTAAATGTTGCCATTTAGCATACTTCCCCCATAAGTTGGTGCTTTGCGCAAGCCCTCATATTCTTCAGGCTGCTCAGATTTAGGCATCACATAATTCATCGCAAAGGTAAAAGAAAGCGCATCCGCCAAATCAGGTGAATGCGCTAACTCTTTTTTACTTTGCATTTTCAATCTTCGAGAGCTGTCATATTCTGCCGACAACGACAACAAATCACTTTCAAAAATATCGTTATCAGGGATATCCGCCCCGGCATCAAACCATTGTGCCATTCTGTCCCACATCTCAGCCCGCTTATTCACATAAGCATCGGGTTCATCTGCTCGGCGACTGGCTTTTACATCAACCACTCGATCTTGATAACCAAGCTCGACTAAACGTGCGTGAATACCTAAACCTAACCCAACGGCATCAATAAACATCATATCGATTTTATATTCGTGCAACACATCCACACAACGCCCCACCACTGCCATTAAATCAGGGTGCTTAAATCGCCACGCTTTCAACACTTTACAGCCTTGACGAATTACAATCGCCGTACTGTCTTTACCACCGGCAGCAGGATCGACACCACACACAATAGCGCCATAAGGCTCTAATGTGGCTTTTCTTGCTTCCGCAACCGCTTTTTTACTGATAAAAGAATTACCGCTTGAACGGAATGCCTCTTCAGGAGTGATAGGATATTGCTCTTGGAATAATGCGAGCTTTTCTTCAGGTGAGCCTTTAAACTGTCGCATTTTGGCTTGTCGCCAAGCTAACTGTTCGTCATCAATGCCGTAAAGTTGCTGATATTCCCGCTCTTCCTTGCTAAATTCAAAACCGGCACTATCTGTTCGATACTCTTCCATCGCAGTCCAAGGGTAAAAAACTGGAATAAATTCGCTCTCACCACGAATAGCCGCTTGCCAAGTTTCATGAAAGTACTCACCGGAACCATTTGCCGTACTCTCCAGAAAAATCATTGAGCCTTCGCCACTTGGTACTGTCTGCATTACACCAGCCGTCATATCCGCTTGGTTATTACTACGAGAAACTTCGGACCAATGCAAACACTGTATTGTTGAACCGTGTCCCACATTTTTACTTCCGGCAGTAGCAGTTTTGATTGCACAATCAATCCCTTGAAACACCAACTCATTAACACTATCTCTCTTAGCCGATGTTTTAAATGGTAAAGGAGTTTTTTCGTTATACCTCCTAGTCATTTCAAACAGCTCTTTAGTAGCGTCATCTAAATGCGTAAGTACTAATGATTTTGTACCTGTATGATGAACTGTCCACCAGTAAATTAGGGCCTCAATGAAAGTTGATATCCCCATCTGTCTAGCTTTTAGAACAATAAAACGAACTCGCCCATTAATTTGCATTTGTTCATAAAATTTATTCAATAAATCTAACTGCACAGAATTAAAATGGAAAGGAATCAATCCACCATTTTTAGGGCGAATCATTAAACAATCGGCGGCAAACCGCTGAAAATCAATTCGGTAAATATTACTCAGTCGTTGAATTATTTCGCTGTCTGTCTTGTTGCTCATATTCACCTAATTTCCTTAACCATTCCTCTCGATTAAAACCCTCTGTTGTTGCTTGATTTTCAGTGCTTGCTCCTAATGCAAGGCGATAGCCTTTCTGTAAATCCAGTAAAGCCCCCGTAAGAGATTTAATCTCGCTGGGTTTCTCACAGACACTCAACATTTTTAAGACTTCATCTTGAGCATAAGCGATAGCTTTTAAGTTTTTATTTTCAAATTGAGTAAGTTCATCAACACGATCTTCAATTGTTTTTTCAATTGATTTTGTGATCACCTTGTGATCTACTTGTGATCGTTCATCTGTCCATTTCTCTTTCGTAACTTTCCGTGAAAGCGTGCCTAATGGAATATTAAAAGCCTCAGCAAAATCACGAATAGATAAAGTAGATTTAATAAATTCCACTTTTATTTTTGCCCAGTCGTGATTTGATTTCGCCATTCCTTACCCCAACAAATATCCAATCAATCCACCAAGCACTAAGCCACCCATAATGCGGTAGCCTAAACAGCATTGGCAGTTTGTACCATAAGCGAAAAATAAAGCTGCCTGTTTAAGCTGCTTAAATGGAAACGGCAATTCTTTTGTATCTTTGGCACAAATCCATGCAATCTCTTTCCCTTCGAATAGGTCTTTCTCTATCTCGTCATAGCCAAGATAAATTAAATTACCACTAATGGACTTCGCTTTGTCTTTGGCTTCTTTTACCGTTTCAGCAAGAATTGCTAATTGCTGTTCTTTTCCATCATAACTATAAGTAAAATAACAATTTAACATTGATTATCCTTTTTATGCTTTCTGTCATAGAGAAACAAAAAAGGCGACCGTTAAGCCGCCTAAAACAAACTGCGGTCATTTGCAGTCGGTTTTTGTATAGTGGATAGCAAGGTCGGCTAGGCTCTTATGTCAAATAACCAACTTAACTGCCTGCTCCCTGCCAATCCTTGCTATTTATTGCCTTTCTTGCGATTAGCCGTTTTTGATAATACCTGCAAATTACTGCGAGAATTCGAACCACCTTTGCTTAATGGCTTTTTGTGATCTACCTCTTTCCCCTTTAACGCAGATTTACCCATTTCTTTTTCCATCGTTCTTCTTGCCTTATTACGAGCCGCACGATTGGCAATCTGCTCCGGTGTTCCGTGATAGGTTCGATACTCTTTCTTATAATCACGGTCACGATCAGGCTTGATTGATTTCTTCTTTGCCATAAAACATCCAATAAAAAAGCCCCAAGCATTTCTGCTTAGGGCCGTATCAGATTTATGGCACTCTGTACCGGAATCGAACCGGTATCGATGACTTAGGAGGTCATTGCTCTATCCTGTTGAGCTAACAGAGTAAATATATATTAAAAAACCCCGACTGTATTCAATCAGGGCTACTAAATTCATTTGTGCGTTGCTTACGTGCAAAAACCGCACTATAGTGTGAATCATATACTTTCACTTGCAAGTCGTCAAGTGGTTATTAACAAAATCAAAAGATATTTGGTGTTTAAAAATGTGAACTATAATTGACACTCAAAATAAGATTATCTAAAATAGCCTTGAATAAATTGATAAGGATTCCTCAATGACAATCCAGATTAAAACCACTTTAACTTTTGATAACTGGTTGGCTAAATTAAAAAATATTCGAGCTAAAGCCAAAATTAATGCGCGAATCAAACGCTTACAGTTTGGAAACTTTGGCGATATCAAAAGTGTAAATGATGGCATTTTTGAATTACGCATAGATGAGGGACAAGGTTATCGAATTTATCTGAAAAATCAAAACGGTGTTTTAGTATTTTTACTATGTGGCGGAGACAAATCCACACAAGAACAAGATATCAAGAAAGCAAAACAACTTGCAGAGGAATTAGGATTATGACAGAACAATTAAAAGATTTTGATATTGCAGAACATCTCACTTCCGAAGAGGAAATTCAGCTTTATCTCAACGAAATTTTACAAGAAGACAATGTTGAACTTATTTTATCTGCGCTTGGAGATATTGCCCGAGCACGTAATATGAGCCAAATTGCCCGTGATGCAGGAATCAGCCGTGAAGGGCTTTATAAAGCATTATCCGGTTCAGGTAACCCAACTTTTGCTACCGTGATGAAAGTTATGAAAGCACTAAACCTCAAATTCCAAGTTCAACAATCGAGTTTCGCTTAAACAAAAAGTGCGGTCAAAATTAACCGCACTTTCGCTTTCTTACCCCAAAAACATAAATTTAATCTTCGCTCCAGTAAAAGCACCTTTTAAAAATCGGACTCCTTGTGCCCGTTCACGATACATTCTCGCAGGAGATATACCAAGCGCATTGCAAATATCCCGCTCTTTTGCTTTCTGAACATACAACGCCATCAAAATTTGATACTGTAGAAGATTGTCAGCATGAAGATTCATAATTTGCTGTTCTATAAGGAGGCATTCATCGTCTGTAAGAAACTTAACGTATGCTTTCCGTGGTTTAGGTAATACCGGTATTGATATCGTTGTATTTGGATATTCCGTACCTATTCTTGTTCTCCCCCAAATATTTCCCCATTTTTCAATCACGCGTTCCACACTATAAGCCATTATTTACCACCTTAACCTTTTCTTTGTAATACTGAATAATTTCTTTGCAATCTTCGACTGTGTATTTCTTAAAATCGTGGTCTTGGCGTTCTAGCCATTCCACTTTATCCACCCCGATTTTTCTTACCAAATTAATCCGATACTCAATCACATTGCCGCTTTTATGGTTATTGCACGGTTGGCATTGTTTATGGACATTCAACTCACAAAACCGCAATTCAGGGCAAGCCCCCACGCTGCGATAATGCCCGGCGTGCCATTGTCCTTGATGATAGCGACCACAACTGATACAGGGTTCGTCTTTATCACGCAGGCGGATGAATTTATTAAATACCGATTGTGCCTCTTTCAGCCATTCTGAACGGCTTTTCAATCTTGCTTTACGTTCCTTTAGCTTTTTCTTTTCGGCTTTCTCTCGTGCTTTTTGTGCGTTATCTCGAGCAAGTTCTATCGCACATTTAGGCGAACAGACTTTTTGTGTGGTTTGAAACCGCACGAAAAACTGACCGCACTTTTTGCATTTATATTCTTTCATCAAACCCCTTGTTTTTTGTGTATGCGTGTGTATAATAAACCCCGATTAAGACGATAAGGAGGAAGCATGCGATCCAGCGACTTAATCAAGGAACTCAAAAATGCAGGTTGCACTTTTGTTCGGCACGGTAAAGGCGATCATCAAATATGGAAATCGCCCATCACAGGAAAGACGTTTCCTGTTCCGCACCCCAAGCAACATGTCCCAATCGGCACATTGAGATCCATCAAAAAATTGGCAGGGCTTTAGCTCTGCCAAGCTGACTAAAGGAGCGATTATGTTATTTACTATCGGCATTGAAACCCCTACAAACAAAAATGAAGCCTACGGTATTGCCGTCCCCGTCTTGTTTACGGAAAAATACGCTTGCGTAAGTGCAGCAGATACCCTTGAAGAAATCCCAACGCAAGCCACAGATGCCATTCATTCCATCTTAGAAATGATGTTTGAAGGCGGGGACGACATCAGCCAACTTCAAGACAAAGGCTACAAACACTACCAAAGCCTAGAAGAGTTTAATTATTGCGATACTTGGCTCTTGCTTGATGTGGATATTTCCCCTTATCAAGGAAAACGCCAGCGCATTAACATCAGCTTGCCGGAATATCTCATCAAACGCATTGATAGCCGTGTCGCAAGTAACCCCATATACAAAGACCGTAGCCACTTTTTAGCGATTGCCTCGCAAAAAGAGTTACGCCAATAACCTTTCCCTACCCTTGACAACCCCAACTGTTAAGGGTAGGATTTGTTTCAAGGTGTCAGAACCTTATGAAAAGCGGTAATCCGCAACCGAAATCCTTTGCGGTTTTTTTGTATCTAAAATTTGTGATCTCTTTTCTCTTTCCCACAATTTTTGTACAAAAAGGTAATTTACAATCTATGATCGAGTGGGCGGCTAATACAATACCTTCGGGGAATATGCCCAGCCGACTTTTCACGGTTTCTGAACCACTCGATCGCCCGAATTATCGGGATTTCTCTCAAAAGGAAACGTAACTATGTCAAATCTAACTATTCTCAACACTTCAATTCGTTCCCTTGACAAACTTTCCCGTTGAGAGTAGGATTTCTTCCAACGGTGGAGTCGAAACCCCGTTGATTTTTTAGTAACTCGCTATTTCACTGCGTTAATGTGATTTTTTTGTATCTAAAATTTGTGATTACTCTTTCTTTTTACCGCAAAATTTAATGGTACAAAAACAAGATACATTTCAATCTATGGTTAGGTGGGTGTGGGAATAACCAATACCACACGCCGTCTAGTTACTACGGTTTTCGAACCACCTAACCACCATTCCATTCGAAAGGAAACGTAACTATGTCAAATCTAACTATTCTCAACACTTCAATCCGTACCCTTGATAATCTTTATTCTTTAAACGATCTTCATCGTATTAGTGGATCTGAAAAAAACTACCAACCTAATTTTTTTATTCGTAACCAACAAACCAAAGAACTCATTGCTGAAATTGAGCGATCTGCAAATTCTATGATCGCTATAAAAACAGTTCGTGGTGGTCGTAATCCAGCATTACAAGGTACTTGGGCTTGCAAAGAACTCGTTATCGCCTACGCTGCATGGGTAAGCCCTGCTTTTCACCTTGTCGTCCTCAGAGCGTTCCTCAACCAAATTGAGCCACCGAAACAACTCGCTTTGCCTAATCCTGAACACAAATTCCCATTTGAACACTCAGAGTATGAACTCCAATGTATGGCGTGGGATTGGTTCGCCTTATTTAAATGCGTTGAGTTCACGAGTTATATTTTGCCGGCACTGGAAAACATTCAATCCAAGTTCGCCGCACAAGCCAGTAGCATTGTTAGCGAATATGGTTCAATGCTCCGCCGTCATCAACCCATCATTCAAAAACTCACTGCCGAATTTAAAACCGGAATGTGGCAACATGAAAACTGGAATCGGGTCTTGCCCACTATTCAGGATAATGATGTGCTTCGCCCAAAACGGCAACTCGGCAAATTCTAAAACCCCCTCGAAATCAACCGCACTTCGGTGCGGTTTTATCTTCCCCAAAATCCCCATCTGTCGTTAAACTTCACACCGTTTTGCACGCCCCAAGCGGTGACATATTCAATCAAACTTGCGAGCCGTTTCACGCCCATCTGTGCCGTAGATTCACGCAGATTTATCACCTCGCCCTCAAGCCCGATTGCCATTTCTGCTTTTCCACCTGTCGCAATTCGATGCGCCGACACCATAATCATCTTCCAAGTATCAATATCCCGTTTTTTCCCTTGAAACTCGCATTGTTTGCTAATATCACCCAACATCGCATGTAACTTGGCATTTTGTGCCTGTGTACGTGTCATTGGCTGCACCTTCACCACTAACGGCTTTTTCTCGTCTGTTGGTAAATCCCTGATAAACTCAATGCAATTTGACCGCACTTGCTCATTACGCAAGAAAAATGGTTGTTTATCGGTCATTGCATTGCTCCTTTACCATAGGATTTTGATGCGTAGGGTTTCGGCTGTTGTGGTTTTTCATTGATGAATTGATAGGCTTGCGCTTGGTCGCAATCCACAAAATGCCCTTTCTCGAATCGCATATAAGCCGTACCAAGTTCACCAAAGCGATTTTTAGTGATGATGGCTTCGGAATAAGGATTGTCCGTATCCGCCTTGTATGCGCCCTCACGGTAAAGCATGATGATTTGGCTTGCGTCCTGTTCAATTGCACCGGAATCACGCAAATCTGAATTGGTCGGTCGTTTTACAGCACGGCTATCCACATCACGGTTAAGCTGACAAAGCAAAATCAGCGGAATATTGAAATTTTTAGCAAACGTTTTAAGCTTGCTCATTGAATTAGCGATAGCCTGTGTCAGGTTCATTCCGCGTTCTTGCTTGTGATTCATTAAACCCAAATAATCAATCACTATCGCAGAGGGAGTGCCTTTCTCGTTGATATGATTTTCCGCAATCACACAAATTTCATCAGCAGATAAACCACCGCGATCGACAAAATAAACTTCTTGCTTGCGCACTTCGGTGATAGCTTGTGTTAAACGGTTATAATCAAGCTCATTAAGTTCTTGTGGGTTGCGTAATTTCTTCACACCAACTTGACCTGTTGCACTTAACAAGCGATCGACCAGTTGGAAATTGCCCATTTCAAGGCTAAAAAACAACACCGAACCTTTGTGTTTTGCAATATTGCGGGTAAGGGTTAGGCTAAACTCGGTTTTACCTGTGCCGGGGCGACCGGCTACCACAACGATGTC
The DNA here is from genome assembly GCF_001998825.1 of Rodentibacter mrazii. Classification (GTDB taxonomy): domain Bacteria; phylum Pseudomonadota; class Gammaproteobacteria; order Enterobacterales; family Pasteurellaceae; genus Rodentibacter; species Rodentibacter mrazii. Next base: position 44,146 of record NZ_MLHG01000016.1, read on the forward strand.
AGTGGAATTAATTCCGCCAAGTACGTTATCCACCCCCTCAATGCCGGTAAAAAGTAACCGCTCTTTGAAATCGCTTTTTGAACGTTTTTCAAGCACGTCCACGTAAGAATCCATCAACTCACCCAAGGCAACCGGTTTAATTTCGGTTTTGCTCACCAAGAGTTTTTGAATTTGATTGAGTGCGCATTGAGTAATCTCGTTCACTTTTTCTTCACGGGCATTGGCTAATTCGCTTGCCATTTTGAGCATGGTCTGTTGTGCCGAGCGGTTAATCCAAGCAGCGTGAACTTTTTTCGCATACCCCGAGAGATTTCCGCTGTAAACGATTCGATTTGCCATTTCCACCAAGTTTGCAAAGTTTTCGCCGTAGTCTTGTGAAAGCATTAAAATATCAATCAAATCATCTTTGCGGGCTTGTTTGCGAATGTTGCCGTAAAGTGCGCCAAGCTGAACGGTCTCAAACATTTCCGGTTCAAGCCAACTCATCACTTCTCGGGCTTGTGGTGATAGTCCGCCACTCAGTAATGCCCCAACAAGGCTATATTCCAAATCGTAATTGATATTTTGCATTACAGGTTCCCTTCCAAAACTTTGTCTAACGTGCTTTCACGAAGTAAATATTCAAAATCGGCTTTCCAGCCACGGTCATTTTCACCAAAGTAAAACGGCGGGGCTTGCTTCAGGAAATCGGCAAAATATTCCCCAATTGCCGATGCACTCCCATCACCAAATCGTTTTTTAAACACCGTGGATAATTTTTTCACAGCTCGTTTGCGTTTATCGCTGAGCGCATTAGGGTTAGCCACAAACGATAAATGCGTTTGGGATTCCTCAACCGCTTGGTTGTAGGCTTTCGCTATACCGGCATAATCAACCGAATCGGATTTTGTTTTTTCTTCAGGCGTAGTAAATTCGTTTTGCGAATCCATTTCATCCACAGGGTCGGCGTTAGCCGATTCCCCGCAAGGGGATAAAGGGGTTTTATTTGTATGTAATCTAGTGTATGTATTCTCTTGATCAATAACGAAATGACAATTTGACTGTTCCCGAAATGACGTTTTGTCATTTGGGGAAATGACACTTTGCTCATTGGCGAAATGACAATTTGACTGTTCCCGAAATGACTCAACCAAATCATCAAATACATCAAAATCAATTCGGAAATACAGGCGGTGTTCTAATCGTTTATTGGTCTCAACGACCACCCCAAGTGAACGTAATTTCTCACGGGCAGAACGCAATTCACGCTCGGTTAATCCTGTTTCGTCCATCAGTTCATCAAGGGTTTTATACACACCTAACGGATTATCGGTTTTATCACTCCAATAATATAATTGCGAAAATAAAATCGTCGCTGTAGCCCCGCCAAGCACTTTTGTCAGCCCTTTGTAATAAGCTATGGGCTGACCGATTAAACGTAATGATTCAGAGGCTTTCATCAAAAATCTCCTTGTCTAACATCGCTAATCTCACTGATAAAACCCTTTGCCAATAAAGAGCTAAAAGCACATCAATTCGTACCGGTTGATTAAAACGTTCCATTGCGTGCCTCCATAAAATACTGACTGAATCGCTTACCGCTTTTAGGGTCTTTAATGATTCTTGAGTAAATGTGATAGCCGTTATTGCGCAAATCCAAAATCCGTGCGGACAAACGCATACAACCAAATAGCTTTAACGCCTCAAGTGAAGTGATTTTTCCGCCGTTTTGCATAAATGCTAAAATTTGTGCATTTTGGGATTGACTTGATTTCTCATTTAAATTAGTATTTTTCACGTCTGTATATTCCTAATTAGCCACGGTTGCCGCCGTGGTTTTTTATTGGGTTTAAATTAGCTTTGTTTCGACGGTTTTTATTGCCAATAAACCGTTTAGCCTTATCCAACAAATACGTCATTACGTCCGGTTTAAACGTGCTACGGCATCGATATTCTTGTAAGCACATCTCGGTTGCCTGATTGACTGAAACCATATCAGCCCCCCCTGAATCAGTTGGTTGCGAATATGTTTGATGATGAAATCTTCTGCATTCATGTTGTTTATCCTTTGGTTTTTATTGCCCCAAAACCTGTTTTAAACACACCAACTGAGAAAGAAGGTGTTCAACAGATTCCATTAATTTATCCCGCTCTTTTGCAGAAATTTCATAGCCCAAATCAGAATCCTCTGAAACCGCTTCCGCAGTATCGCCACAGAGTTTTCCAACCGTTGCGGAAAGTTTCGCTACATCACGCAATAAATCCGTTGAATTGCTACCGCACTTTGGCTTTGGCATAAGTGTGCAATCCACGCTTTGTGCAATCATTTCCACTATATTTACTGACTCAGTTAGAGAAATAAGATGAATAGCGTCAATAAACCCTAATTTATTGCGTGGGTAATCAGGATTAAGCTCTTGTGCTAATTGAGATTCAGCTTTGCCCAATGTCGGTGCAAAATTAGAAATATTGCGAGAACTAGCCAGCTGAACGTGTAGAGCCTGTTGAACATAAGCGAATGGCGATTTATTTTCTTTCATAAAAAAATCCTGTCTTTTTATGGTTATTTTTTTAATCTAATCGGGTAAATTAATCTTCAGTTAAGGATTGAAGAATTTCATCAGTTGAAACTTTTCCACCGGTAGCATCAGAAATTGCCTTAATATGCTTACCGTTGATTCCTTGACCTTTTAGCCAGTTGCCAACGGTAGCGTTACTTACACCGCAGGCTTTGGCTAAAATGTCTCGGCTACCACATTCTTCAATTACTTTTTCAATAGCTTTATTCATAAACTTTTCCTTAATCAATATAAAGCAAATATTAAATTATTCTTTAATTAAAATAAAGTTTTATTTTATTGCATTTGCTAAAGAAAACTTTAGGATCAACAAAAAACTTAAAAAGAGGTATGCGATGAGTACGCTCGGTGAACGAATTGATTGGGCAATGCGCCAAAAACTGAAAACAAGAAAGCAGCTTGCAGAAGAGCTTGATGTTTCAGTGATGGCAATAGGTGATCTTATTAATGATAAAACTAAGAAACCTCGTAACTTGTTGGAAATTTCCATGGTTTTAGGTGTAAATCCAGTATGGTTACAAAGTGGGATTGGAGAACCATTCGAGGGCTCAACAGATATTTCTGCTTATACAGCAACAGAAGATGACGAAGATAACATAACACTTGATGTATTAGATATTGAAGCCAGTGCAGGTCATGGCGCAGTGAATGGTGATATGGTTCAAGTGGTAAAACAATTAAAATTTGTACCTGACCAGTTTTACAAATATTACCCCGGTATTACCCCGGCAAACATTCGAATCATTAATGTGAAAGGGGACTCTATGTTTCCAACTTTCAATAATGGCGATCTCCTCTTTGTGGATATATCTATTCAATATTTTGATGGTGATGGTATTTATATTTTTACCTTTGATGACACACTTTTCGTTAAACGTGTGCAAAAAATAGGGCGAGATTACTGCATTATTTCTGATAATGATGATGTGTATAAGCCTTGGTATATTAAACCAGAAGAAGCCTCTGAAATGTTCATTCACGGCAAAGTGAGAGTCCACCAAAGCCAGAAGTTGAATTTTGTGGGGTGATTGTAGGAGCATTGATTTACCTCAAACATATCAGAGTGTTAAGGAATAAAAAACTATCAATATTGTTTAATATTTAATTACAAACTAACCATAAGGATAAAATATGGTAACAAACCAGAAGAAACACAACTTCAATATTAGATTCTATTCTGCTTGTTCAGAGAATGGTTATAATTTTAGAACACTAGTAAATTATTTTAAGGATGACTCAATGCCTGTCGTAATGATAGGTAATTATGCGAGAAGAATACACATTTTCTCTGATAATTCTAGTTTTGATAATTCAATATCTGGTTATTTCTCTACATTTAGAGAAGATATTTTACACAAGGGAAATAAAACTACAGGAAAAGAAGAACTTTTGAATCTTGAAGATGACGAATCTATTATAGAACGTAATTATTTCACATTATTTTATGGACAAGAAAAAGAATTTTTGCTTTATCATAATTCA
>NZ_MLHG01000017.1 GCF_001998825.1 Rodentibacter mrazii
CTTTTAGCTTTTAGCTTTTAATAAACTAATAATTTCTTTTAATGAGTCAATTTCATTTTGTTTCTGTACTAATAGCTCATCTTTACTTTTTATTAATTCATCTTTAAATACAATAAGATTATCTTTATTTTGAATAATTAACTTTAATTTTTCTATTTCTATGGCACTTAATTCGTTATTCCCGTAATAAGTCACACTGTTATTATTATCCCCTGATTCATTTAGGATAAAATAAGTACCACTATTTGCAGCTTGCATAAATTCTAGGGCATCCATATTGAAGATATTAGCAATTTGTTCGAGTTTTTCCAAACTGAGCTTGGTTTCTCCCCGTTCAATGCGCGCATAGCCGTTAAGCGACATATTCATTTTTTCCGCCATTTCTTCCTGCGACCATTTACGGATTTCCCGCATTGTCCTAATTTTTTCCTTCAAATCCATTACACACCTCATTTCTTGGTAAATCTAGACCGTAAAAAGAGAATTTCACACCGTTTACGTTACTGGTTCATTCATCGCGAAAGACTAGAATAGATTGTAGGTTTTATCTGTTTTTTATGCAAGTTTACATTTTTATAGGGTTCAGTATGTCTGATTTTCTTTCCTCTTTTCTTTCGTCTTTCAATTTTAATTTAGGAACATTCGGTTTTCCCTTAGAAACGGTCATTATTTTCTTTGCGGTGATTGCATTGTCGGTTTATTTGGATCTCTTTGCTCATCGTAACAGCAAAGAGATCACAGTCAAAGATGCTTCTCTCTGGTCTCTGTTTTGGATTGGGCTGGCATTGGCATTTTATGGTTATTTGTGGGGGCGCTTTGATAAAGAGTGGGCAGATTTGTACCTTGCGGGTTATGTCTTGGAAAAAAGTTTATCCGTCGATAATTTAATGGTCTTTATGGCGATTTTTGCTTCATTTGGGATTACGGGGAAATTACAACACCGAATCTTATACTGGGGCATTATCGGAGCATTGATTTTCCGTGCGGTGTTTGTCGTGATTGGTGCAGGATTATTTGCTGCAAGCCCTTATGTTGGCTTTATTTTTGCTGCTTTTGTCATTTGGAGTGCCGTAAAAATGCTGACCGCCGGGGATAATGATGATGAAGAAATTGAGGACTATTCAAACCACTGGAGCGTACGTTGGACGGGTAAATTGATTCCAACCTATACCAAGTTATTTGGCGAGCGTTTTATGATAAGACACGCTGAATTAAATGCTCAGCAGATCTCGTCTATTACACGCAAAGGCTTACGCTATGCCACCCCAGCTTTTTTATGCCTAATGGCGATTGAAACATCCGATGTAGCTTTCGCTTTCGATTCTGTTCCTGCAGTTATTGCCGTTACACAAGAACCACTCTTAGTTTATGCAGCCATGATTTTCGCTATTCTCGGTTTGCGTAGCTTATATTTTATTCTTGCCGCTCTAACCAAATATTTAGTTCATCTCGAAAAAGCCATTATTGCCCTTTTATTCTTTATTGGAATCAAAATGGGCATTCAATCTTGGAATCATGCCATCGGGGATACGGGGATTCATATTTCCCCGAATACCAGCTTATTTATTGTATTAGGCGTATTAGCGTTAGGGGTGATTGCTTCGTTTGTATTTCCAGATAAATCAGAAAATTAAATAAAATTTAAGGAGATTAGGTATATGTATAAGACTAAATTCATCTTGATCACTTTTTTATCTTTATGCTCTCTTTTTCTCAAAGCACAACAATATGTTATGCCACCAATATCAAGTACCAGTGGTCATGTTCCAGTAATTAGCGATCAATTAATGGAACAATGTGTAGAAATTTACAATAAAGCAGAATGGCTGGCAAAGGAATTAAACAATACTTATCCCAATCAGTATTCCAGTTATGAAGTGGATGCATATAACAGCAAAGCCAATCAAGTGAACCAATGGACAAACTGGTTTAATCAAAATTGTGCGGGTAAGCAATCCTATTCTGCGTGCCAAGCTGCACAAGAATTAAATCGTAAAGCGGGTAATCCTACCCAAAACTGTAGTTAAATTTATTTCATAACCCATAGGAGAAACAAAAATGTCAGTATCTTTATCAAAAGGCGGTAACGTTAGTTTAAGTAAATCCGCTCCAGGCTTAACAAAATTAATCATTGGTTTAGGCTGGGACGCTCGTTCAACAGATGGTGCAGAATTTGACCTTGACGGAAGTGCTTTCTTACTCACATCTAATGGAAAAGTGCGGTCAGATTCCGATTTTATTTTCTATAATAATCTAGTTGCTTCGGACGGAAGTATTGAACACACTGGCGATAACCGCACCGGTGAAGGTGATGGGGACGATGAAAGTTTAATTGTACATTTGAATAAATTACCAGCTACCATTGATAAAATTGCGGTAACCGTCACAATTCATGATGCAGAAAGCCGTAAACAAAGTTTTGGACAAGTTTCTAATGCATTTATTCGCTGTGTAAATGGTGATAATAATCAAGAAATTGCCCGTTTTGATTTAACCGAAGATGCTTCAACAGAAACAGCGATGATTTTCGGTGAAATTTATCGTCATAACGGCGAATGGAAATTCCGTGCGGTTGGTCAAGGTTTTGCCGGCGGATTAGCTGCTCTTGCAAGAAATTATGGTATCAGCATCTAAATCAGAAAAAATAGGTAAGTGATTACCTATTTTTCTTTGTGGAGAAACAAAATGGCAATAGATGTAACGAAAAAACCGAAAATTTCACTGAGCAAAGTGGTGTTAGAAAAATCGGGGGATTCTCACCGAGTCAATCTTTCAAAGAATAATGAACAAATTACGATTAATTTAAATTGGACGCAAAAGAAAAATGCAGGGCTGTTCGCTAATTTGTTTAATAAAAATCAGGATATTGATTTAGACTTGGGGTGCTACTATGAATTGAATAATGGTGAGGCATCTGTCATTGACGGATTGCAATTTTCCCATAATCGGGGCGGTGCGAAAAATCAGAGAACCCGTCAAGGTTGCTATACTCAAGCACCTTGGATTTGGCATTGTGGCGATGATAGAGGCTCGGGCAGCCAATCCGGTGAAAATATTTTAGTCAATCCCAATGGGGCAGAGGCTATCCGTCGTATCATTGTGTACTGTTTTATTTATGACGGTATCGCAAAATGGGGAGAATCTGATGCCGTTGTTACAGTGAAAGTGCCCGGACAGCCGGATATTGTGGTGGAAATGGGCAGACAAACCGATCCGAGAACATTTTGTGCGATTGCTTCCATTGAATTTAACGGGAAACAGATGGCAGTTCGCAAAGAAATTACTTTCCATAAGGGACATAAAGAGTGCGATAGGTACTATGGTTGGGGCTTTAATTGGGGAGCCGGGTCAAAGTAAAGTATTTTCGTGAGAGTAAAAAGTCACTTTTAGAAAGTGGCTTTTTTTATGAAATATAATCACTTCGGCAAAATCGAGCAAAGTAGGCAACGATAAATACCCGACTGCCTGAACTGGCAAAATAGGCACTTGTAATCGGTAAGATGTTATCCCAAATAAACACAAACCCCCAAATAATAAAAAAGAATTATTCTCATTAATAACGATTGTGTTATAATTTAGCGCCTTTTACTTTTAACAGGAAAACAGTGATGTCTAAATTATGTCAATCTCTTTTCGCTGCCGCCGTACTGATATTCAGTGGCCTTACCTCAGCCGTTACGGTAAAAGACCAAAAGGGCGAGTTCAGCTTAGAGTATGTGCCACAACGGGTAGTTGCTTTGGAATACTCTTATGTTGATGCGTTGGCACAAATCGGTGTTAGCCCTGTCGGTGTGGCAGATGACAACGACAAAACCCGCATATTGCAGCAGGTACGGGACAAAATTCAACCGTGGCAATCGGTCGGTACTCGTTCCCAACCAAGCCTTGAGGCTATTTCGGCGCTCAAACCGGATTTAATCATTGCCGATGAAAACCGTCACAGCGGCGTATATGAAGAACTGAAAAAGATCGCGCCAACAGTTGTATTTAATTCCCGCAATGAAAATTACCGTGAAAACCTTGAAACTGCCCAAAAAATCGGTGATTTACTCGGCAAATCCGAGCAAATGCAAGCACGCATTGCCCAGCATCAAAGACGAATAAACGATATCGCCCAGCAGCTATCGAAGGGATATAAAACAATCATTGGCATTTCCCGTGAAACGGAATTTCGTTTATACAATAATGAATCCTATGCCGGAGGTTTAATTGAAGCCTTGGGGTTTACAATGCCGAAAGCCCCTGCCGATAACAAATCCAGTGCGTTGGTCGGCTTAGAACAAGTCGTGGCAGAAAAACCGGAACTAATGATTATTACTCACTACCGTGACGAAAGCATTGCGAAAAAATGGCAAAACGAAGCCCTGTGGAAATTGATTCCGGCGGTAAAACAACAACGCATTTTGACCGTGGACAGCAACCTTTGGGCAAGAGCAAGAGGGATCGAAGCAGCAGAACTAATGGCACAGCAGCTGCAAACTTTTTTGGCAAACACAAAATAGATGATGCTTTTGCTACGTTGGGCTCTCCCGATTATCGCCTTACTCCTACTAATATGGGGAGCTCTATTTCTCTATTACCCTACCCCGATTTCAGCCTTGGACAGCCTTAGTATTTTTTGGCAGTCAGCGGATGAAATCGTCCAAATCACTGTCTTTGATCTCCGTTTACCCCGTGCATTAACAGCTGCAATAATGGGGGCAAATTTAGCCGTTGCCGGCACACTGCTTCAAACTATTACCCGCAATCCGCTTGCATCTCCCTCGCTATTAAGCATCAATGCCGGCGCCAGTTTGGCAATGGTCATTGCCACCGCTGTATTACCGACAACTTTTCACCATTACAGCATTGCACTGATCGCTAGTCTTGGCGGTGGTCTTAGCTGGTTATTGGTAATGATGATTAGCGGTGGTTGGCAACTGAATGCAAATCGCCAGCGAGTTATTCTAGCTGGTATTGCGGTATCACTGTTTTGCGCTGCATTGACCAAACTGGTCATCATCATTGCCGAAGATCACGCCGCCAATATTATGAATTGGTTGGCCGGTGGTTTAGCACACGTTCGTTGGGGTGAATGGCAAGTGGTGTTCCCTTTCTTTTTACTCACGATACTGTTTAGCCTACTATTTGCCAGCCGGTTGAACTTGCTTCATTTAAGCGATGAGTCGGCACAAACACTAGGGATAAATTTATCCCTAATCCGTTGGTTAAGTAATGTCGTCGCACTACTGATTGTCGGTTCAAGCGTCACCATTGCCGGTCCGATTGCTTTTATCGGCTTATTAGTTCCCCATTTTGCACGCTATTGGATAGGTTATGATCTTCGTAACGCATTACCGATCGCAATGTTATTTGGTGCAAATTTGATGCTATTTTCTGACATTGTGGCACGAGCGGTCAATTTTCCGAGCGAGATCCCAGCCGGAGCAATTTTAGCGCTAATCGGCGCACCAATTTTTATCCTATTTGCGCGAGGAAAACAGAGATAATGATAAACACAGGGTCAGTTCCACGCACTTTTTTGCCAAAAAAACTCTATCTTGTCTGCCTGCCAATATTATTTGGACTAATAATGGCAAACCTCCAATTCGGCACGGTAAGCTTATCTTGGCGAACCATTTTTGATATTGTAAAAAACCCCGCTCACCCTTACGCTTTTACCTTAATAGAATACCGTCTTCCCCGCACTTTACTGGCAGTTGTGATAGGCGGTTCATTGGCAGTTTCGGGGGTATTGATTCAAAGTATCGTCAGAAATCCACTCGCCTCACCGGATATTTTAGGCATTAATAGCGCAGCAGGGCTAGTCGCCGTATCGTGCTTACTGTTCTTCCCTGAGCTTGATTTCTACTGGCTACCGATATTCGCCTTTATCGGTGGTGTAAGTGCTTTTTTATTACTTTGGTGGCTATGTGGACGAGATTTCCGCCCGATAAAAATGGCGATTGTCGGCGTGGCGTTAGCGAGTTTATGGGTCGCCCTCAGTCACTATCTGATGCTTTCATACCCAATGGATATTAATGTCGCAATGCTATGGCTGACCGGCAGTTTGTGGGGACGCAGTTGGAATTATGTCTCGGTTGCCGTACCACTCCTTTGCATACTATTACCGTTGAGTGTGGTATTTTGTCGAGATTTGGATACCTTATCCCTAGGTGAGCAAAAGGCTGCTAGCCTTGGTGTGCCATTGCAGACAACACAAATAACCATTTTACTCTTGGCGGTTGCCCTCGCTACTACGGCAGTTGCTGTTTGTGGCCCGATTAGTTTTCTTGGTTTAGCCGCACCGCATTTGGCACGTTATCTTGTGGGCGGAAGACATAGCCGCTTACTTCCGACAGCCTTTTTATTAGGGGCGATATTACTGCTACTGGCGGATATTTTAGCCCGTGTCATCGCTCCCCCCATCGAGCTTCCCGCCGGTATTCTTACTGCCATTTTAGGAGCACCCTACTTTTTCTATTTACTTATGAGAATAAAATAATGCTTGCTGTTACCAATCTTCAACTGGCTTACCAAGAGACTGTTATTATCCCAAATCTAAATATCACCTTTCCGCAAAACCAAATTACGGCGTTACTCGGACCAAACGGTTGTGGAAAATCTACCCTATTGAAAGCTCTTGCCCGTTTACTCAAGCCTAAATCGGGAAAAATTCACTATCAAGCGGTCGATATTTGGCAAAAATCTGCAAAAACCTATGCCAAAACCCTTTCATTCTTACCGCAAAAACAGATTATTCCTGAGGGGATCAGCGTAAGAGAGTTAGTTTCTTTCGGACGTTCACCTTATCTGAATTTATGGGGGCGATTAAGCCCGCAAGATGAAAGCTTAGTAGAACAAGCGTTAGAGGCTACCCAAATGGCAGCATTTTCCGATTATCCGGCGACAAGCCTTTCTGGCGGTCAGCAACAACGAGCGTTTCTGGCGATGGTGCTGGCACAAAATACTGAAATTGTTTTACTAGACGAGCCAACCACCTATTTGGATCTCAGCCATCAAGCCGAACTAATGACAATGATGCGTACCTTACAGCAACAGGGCAAAACAGTTATCACAGTACTACACGATCTCAATCAAGCCTGTCGCTACTGCGATCATTTGGTTGTGCTGAAACAAGGGGAATTGGTTAAACAAGGTACACCGAAACAGGTAATGAGTGAACAACTACTGAAGCAGGTGTTCGATCTGAATGTTGAAATTCATGCAGATCCCGTCAGCCAAACACCAATGTTTGTCTTTAAATCATAACATTCTGCAATTTCCTATAAATTATATTTTCGTTCGATTTACCTATAATTTGCCTTAATGCCTTCACATTCAGGCTCACCGGTGCAACTATCTAAAATTTATCGTTCTGTGTTTATTACATGGATCATTAACAGATGAATTGAATCCTCAAAATCAACAAACAATAAAAAATCTGCACCTTAATCTGTTGGGTTTTACCAACATTTAGGTGCAGATTTAATTAACAACTTTTTATTAAGTTAATAATATAACTTAATTACTTCGCTGAGTAGAGATTACCACTGGTAACCTACCCCCACGCCACCGGAATAGTGACCTGCAGAGTTAGCCGTACCGGTTAATTTCAAGATAACCTTACCATTGTCACTGGCTCTTGAGTAACCCACTGCAACCGCTGACGCACCGCTATATCCGCCTGCGGCTGCGGCTACCATTGATTTACCCGGGCTCATTACTTGTGGTAATGAAGAGGCTGCTGCGGCATTTGCACCAATTCCACGAACGCGTTTATCTAACTTGTCAACACGATTATTGACATTATAAATATCGCCGCGAACTTGGTTTAATTGGTTCAGATTCACTGCATCATTGCCTTTCTTACCATCTGCAACGTTGCTAATGACTTTGTTACCGGCATTGATACCACTAGTCGTCACGCTAGGTCCATCTTTAATAGTTAAACCATCATTATTAACCGTGGTATTACCGATATTCACGCTACCGTTATTCCCTAAAGTGATATTTTCAGCTAATTTCACTGCTAGGTTACCACCTTCGTTAACAACACCAATGTTATTATCGGTTAATGTACCTTTTGCACCACCCGTGATATTTAACGTCTCGTTGAGTTTCTTCGCAATTTCTTTACCGTCATCGCCTTTGAACTTCAAGCCGTCATTTAAGGTTGCGACTTCTTCGGTTTGACCATTTGGTTTTGCGTAAACAATGCGAGTTTTACTTTCGCCATTTTTACCGTCATTACCATCCAGACCTTTAGTGCCATTTCTCACACTAATGTTGGCAGACGCACCGTCTTTGCCATCAGCACCTTTCGGACCGGTTAAGTCGATTGAACCGTCTCTACCGTTGATTACAACAGATGAGCCGTCTTTGCCGTTTACACCGATTGAACCATCAACACCGTTTTTGCCCGGCTGACCGTCTTTACCCGGTTCGCCTTTTTCACCGATAACTAAGTTGTTACCCGTTGAAATTTCGTAGCCGTTGTCGATCTGTTTCACAACAATGTTGTTACCTTGGTTGAGGTTAAAGGTTTCATTATTGTTGATCCGTTTATCCTTCGCCGTATCTTGACCATTAGTCGCAAGATTAAAGCCGCTGTTTGCAATCGCTGTATGGAGCTGACCACCATTGATCGCTTGTTTGCTGTTCGGGCTAATATCCCCATCTGCCACATTGTTCACCACTTTATTACCGGCATCAATACCGTTTTGGGTGATGGATGGGCCGTCTTTGATGGTGAGACCATCGTTGCCGACTGTGGTGTTACCCATTGTCAAGTTGCCGTCTTTCAACGTCGTTCCGCCAATGGTTACACTACCGTCTTTGGTCAGGTTCAGATCTTTATTGAGGCTGACTGCAAAGTCTTTACCGCCAGACGCATTCGTGCCGTTTTCACGCACTTTCACGTTTGTATCGCCTTCGCTGACACTTTCTTCTTTCGCGATCTGTTTCTTCATTTCATCAGAAAGATCGATGTCATAGGTCGTCGTGAAGGTTGAGTTGTCACGATTCGCTGTCACTTTCACGCTATCGGAACCTTTCACTACGGATTTCTCAGCGTTCACAGTATAAATGGTTTGACCGTTAGCACCGGTTGAGTTGGTAATATTCACATTCTTACCTGCGACAACTTCGGTCTTAGCTGCTGCCATACTCGCATTTAACTGAGAAAGGTTCACCGCATCGGTTGCATTGGTACCGTTTGCAACGTTAGTAATCGTTTTATTACCCGCATCAATACCGTCAATAGTAACACTTGGTCCACCGGCAATCGTTAACCCTTTATCATTAAGGGTGGTGTTGCCGATAGTCACGCTACCGTCTTTGGTGAGGTTCAGATCTTTGCTCAATTTAACGGATAAGTTGCCGTTTTCATTGGTTACACCGATATTATCGTTGGTAAGTTTGGTTGTATCCGTTACACCACCGGTAATATTCAGGGTTTCACCCAGTTTCTTCGCAATTTCTTTACCATTGTCGCCTTTGAACTTCAAGCCGTCATCTTTGGTTGCGATTTCACGGGTGGTGGTTGTGCCGTCCGTATTAGTCGTGTTGTACACTAAACGGGTAATGCCTTCCTTGCCTTTACCAGTTTCATCTAACGTACCAGAACCCTCTTTCACCGTGAAGTTCGCTGATGAACCGTCTTTACCGTTGATGCCGATTGTGCCGTCTTTACCGTTTAAGGCAATGCCTGCACCATCTTTACCATCTGCACCTTTCGGACCGGTTAAACCAATAGAACCGTCTTTACCATTGATTGTCACCGATGAACCGTCTTTACCGTTTACACCAATCTTACCATCAACACCATCTTTACCGTTCTCGCCTTTCTCACCGATAACTAGGTTGTTACCAGTCGAAATTTCATAACCGTTGTCGATTTGTTTAATCACAATGTTATTGCCGGCATTTAAGTTGAAGGTTTCATTATTGGTTAAACGTTTATTCTCGTCCGTCAAGCCATCCGCTTCTGTCACTATACCGTTAGAGCCGTCCACTTTCGCCGATTTTAAGCCAAAACCGACCGCTCTTAAGGTGGTGTTGGTAATGTCCTTAGTGGCAGCTTTTAAGTCGCCTACATTCACAGCATTCTTCAACGCATCACCAGAGATATTATTTAACACATCATTAAATGTTTTATCTGCCGGAATAGTCGTACCATTTGATAATACGCCGCTATCCACATTGGTAATTAATACCGGTGCGGAAGTATCACCACCGACGAATTTCACCGTGTTACTCGGTACGTTGGTTAATGCACCACTACTATCTACATAGCTATTTGTAGTGTTAAAGGTAATGTTAGTTGTACCTGTTGCATTGTCATAAACTGCGTTAACCGATACACCTGTACCATTATTAAAGTTCACCGTATTACCGTGCGTGACAAAATCAACCGCTTGACCGTTGTTTTGTAAGTTCCAACCGGCATTCAAGACATCGCCAACCGTCGCTGCGTTATTAGTGATGTTTTGGTATTTATTACCTGCTGTATCCGGATTAGACTTGGTGTCATTTGTTACATTGTCTAAGTTACCTGTTACATTAGTAATAGTTGTATTACCTGCGTTGAAACCATCTTTGTTAATAGTCACATTGCCAATTGTTACGCTACCGTTTTCGGTTAGGTTCAGATCTTTCGATAATTTCACTTCCAACGTACCATTGTTGTTATTCACACCAATGTTGCCGTCTGTTAACTTATCTTTATCTGCTCCGCCTGTGATGCTTAACGTTTCGTTGAGTTTCTTCGCAATTTCCTTGCCGTCGTCGCCTTTAAATTTCAAGCCGTCGTTCAAGGTTGCAACGGTTTCTTTATCACCGTTTGGCTTAACGTACTCAATACGGGTTTTGCTTTCGCCGTTTTTACCGTCGTTACCGTCAAGACCTTTCGCCCCGTCTTTCACAGAAATATTAGCGGAAACGCCGTCTTTACCGTCAGCACCTTTCGGGCCGGTTAAGCCGATAGAACCGTCTTTACCGTTAATCACAACAGATGCACCGTCTTTACCGTTCACACCGATTGAGCCGTCCACACCGTCTTTTCCATCTTTGCCTGCCGCACCCACAGTGATGTTATTCGCAGTTGCAATTTCATAACCGTTTGCAATTTGCTTGATCACAAGATTGTTGCCGGCATCTAGCGTGAAGGTTTCGTTATTCGCTAAACGTTTATCTTCATCAGATAGACCGTCTGCGCTGGCTTGACCGTTTGTACCTGCCACTGATTTAGTGGTGAGGTTAAAGCCGCTATTGGTGATCGCGGTGTAGAGCTGACCGCCGTTAATGGCGTCTTTACTGTTGTTGCTAACATCGCCGTCTGCAACATTGGTAATTTTCTTATTACCCGCGTCAATACCGCTTGTGGTGACATTTGGCCCGCCAACCAGGGTGAAACCGTTGTCATTCAAGGTGGTATTGCCGATGGTTAAGCTACCGTCTTTGGTTAAGTTAAGATCTTTTGCTAATTTAACGACTAAACTACCCGCTTGATTCACCACACCGAGGTTATTATCGGTCAGTTTATTGCTATCCGTTAATCCACCGGTGATATTCAAGGTTTCGCCGAGTTTCTTCGCAATCTCGTCACCGTTATCACCTTTGAATTTCAAGCCATCATCTTTAGTGGCAATTTCACGGGTAGTGGTTGAGCCATCGGTATTAGTGGTGTTGTACACCAAACGGGTAATGCCTTCTTTGCCTTTACCTGCTTCATCTAATGTGCCTGTACCGTTCACCACAGTGAGGTTAGCGGAAGCACCGTCTTTACCGTTTGCACCTTTCGGACCGGTTAAGCCGATAGAACCATCTTTACCGTTAATCACCACAGATGCACCGTCTTTACCGTTCACACCGATTGTGCCATCAACGCCGTCCTTGCCATCTTTACCTACCGTGATGTTGGTGAAGGTGACATTTTCTGCCGTAGCAACTTCATAGCCGTTTTCAATCTGTTTAATGCGAACATTATTGCCAGCATCTAAGGTGAACGTTTCGTTATTGGTTAGACGTTTGTCAGCATCGGATAACCCGTCTTTCACGCTGGATTGACCATTACTATCCGCTACCGCTTTAGATGTCAGCGCAAATCCGACCGCACTTAACGTGCTGTTAGTAATGTCTTTGGTCGCGTTTTTCAAATCGCCCGCATTCA
The DNA here is from genome assembly GCF_001998825.1 of Rodentibacter mrazii. GTDB lineage: Bacteria > Pseudomonadota > Gammaproteobacteria > Enterobacterales > Pasteurellaceae > Rodentibacter > Rodentibacter mrazii. The sequence continues at coordinate 12,152 of NZ_MLHG01000017.1, forward strand.
CGACATTATTCAACGCCTCGCCAGAGAGGTTGTTTAATACATCATTAAAGGTTTGACCTGCCGGTATAGTGGCATTATTTGGCAATACGCCGCTATCCACATTGGTAATCGCAACCGGTGCTGACGCATTAGCGCCGATAAATTTCACTTTATTGGTTGGCTCAGCGGTTGCATTGCCGTTCTCGTCCACATAGCTGTTGGTGGTGTTAAAGGTAATGTCGGTCGTGCCTGTTGTATTGTTGTAGGTTGTACCTACTTTCACACCTTGACCGTTTTTGAAGTTCACCGTATTACCGTGAGTAACAAAGTCCACCGCTTGGCCGTTATTCTGTAAATTCCAGCCTGCATTTAACACATCACCCACTGTCGCTGCATTGTTTGTCACATTCGCATACTTATTACCCGTACTATCCGGATTAGAGGTGGTGCTATTCGCTACAGGATCTAAATTGCTGGTGACGTTAGTAATGGTGGTATTACCGGCATTGAACCCATCTTTGTTGAGGGTGATATTTCCGATCGCCACACTACCGTTCTCGGTTAAGTTCAGATCTTTGGCTAATTTCACGGTGAGGTTGCCGTCTTTGTTGATCACCCCGATATTATTGTCGGTCAGTTTCGCTTCATCGTTAACCCCGCCGATAATATTTAAGGTTTCGCCAAGTTTCTTCGCAATCTCGTTACCGTTATCGCCTTTGAACTTCAAGCCGTCATCTTTGGTTGCGATTTCACGGGTGGTGGTTGAGCCGTCCGTATTAGTCGTGTTGTACACTAAACGTTCAATGCCTTTACCGCCTTTATCATCCGTATCTAACGTGCCTGTACCATTTGCAACAGTGAAGTTCGCCGATGCACCGTCTTTACCATTGATGCCGATTGTGCCGTCTTTACCGTTTAAGGCAATACCTGCAGATTTACCATCTGCACCTTTCGGGCCGGTTAAACCGATAGAACCGTCTTTTCCGTTAATGACAACAGCAGAACCATCTTTGCCGTTCACGCCGATTGTGCCGTCAACACCATCTTGACCGTTTTTACCGGCTGCGCCCACAGTAATATTGTTAGAAGTCGCAATCGTCACTTTCTTACCGCTTTGAGTGATATTGATATTATCACCCGCTTCAATGGTTACAGTTTCACCCATTGCCACTTTTTCAGTGGTATTGCCGCTGACTTTACCCGTACCGGATTGAGCGGTGGTCAAGTTCCAACCTTTCGCCACTTCATTGCTGATATTGGTTACATTTTGGTTAGTCGCATACAACTGGCTACCGTTTACCGCATCTTTACTGTCGGCTGAAAGCGTGCCTTCTGAGACATTCCTGATTTTCTTATCACCTGCATTAATGCCGTCTTTAGTCACTCTTGGACCGTTAGCGATGGTTAAACCATTGCTGTTTAATAACGTATCACCAAGCGCTACGCTGCCTGCACTCGTAAGGTTCAGATCTTTCGATAATTTCACTTCCAACGTACCGTTGTTGTTATTCACACCAATGTTGCCGTCAGTGAGATTATCTTTATTCGCACCACCTGTAATGCCTAACGTCTCGTTCAGTTTCTTCGCAATTTCTTTACCATCATCGCCTTTGAACTTCAAGCCGTCATTTAAGGTTGCGATTTCTTCAGTATTGCCATCCGGTTTTTCGTAAACAATGCGTGTTTTAGTTGCACCATCTTTACCGTCATTACCGTCTAGACCTTTAGCACCGTCTTTCACACGAATATTAGCCGACGCATTTTTGCCATCCGCACCTTTCGGACCGGTTAAGCCGATAGAGCCGTCTTTACCATTAATCACAACAGATGAACCGTCTTTACCGTTCACTCCGATAGAACCGTCCACACCATCTTTACCGTCTTTACCTGCTTGGCCGACTGTAATGTTATTTGATGTAGCAATCTCATAACCATTCGCAATTTGTTTGATAACAATATTGTTACCCGCATCTAATGTGAAGGTTTCATTGTTAGTCAACTGCTTGTCATTATCAGATAAATTGTCCGCTACCGTAGCATTACCGTTAGTATCAGCGACTGATTTTGTTGCAAGATTGAATTTAACACCGCTTAACGCTGTGTTGGTAATATCTTTAGTTGCATTTTGTAAGTCGCCTACATTGACAGCGTTCTTCAAGGCATCACCGGAGATATTATTTAACACATCATTAAATGTTTTATCTGCCGGAATAGCTGCACCGTTTGGTAATACGCCACTATCCACATTGGTAATTAATACCGGTTTAGAAGCATTGCCGCCGATAAATTTCACTGTATTACTCGGTACGTTGGTAAGTGTGCCATTACTATCGACATAACTGTTTGTAGTGTTAAAAGTAATGTTGGTTGTACCTGTTGCCTTGTCATAAACTGCATTAACCGATACACCTGTACCGTTATTAAAGTTCACCGTATTACCGTGCGTTACAAAATCAACAGCCTGACCGTTGTTTTGTAAGTTCCAACCGGCATTCAATACGTCACCTACCGTCGCAGCATTATTTTTCTTATCCTCATAATTTGTTGTATTCGGATTAGATGTCGTTGTATTAGTAACGTTGTCCAAATTACCTTTTACATTAGTAATGGTTGTATTGCCGGCATTGAAACCGTCTTTATTGATCGTTAAGTTACCGATTGTTACGCTACCGTTTTCAGTCAGGTTCAAGTCTTTCGCTAATTTAACGGTTAAATTACCGTCTTTGCTGATAACGCCGATATTATTATCGGTTAACGCATCTTTATTCGCGCCACCGGTAATATTTAGGGTAGAACCTAATTTTTTCGCAATTTCATCACCGCTGTCGCCTTGGAATTTCAAGCCGTCATCTTTGGTTGCAATTTCACGGGTAGTGATTGAGCCGTCCGTGTTAGTGGTGTTGTAAACTAAACGGTTAATGCCATCACCACCGTGAGTTGCGTTATCTAAAGTACCGCTACCGTTTGCAACAGTGAAGTTTGCCGATGCACCGTCTTTACCGTTGATGCCAATTGTTCCGTCTTTACCATTGAGCACAACAGATGAACCGTCTTTACCATTCACACCGATCGTACCGTCTTTACCGTCTTTGCCGACAGTAACATTGGTAAAGCTTACATTTTCCGCCGTGGCAATTTCATAACCGTTATCTACCTGCTTAACCAGGATATTGGTACTTTGATTCAGATTAAAGGTATCGTTATTACTGATACGTTTGTCCGTAGCTTTATCTTCACCATTGGTTGTAAGATTAAAGCCAGAATCTTGGATTGCGGTGTAGAGCTGACCGCCATTAATCGCATCTTTACTGTCTTTTGCGACATTACCGTCTTGAACATTGGTAATTTTCTTATTACCCGCATCAATACCCGCTTTTGTGACATTCGGCCCGCCGTTAATGGTTAAACCCTCTTTAGTCAGGTTCACATCACTGATTTTTACGTTGCCAGCCTCTGTTAAATCAAGGCTATTATTTAAGTTAACCTTAACTTTACCATCAACAATGGTTGTATTGATATTACTGTTACCGCCTTCAATCTCGATCGCTTCACCTAATTGTTTGGTGACATTGTTACCATCTTGTGCTTTTAAGCCAAAGCCTTTGTGTGCTTTTTCAATCGCTGACGTTGCATTTTGATTTAGCGCAACGGTGATATTTTTACCGTCCACATTGGTTTCAATGTAGTTACCGTCTTTGCCGACGATATCAAAACGTCCACCATTAGTAATATTTACCCCTGTTGCTTGGTTATTTTTATCAGCTCCTACGGTAAAGTTTTGAATCGCATTATTGATTTTATTTTTAGCAGTATCACTTAAATCAAAGGCAATTTGTCCGTTTGAAGCATTGGTCGTAACATAATCAGAACCCTTAAACTTCACGGTTTCACTTAATTTGTTTTCACCGCTAGAGTTATTATCGCCGGAGTACTTAAATTTCACATCTTCAGCAACTTTAGTCATATTCACAGACAAATCATAATTCTTCGGATTTGTTCCCGTGCCATTGACTGTCACACTGCCGTCTGTTGAATTAACAGTGGTACGGCCATCATCTACATATTTTTTATTTGCCGCATCCGTATTATTTGTCGGTGCTGCTACATTCGTTAGGGGCTTATTACCAGCATTTACGCCAGCATTGGTTACACTCGGACCATTTTTAATGGTTAACCCGGTTGAATTCAGGAGAGTATCACCTGTTTTCACACTTCCCGCATTTGTTAAGTCAAGGGTATTATTTAAATTAACCGAATAATTTTTACCGCCAGTACTATTCTTACCATTTTCAGACACAATCAAGTTAGAAGAGGTGGAATTAACACTTTCTTCTTTCGCTAACTGTGTTTTAGCGGCATCAGAAAGATCAACGGCATAATTAGTGGTATTATTTGCTCCAGGTGTTGAGGTAACTGTAACTTTGTCAGACCCGTTACTTACCGTTGATTTATCGGCGTTCACCGTATAGATATCGTGACCATCTGTAGCTGATGTTTTAGTCACATTCACATTATTACCAGCTTTTACTTCCGAAGGCTTCCCTTTTGAACCCAATAATGCATTAAGCTGATTTAAATTCACCGCGTCAGTACCATTTGTACCGTTCGCCACATTCGTTAAGCGATTATTACCGAAATCGACATTGCCATTCGGTCTTACCGTCAAATTACCTGTATTAACGGAGCTAAAATTAGGCGTTGAAGAGGTAGCAATAGTAACTTTTTTACCTGCTTGAGTAATATTGATATTATCACCCGCATCAATAGTAACCGTATCACCCATTGCAACCTTTGACAGACCGTTACCGCTTACATTACCTGTACCGGATTTAGATGTGGTGAGATTCCACCCTTTCGCTACTTCAGTATTAAGGTTAGTTACGTTTAAGTTAGTGGCATAAAGTTGGCTACCGTTTACTGCATCTTTGCTATTCGCACCAATTGTACCGTCAGACACGTTAGTAACTTTTTTATTGCCCGCATTAATGCCACTGTTTGTTACACTTGGACCATTGTTAATAGTTAGACCTGTACCATTCAAATTAGCATCGCCAATTTTTACATTTCCGTTATTACTTAAATCTAAACTGTTATTTAAGTTAATCTTAACTTTGCCATCGGAGACGGTGGTATTAATATTGCTGTTACCGCCGACAACATCCACATAATCACCCAATTTTTTATTAACGGTATTGTTATCTTGTGCTTTTAAACCAAAGCCTTTGGCAATATCCGCTGCATTCTTGGTGATATTTTGTGCGTTTTTAGTAATATTCTGTGCATTATTGGTAATGTTCTGCGCATTTTTAGTAATGTTTTGCGCATTTTTGCTCACATTATCAATAGCGTCTTTAGACGTTTGAGATAAATCAACTTTAATACTGGTTCCATCCACTGCGGTGGTAAGATACTTGTCGTTACCACTAATAACATCAAAGCGGTTTTGATTTTTAGTAACATTAATGCCCGTAGCAGTATGATTATTGTCCGCACCCACAACAAAATTTGCTAATGCATTGCCACCACCACTCACATTACCTAATGCTTCAACTACGGCATATAATTGTGAACCATTAATTGCATCTGTTGAGTCTGCAGCAATACGACCAGAACCTACATTCTGAATCTGACGAGTTTTATATTGATTACCACCACCTACAGATAAAATTGCAGACTTAGAATCTGATATACCTGCAAAAGAATAATTATTACCGCCAATAGTAATTTGCTTATGCTCATCTCCGGTATTCGCTCCACTAGCAATAGAATAAGCCCCTAAAGCGATACTTCCATCTTTTGCGCCTCTACTATTTTCCACTTTTGCTTCATAACCTATTGCAATTGCGTTTCTTGCGTTTTTTACTTTTACGCCGCCACCGATACCAATAGAATGAGAAACTGAACTAGCCCTATTATGATTAGTACTTGGTGAGTCCTCAGCCCCAGTCCCCATATCGACACCTCTAGCAGTAGGGTCTCTTTCACCTATACCAATAGAATCCCATGCAGTTGTATTCCTAGCGGCATAGCTAGATACAGATACCCCTAAAACTAAAAATGCCAAAGATATTTTACTTAAGAAAAATGTCTTTGTTTCTTTCTCTGATTCAGCTGTATCTCGTTCATCCTGACTGAACGAAGCTGATTTACAATACCCTTTAGCTAACTCAGATACGGCAACCCAAGCACCAATGGATTGGTTCCAAACCACTTTAAAGATTTTATTCATATGTCATCCTTAACATTTATTTTATACAATAGATTAATAGTTAACTTAAAACTCTTTTATACCTTTACTCTATAGAAAAGCCCGCAGATTCTACCTTAATTTTTGTTTAAAAAGTAACTTTTTTTGTAAATAATGTGTAAATAAACTTAATATAACCAAGTGAAAACATTGGGTTATTATTTGTAAAAATAACCCAATAACTAATTTCCCTTACACCGTATCATACACCCTTTCTATTTAATATGTT
>NZ_MLHG01000018.1 GCF_001998825.1 Rodentibacter mrazii
TTTCCCATAATGTGGGTGGTGGCTTGGTTGCGCCGATAGCGGGAGCAAGTATTGCCTGGTTAGGGCAGGAACATTGGCAAGCAGCACATTTTATCGTACCGACCGTCATTGCCACTGTGGTTGCGATCATTTTCTATATTTTCGGTACGGGTCGAACTTATAACGAAGGTTTACCACCTACCAGTAAAATTCTTGGCACAGAACAAGAAGAGCTGGTTGTCACCAAAGAAGAAAATGTCAATTTAACCACATGGGAAATCTTTAGAGATTATATCGTTAAAGACATTAACGTTTGGTTTGTTTCTTTTATTGATGTATTCACCTATATGATCCGTTTCGGGGTATTAACTTGGCTTCCGCTGTATTTACTGGAAACTAAAGGCTTTTCGAAGGGGCAAATGGCAACCGCTTTTGCTATCTTTGAATGGGCTGCCATCCCTTCTACTTTGTTAGCAGGTTGGTTGACAGATACTTACTTTAAGGGTCGCCGTATGCCATTAGCAATTATAACGCTGGTTGGGGTCGGTATAGCGATGTTTGCTTACTGGGGAGGGCAAGATTTACTCATCGTTACTATCGGTGCAGGTGTGATCGGGTGCTTAATCTATGTACCCATGTTCCTTTCCTCTTTGCAAACCATTGAGCTTGTGCCTTCATTTGCTGCGGGTTCCGCAACAGGTTTAAGAGGATTACTCAGCTATATTCTCGGAAGTTTCTCCGGAACGGCATTGTTTGGTATTCTTGCCGAACGTTTTGGCTGGAATGCAGGCTTTTATTTACTTCTGTTTGCAGTATGCGGTTGTATTTTTTGCTGTTATATGACCCACTTAGGCGTACTGCGTTTAGAAAGAAGAAATAATAAGGCTAAATAATTCAGTAATTAGCCATAAACAATCGTGATATAACACTAATTTATAAAAGATCCCCAAAAGATAACTTTCGGGGATCATCTTAATCCCCTCCTCCCCCACACACAGTTACCACTGAGAATTTACCAAAAAATCAAGGGATTTTGACCGCACTTTTCCGGGTTACATGACTTGTTGATACGGCGACTGTTAAAACAAAAAGAGCGGTCAAATTTCACTAAATTTTAGTAAAACTTATGGAAAAGGATTACGGGTGAAGTATGAATAAAAGCAATGTCATATTTTTGACATCAAAGAATAATAAAATACTGCCGATAAATAATCACTAAATCCGTTGAGGAAAAATATGAAAAAATTGGCTTTATTTGTTTTTATACCGAGTATCGCGATGGCGCATACTTATAGTAGTTCATCATTTCATGAAGCACTCACAACAATAACCACGCCAGAAAAAACATTAAACTTATCGGTGGGAATCGGAAGTGGGGCATTTCATCGCCGGAGCGATCCTACTAATGTTTTTTATACTGTAACTGATCGAGGCCCTAATATTGATTGTAGCGATAGTCGTAAAATTTTAGGGTTATCATATTGTTCTAAGGGTAAAGTTTTTCCTGTTCCTAATTTTTCACCCACTATTTACCGCCTACAACTGTCTGAAAATAACCAATCTTCCGCAAAGATTTTAGATAAAATTCCGCTCAAAACACAATCAGGAAAACTTGCCTCGGGTATATCCAATCCGAATACCGAAACGGCATATGATATTAACAAAAACGTACTCAAGGATGATGTAAACGGTTTTGATACCGAAGCATTAGTTGTCACACAAACCGGAGAATTTTACCTTGCCGATGAATATGGTCCGAGTATTATTTACGCGGATCAAAACGGAGTGATTAAGAATCGTTTTGTACCTAAGGGGGTGAAATTTGAATTAAACGGCGCAGATTATACCGTAACAGAGAATTTACCGGCAGAATTGAGAAACCGCCAACTTAACCGGGGTTTTGAAGCCCTAGCATTAAGCGAAGATGAAAAAACACTCTTTTTTATGTTACAAAGTCCTTATGATCCCAAAAAACGAACCATTACACTATATTCTATGGATATTCAATCTCAAACCATTAACGGACAGTGGCTATATGAATTGGATACCCCGGATACCTTTGTCAAAGATAATGCTAAAAAGGCACGTATTCAAAATGACGTCAAAATAAGCGAAATAGCCGCAATCGGAGATAATGAACTCATTGTTTTAGAGCGGATTAGTAAAACGACTAAATTTTACAAAGTTAAACTGGAACCTAACACAACTGAAAAAACAGTAAATAAAGAATTAATAGTGAACACAGATGATTTGGATAAATTTCCAACTAAAATCGAAGGGTTGGCGATTATTTCACCTCAAGAATGGATTTTAGTGAATGACAATGATTTTGGTATTGAGGGGGATAAAACACGTATTATTCGCTTATCGTTACAGGATAAATAACAATATGGAAACTGACAATCGGCACAGAAACATATAATCCCAATCATCAAGTATGAGCTTGTTTGCGTGGGCGTTCTATCCCACTATCGTTTTGGGCGTAGATAAAATCAATTCCGTATCGGCTTAAGGTCTAGCCAATGTTGTGATAAAACAGGTTAGAATAAACATTGCCGTGAAGAGCGGTGATCGCAATAATTACTGTGTCAGGCAGCTGTTGGGAAAATCATGCTCCGATTTATATTTCACGCCACTTTGCTTAGCCACGGGTAAAAATTTTGTCTTATTCGTGTGCCCTATAGCATTGTCGGCGTGTAGAGGATAGTCGGTTTTTTCCTAGTCAAATGTATTTTCTTAAAAATATCTCGTTATTTTGATTCAGCGCCGAATGCACCGGAATTTGCATTTAGTGACATAAAATTTTGTGACATCTATCACAAATTTACATTTTTATTGAAATATGCCATCAAATTTTAATGGAGAGGTGATTAAAATATGCAGCGCGCTAAATGACGTGTTGGTTTTGTTAAACATAGACATAACCAATAGTAAATTGTCGTGATTTAGTTTCCGGTGGCAAATATCACTAATGGCATTTGCTGATTTAAGTTCCCCTTATTTTTTTGGATATATTATGAAGAAAATTTCTCCTTCTAAAATTACTATTGCATTATCTCTATGCTATGTAACTCCGTTCAGCTATGCCGATATTCAATCTGCTAATGGTAATACTCAAGTTGCCCGTCAACAAGGCGTGGAAATTATTAATATTGCGACACCAAGTCAGTCGGGGCTGTCACACAACCAATATAATAAATATAACGTAGATCAAGCGGGCGCGGTTTTAAATAATGCTCAGCAAAATGCTCAAACCCAGTTAGCCGGTCAGGTTTCTGCCAACCCAAATTTAAGGGGACAAGCGGCAACGGTTATTCTTAATGAGGTTGTAAGCCGTAATCCTTCACATATTGCTGGTAAACAGGAAATTGCAGGTCAAAAAGCGGACTATGTACTCGCTAATCCGAATGGTATTAGTGTAGATGGTGCAGGTTTTATTAATACGCCAAGAGCTTCTCTTGTTGTCGGTAAAGCAACTGTTGAAAATGGAAAATTAACAGGATATCAAATAGATAGCGATAATAACTTGACAACGAAAGGGACGATATCCGGCACTGATAATGTAGATTTAATTGCGCCGACGATGAATATTTCCGGAAAAATTCAAGCGAAGGACGGAAATGTCAATATCTTACAAGGTCGTAATAAGGTTGAACGAGCTGAAGATGGTACATTGACTATTAATGTTTTACCGCAACAGGAGAAGATTTTAGACGGTAAAGTTGCCGGTAGTATTCAGGCGGGCAGAATTCGAATCCATTCCACTGATGAAAGAGCAACCTTAGCTGTAACAAGTAGTGATTTGGACGCAAAACAAGTCATTGTGACGGCAGGTAATGCAAAATTAGACGGTACGGTAACAAAGAAAAATCGTGGAACATTCAAAGAAATTAAAGAGGCAAATAGATCCGTTGGTAGCGTGACATCAAATAAAGACACTGAAACCTTTGAGAAAACGAGTATTAAGGCAGACTCTTTGATTGTTGCTGCATCAGGTAATTTAGATTTATCCGGCGCGGAAATTCAAGCAAAAGAAGCGGTATTAATCGGTGGAAAAACACATTTAGGAGCAGTTAAAACAGAAGTGAGAGAAACCATTGCTGAGGGACGAGCAAAAGGTGCCTCAAAAGTGGAAGAAATTGCACAAACCCGACTTGAGACAGCACACCGCACGAAGATTACGGCAGATTCACTTAAATTGGCTTCAACAACAGGGAAATTAAGTGGCGATGCGTCACAGATTAATGCGAAAAGTTTAACGTTGCATGGTGAGGAAGGGATCCTATTCCAAGGTACAAAAGAAAAAAATTACTATGATGATACGGTTCAGTTTAAAAATGTATCACCGAAACATAAGACCGGCACCAGTTATCAAACAGCGATTGCAGAAAAACATGTAGCCAGTGAATTTAATATCAAAGATGATTTAGTCGTTTCTGGTGGTTCCGATGTGAAATTTGCCGGTACCATTGGTCGAATTGATGGCGACTTAGTTGTAGAAAATAAAGGTAAATTACTTTTTACTGCCGAAGAGGTGAGAAATAGCCATAAAGTCGATGATAAAGAAAAATATTGGGGTGGATTGGCTGGTTCTAAAGCATTAGCATCTACTCGAAATGATAAAGAACAGCATGGGGCTGATTTTACCGTTAAGGGGACGATTTTAGCAGATGCCCAGAATGGGGTAAATTTATCGGGTAGTCGTGTCATTTCTGGTAAAGATGCGTTAGTAAAAGCAAACAATGGTAATTTAGTATTAGACGCAGCTGAAAACATTAGTGTTTTTGAAGAAAAAGGGCGTAAAGGAACAATTTTTGATATTACCAAAGAACGAAGCAGAGGCTACAAAGTTGTTTATACAAAACAAAGTGCAGAATTAGGTTCTCAGTCTAATTTACAATTGGTGACAAATAAGAATGTTAATATCATTGGTAGTCGTGTAAAAGCGGGTGGTTTACTTGGTATCGTAGCCGATGGGAACATCAATATAAGAGGTAGCCAAAACTACTTCACTCAAAGTTATACTCAATCAGGTATTGGCTTTACCACTAAAGTTGAGAAACCGAGTCTATCAATTGATAAAGAGGGATTAGCAAAATCCTCCATTGATTTACTTACTGATGTCATTGTTGGCACGGTTAAACGTGATGAAATGGCACAGGGTCTTGCGAATAATGTGAAGGATAATCTGAAATTTAAAGGTGAAGCCAGTGCGACTTTTGGCTTTTATAAGCACTATAAATTAGAAAAAGGGTATCACTATAACCCGTCAGAAGTCAGTGGTGGAAACACAAACTTACGTGCCAATAATGTGAATGTAACGGGAAGTAAAGTCGAGGCAACAAAAGGCGATCTCAATATCAATGCTAACCGTGTCAATACAAAAGCACATCATGATTATTCTTATACCAATAAAGTGAATACCGATGTGGGAATAACCAACACGGTTACAGTAACTGAAAGTGGTATTACAAATAAATTGTCTTTAGGTATTCAACATAAGGATAGTGAGCAAGAAAATACAATAGCAAAAGTTAGTCAACTATCTGCTAAAAATAATTTGAATATCAATGCTAATCAGAATATTGCCCATAAAGGCTCACAACTAAGTGCGGGTAAAAATATTGTAGAAAATGCAAAAAATATTACTCATGCTCCTGAGTATAATAAGGAAAGTGATAAGCAAAAGAACTTTGATCTTGGTTTAACTTTAACCACTTCAGTTGATAAAAATAAAGTCGCAAGCGGTAGTCTGGTATTGGGTATTTCTGGTGGACGTGAGAATAGTACGGCGAGTAATGCACAAAGTACAACGGTAACTGCCGGAAAAGACATTAACGTCAATGCAAACCATCTCATAGATGTCGGTACGCAGTACCAAGGTGGCGGCAATGTTAACCTCAACTCTCAATCACATCATATTCAATCAGCTCAAAATACTAAACATAATGATAAATTAACTGCGGGTGTTACAATTGGTGTGAGCGCAAGTACCAAAGATTTCGCAACGGCTAACGTAGGGGTAAATGCGGGTATTCATTTCCAAAAAGATCAAAGTGATTCAACCACAGCTCATAAAGCAAACGTACAGGGTGGAAATGTGAATATCACAACAGGTACATTAAACAGCCAAGCAGATATTACGGCGACCAATAACGTGAATATTAATGCGGATAAAGCAAACTTCACACAATCTCAAAATACCAGTTCCCATAAAGGGGGCGGTTTCACTTTAAATGTGGGTGTTGGCGCCATTGTTATTCCGGCAGCAAGCGCCGCTGTACCGTCTGTGGATGTTAATTTCACTGCAAACGGACACAAAGGTAATCGCACTGATGCGGTATTGCACAATGTTCAAGGTGGAAACAATGTCGGAATTCACGGCAAAGACGGTGTGAGCTTACAAGGAACCAATGTTGAAGCCGGTAATAATGTTTCCATTACTGGGAATACGGTTAATGTTCAACCGGGGAAAAGCCAAGTACAAGAGCTTAATGTTAGTGTAGGTGGCGGCGTAAGTGTAGGTGCGAATACGTCCAGTCTTGGTATTAACGGTAACGTAAATGTACAGCACGAAAATAGTACAACCCATCCGGGTGTATCTATTAACGGTAAAAATGTGAATATTACGGCAGAAAACGGCGTGAATTTAACCGGAGTCAGCTCAAATAGCACCAACCTTACGCTAGACGGCGGTAAAGGCGATGTGAACCTAAATGCAGCGAAAAACAATGTGAACAAAACCGGAGTGGATGTCGGTTTATCACTGAGCGGCGGCATTAGCGAGAATAAATGGACGCCGGCAGAGGGCTCGGGCAAATTAAATGTTGATGTAGTGCGTAATGAAACTCACACGACAACTGATTTGAATGCTCAAAATGCCACAATCTCCGGTAATAATGCCCATTTTAACGGCAGTAGCATTAATGCGGAAAATATGAATAACAATCTTACAGGTAACATTACCACTACTCCGGTTACCGATAAAATCAATGAAACCAGCGTTCATCTTTCTGCGAACGGTAGTGGTAAATTTACTCCATATCCGGCGGATAAATGGGCTGAAAGTGCTAAGAAAGATTGGGATAACGGCACAATCGCAGGCGTGAAAGCCGATGTGAATGTGAAAGTGGATTCCACCAAAACTGAGACCGTTAAACAAGGCGGAATTAACCCGCCGAAACCACAAGTGGTTAAAAACCAAGTGGTGAAAACCAATATTAGTTTGACAACTAATCAAAAAGCACGCTTAGAACATATGATGAAAGCCAGAAGACGCAGATAATCATTATTTTCTAAAGAACAAAAATTGGCTAAGGAAACTTAGCCAATTTTTTTGTTTTGATCATGGGGCTTTTCATTTACTGGCTTATTTAACCTCTGTACAGAGCTATTTTTTGCTTTTAAGGAATATGTTTCATATTAATTTGAGTACCAGAAATGCGCTAAAATTTGTGGCTAGCCACGTTTTTTATACCAACAGATTTAGCGATGTACAGGAAAGTGCGGTCAAAATTTTGGAAGAAATTTATCGCTCATTATTAACTAGGGTTGGAAAGAAAATGAATTGCTGCGGAAAGTAATAGTTAGCAGGCGAATTGAATAGAGAGCTGACTTAGCGCAACTAAAAACTGTGTGGCTAAAGCTTATCACTACGAAAACTAACGGCTTTAAAGCAAGCCCCTGTCGGTTAAAGCTACAATAGAAATAGAGCGATGATACTGAAAGCGGAATGATTAAACGGCTTCAAGAAAAATGCCTTAATCGGTGAAGTGATAACGCTATTCCCTACTTAACATTGGTTAAATAGGGAACGGGTTCACTTATTAAAAATCAATGATTTTTTAGACCGCACTTTTCGTAAGAATAATAAGAATAAAAGCCCCGATATTACTATCGGGGCTTTTATTCAATTATTTTGTTGCAGTAGGTACAACCAATTCAGGCTCTTCCGGCTTTTCTACTTTTGCAAACTGTTTATCCTTATTTGCATCAATAATTTGTTGAGTTTGATTTGCCAAAGTATCCAGCCCCATTTTTTGGTACGCATCACGCATTAAGAATAAGCCTTCATAAGTCGCTTGCGTGTCAGGATACAATTTCAACATTCCTACAATACGGTTTGCCACCGCAACATCCGCATTACGCTTTGCATAGAATTTAGCAATTTCCAATTCATGGCGTGCTAAAGAATCTTTAATATAAACCATACGGGCTAAGGCATCTTGTGCATAAGGACTATTAGGAAATGCATGTACTAAACTTTGGAAATTTGAAAATGCGGTTTTTAAAGAGGTTGTTTCACGCGTTGCACGATCGATTCCAAAGAAATCCTGAATGGCATTATCTGCCGTTGCAACATTGGTTAGACCTGCCATATACACCGCGTAATCGCGATTCGGACTTTGTGGAAATTGATTTAAGAAATTATCTACCGTCACCAATACGGCTGTGTAATCCTGCGATTTATAGTTTGCATAAATGAGATCCAACATTGCTTGTTCTTGATATGTACTTCCAGGGAAACGTTCTGTGGTCGCATTTAAATAACGAATAGCCTCAGAATAACCGCCTTCCTGTAAAGAACTCGCGCCTTTATTGTAAAGTTCATCTACCGATAATTGTTCAACTTCTTGGTTACCGCTTGAACAACCGATCACAACAAATACCACAGCAAGCAAAGCCAATGATTTCATTTTACGCATTGTTTTTTCCTTAATTTTTACGAAAACTAATAAATAAGATACAATTAGCCAACATTGTATAGAACATTAATAAATAAGCCAACTTTTTAAACTTATTGAGATAAATTTTTATGCCACAAATTACCCTTTCGGCTGAAGTACAACCTGAACAAATCGGACAGCGCTTAGACCAAACCCTTGCTGAGTTGTTCCCTGAATATTCCCGCTCACGTCTAAAAACTTGGATTGAAGCAGATCTTGTAAAAATCAACAATCGTATTACCAATATCCCTCGTGAAAAAGTATTCGGCGGTGAACATATCGAAATCATCGTAGAGGTAGAAGATGAAACGCGCTTTGAACCTGAGAATATCCCACTTAATATCGTCTATGAAGATGATGATATTATTGTGATTAATAAACCAAAAGATCTTGTCGTCCACCCCGGTGCGGGCAATCCGAACGGCACGGTATTAAACGCCCTTCTTTATCACTATCCGCCGATTGCTGAAGTACCGCGGGCAGGGATTGTGCATCGACTGGATAAAGATACTACCGGACTAATGGTAGTGGCAAAAACAATTCCCGCCCAAACAAAATTGGTACGTGATTTACAAAAACGAAAAATCACCCGTGAGTACGAAGCCGTTGCCTCCGGCATTATGACCAAAGGCGGTTCGGTCGATCAACCAATGGCACGTCATGCGACCAAACGTACGCTTATGGCGGTTCACCCAATGGGAAAACCTGCGATAACCCACTACCGTATTATGGAAAACTTTCGCAACTATACCCGCCTACGTTTACGTTTGGAAACAGGTAGAACCCATCAAATTCGTGTACATATGGCACATATTGCCCACCCACTATTAGGCGATCAAACTTATGGCGGTCGCCCTCGTCCGCCCAAAAATGCCAGTGAAAATTTTATGGAAGTCTTGCGTAATTTTAAACGTCAAGCTTTACACGCCGTCATGTTACGTTTAGCACATCCTATTACCGGTGAAATGATGGAATGGTACGCTCCTCTACCGGAGGATTTTGTCGAATTGCTCAACGCACTCAAAACAGATTATATTGAACACAAAGACAACTTGGATTATTAATATGCATGCGATTTTTCCAAAATGGCACGTTCCCTCTAATATTCGCGCTTTTACTACTACACGTGAAGGCGGGGTAAGCAAAGCACCCTTTGAAAGTTTTAATTTAGGTGATCATGTGGGCGATGAAAAAAGTGCGGTCAAAACAAACCGCACTTTATTAGTGGAAAAATTCCATTTACCCCATTCCCCACTATTTCTCACTCAAACCCACAGTACCAATGTCATTCAATTGCCCTATTCAGGCAATAATTTTGAAGCTGATGCGGTTTATACCAATCAACCGAATCAAGTCTGTACGGTGATGACCGCCGATTGCTTGCCTGTACTTTTTACGACCAAACAAGGCAATGAAGTTGCCACTGCTCATGCAGGTTGGCGTGGATTATGCGATGGCATATTGGAAGAAACGGTAAAATGTTTTCAAGCACAACCACAAAATATCATCGTTTGGCTCGGTCCAGCTATCGGATCTAATGCATTTCAGGTGGGAAAAGATGTGGTTGAACAATTTATGTGCGTTGATCCTGTTGCAGAAATGGCTTTCAGAGCCGATCCCTCCCAACAGGGAAAATACCTAGGCAACCTTTATCAGCTCGCCACACAACGCTTAAATAAATTGGGTATTACAGAAATTTCCGGCGGGGATCACTGCACATTTAATGAAAAAGACCTATTTTTCTCTTATCGACGAGACGGAAAAACAGGCAGAATGGCGAGTGTTATTTGGTTCGAGTAAATATTGGGAACTTCCTATCTAAACCCGATTTTTCATCAAAAATCCGAGTTATTTTCAAACCAGCTTTCTAAAATTAGACAAGCAGAAATGCCATCCACTTTGCCCTTTTTCAATGCTCGAAAGCCGCCGCGATCAAATATTTCACTACGAGCTTGTGTTGTGGTTAAACGCTCATCTTGTAACACGACTTTCACACCAAATCGTCCATTTAAGCGATTAGCAAATTTCTTTGCCCGCAATGTTAATTCCTGTTCCGTGCCGTCCATATTCAACGGAAGCCCCACAACAACAAAATCAGGGTTCCATTCTTTTAAGCATTTTTCGATATTTTCCCAATTAGGTATGCCATCTTGTGCTTTAAATGCCGGCAAGGCTTGAGCCGTGCCGGTAATACTTTGCCCCACAGCACAGCCGATACTTTTCATCCCAAAATCAAACGCGAGGGCGGTAATACTCACTAGCTATGCCCCACTTGTGCCGTAGCAAAATTATGCATATTAATTCCAAGCAGTTGGCTTGCCGCAAGATAGCGGTCTTCGTAAGGAGTATCAAACAAAATCCTATCGTTTGACGGGACAACCAGCCACGCATTATCGGCGATTTCTTGTTCCAACTGCCCCGCCGACCAGCCGGCACAACCCAATGCCACAAGATATTTTTCCGGTGCTTGTAAAGAACCGAAGGTATCCACCACATCAGCCGAGGTCGTCAGACAAAGCTCATCGGTGATTTTATAGCTATGTTGAAAATCAACCAGACTATTTTTATGTACAATAAAACCGCGTTCGGTATGCATTGGACCGCCTGCCACCACCATAGCATCATCAAAAGTGCGGTCATTTTTCATCATAAAATTTAATTTACTATAAAGCTCAGCAATACTGAGATCGGTGGGTTGATTAATCACCACACCCATGGAGCCTTGATCATTATGCTCACAAACAAAGACGACCGTGCGGTGAAAATAATCCGCTAAATGTGGCATTGCAATTAAAAATTGTCCTTGTAAATCCATCATTCGCCTAAATCTCCAAAACAAATCTGTAATGCGCTAATTGCCGCTAAAGAAGCGGTTTCTGTGCGCAACACACGCTTTCCTAATAAAATTTCAGTAAAACCTTGCTGTTCCGTTTGGACAATTTCCTGCGGAGACAATCCTCCTTCAGAACCAATCAACAAGCGTACCCCTTCTCTTGGGATCATTGGCAAGGTTCTAATGGAATATTGGGCTCGGGGATGTAAATTCAACTTTAATGCCCCATCATTTTCCGCACACCAATCTTGTAATTTCATCAATGGACGAATTTTCGGGATCACATTTCTGCCACATTGTCCACAGGCTGCAATGGCAATCTTTTGCCATTGCTGGATTTTTTTATCCATACGATCTGCGTCCAATTTCACACCGCAACGTTCCGACCAAAGCGGTGTAATCACATTCACGCCCAATTCAACGGATTTTTGAATAGTAAATTCCATACGCTCGCCACGAGAAATCACCTGTCCTAAATGAATTTTGAGGTTTGATTCTTTATCGACAAATTCACGCCCTAAAATATCGACTTTCACCGATTTTTTACCGGCTTCAATGATTCGGGCCGGATAAATATGATTACTGCCGTCAAACAATTCGATTTGCTCCCCCTCAACCATTCGTAATACCCGCCCCACATGGTTTGCTGCATCATCAGAAAGGTAGCACTGAGTTTGATTTTTAAGAGATTCGGGGTGATAGATTCGAGGTATGCGCATAAAATGTAAAAAATATATAAAAAAGTATGATTAATTTAACCGCACTTTTGGTGATTAATCAGCAAAATTTTGAGGCAGATGTTCCAAAATCATACGCCAATAAGTTGCCGATCTTAGATTATGTTTACGAATACAGTCCACCACGGCATCCGCATTACCCTCTTGGCAAATTTTTTGTAATTCAAGATAAAATTGTTTTGCCAATTCACGGTGTTTTTCATAACTGAAAAATAACAGCCCGATTTTTTGATACACCCCTTTCAAACTATTAAAAATTAAACGATAAAACGGCTTTTTTGCCAGTACGGTAAATTGACGAAAGATACGATAATCAAACTCTGTATAATCTTCAGCCGAATTTTTTAATTCGTTTAATTCATTAAACAACATTGCAGATTGTTGAGGTGAATTTTTCACAGCTTCATAAATATAAAACTCCGACATTTTACTACGTAGTGACAGCATGTTATCAATAATGAGTGGAGCGGAATTTTGATCAAGGGTAATCAGCGTTTCGATAATGCCAGGGCTCGCCGTGTCCCAAATATTATTTACTTTAGTGGGTTTACCATGTTGAATCGTTAGCCAACCATCTCGCGCTAAACGTTGTAGAACTTCTCGCAATGTTGTGCGGGTTACACCGAT
Source organism: Rodentibacter mrazii (assembly GCF_001998825.1). Classification (GTDB taxonomy): domain Bacteria; phylum Pseudomonadota; class Gammaproteobacteria; order Enterobacterales; family Pasteurellaceae; genus Rodentibacter; species Rodentibacter mrazii. The sequence continues at coordinate 12,903 of NZ_MLHG01000018.1, forward strand.
TTTATCGGCAAGATCCCGCTCGGAGGGTAAATTAGTACCGGCAGGAAATACATCCTCCCAAATACTTTTTACGATATATTCTTCAGCAAGTGCCGCTGGGCTTTGTGCTTTTAAAAGTGTATTCTCTGTATTCATAATCATCAGATGTTAGGAAAAAAACCTAACAAGATCAAAAAAATGTGACTTATTTGACAAATTTTTATTTTCGTTATTATCCTTTAAAGCACTCTATATTACAATGAGCACATTATAAAAAAACAGGAGCCATTTATGACTTACACACAGGCCTTAATGAAAAATTTTCTTGGTGCAAGCCCGGATTGGTATAAACTCGCCATCATAATTTTTCTAATTGCCAACCCAATTATTTTCTTTTTTGTCAGTCCCTTTCTTGCCGGTTGGATTTTAGTTGCCGAGTTTATTTTCACACTCGCAATGGCATTAAAATGCTATCCGTTACAGCCGGGTGGGCTACTTGCGATTGAAGCCATCATCATTGGTATGACAAATCCGGCTCACGTAAAAGCTGAAATTATGGCAAATTTTGAAGTTATCTTATTGCTGATGTTTATGGTTGCCGGTATTTATTTTATGAAACAACTCTTGTTGTTTGTATTTACCCGATTGCTGGTTGCCATTGAATCTAAAATTACCCTATCTTTAGCATTTTGTATCAGTGCTGCATTTTTATCCGCATTTTTAGACGCACTAACGGTCGTTGCCGTAATTATTAGTGTCGCCATGGGCTTTTATGGTGTATATCATAAAGTTGCTTCAGGCAATAAACTAAATGACTTAATTGATATATCCAACGATGATAAATTAGGCGATAAACGTGCCACACTAGAACAATTTCGTGCATTTTTAAGAAGTTTAATGATGCATGCCGGTGTTGGAACCGCACTCGGTGGTGTAATGACGATGGTAGGTGAACCACAAAATTTAATTATCGCAGAACAAGCAAATTGGAACTTTATTGAATTTTTCTTCCGTATGGCACCTGTAACCCTACCTGTTTTAATGTTTGGTTTGCTGACTTGCTATTTGGTAGAAAAATTTAAATTATTTGGCTATGGTGCAAAACTACCTCGTAAAGTATGGGCGGTATTGGCACGTTTAGATCGCAATAATACGCAAAAAATGTCAAAACAAGAAAAGATAAAATTGATTGTACAGGCTGTTATCGCACTTTGGCTTGTTATCGGTTTGGCATTTCATTTAGCTGCAGTAGGCTTAATCGGTTTAAGCGTGATCGTTCTCGCAACTGCATTAACCGGCATTACCAATGAACATGTTATTGGCAAAGCGTTCCAAGAATCTTTGCCATTCACCGCATTACTTGTCGTATTCTTTACGGTGGTTGCAGTGATTATCGATCAAAAACTGTTCTCACCCATTATTCACTATGTTCTATCCGCCAGTGAAAGCACACAGCTTATTTTATTCTATGCCTTTAATGGCTTGCTCTCTGCTATTTCCGATAATGTCTTTGTCGCAACCGTCTATATTAATGAGGTCAAAACTGCACTTACTAACGGTGTGATTACACCACATCAATTTGAATTACTCGCTGTTGCAATTAATACCGGAACAAACTTGCCGTCAGTTGCAACGCCAAACGGTCAAGCCGCTTTCTTATTCTTATTAACCTCATCGCTTGCCCCGTTAATTCGTCTCTCCTATGGCAGAATGGTTTACATGGCATTACCTTACACCATTGTGTTATCCTTAGTGGGCTTATTTGCTATTGAGTACATTTTACCGACTGCTACCGTTTGGTTAGCAAATGTAGGCTTAATTCAGCCAATTTAAGGAGAACAAATGCTCGCATTTTTTAAACAATTTTCAGAAAAACGCTCATCCTGGTTATTACTTGTGCTTTCGAGTTTAGCCTTAGAATTGACCGCACTTTATTTCCAATACGGTATGGGGTTACAACCCTGTGTTCTTTGCGTGTATGAACGTTTAGCAATGAGTGGTTTATTCCTTGCGGGCATTATTGGTCTTCTCGCGCCCCGTTCGCTGATCCTGCGCTTAATCGCCCTCGCATTAGGTTTATTTAGTGCGGTTAAAGGCTTGATGATCTCTATTCGCCACCTTGATCTACAAATGAACCCTGCGCCTTGGAAACAATGTGAATTTATTCCTAATTTCCCGGAAACCCTCCCATTCCACCACTGGTTGCCAAGCATTTTCAACCCCTCCGGTTCCTGCGATAACAGCCAATGGTCGCTATTCGGTGTTACCATGGTACAATGGTTGGTATTTATCTTTGCCGTATATGTGCTTGTCCTTGTGGTGATATTGATTGCTCAGGTGAAAAAAAGCAGAAAACAGAGAAGGTTGTTCTGCTAAATTCGCATAGCAAAAGTGCGGTCAAAATTGACCGCACTTTTTATGTCTCTAAACAATGTTAATCCCTTTCTACATCGCCCAACAAGGCAGCATATTTCACTGTATTCGGGCTGGATTCTAAGGCGATTTTTAATGCCATGGTAAGAGGAACGGAGAGTAACATTCCTACCGTGCCCAGTAGCCATCCCCAAAATAACAGGGAAAGAAAAACGACTAAAGTGGAAAGCCCGAGGCGTTGCCCCATCATTTTAGGTTCAAGAATATTGCCGATGACCATATTGATCACAATCACACCAACTGTCACACCAAAACCGATACCGAAACCATTCAACAACAGAGCCTGTACGATAATAGGAATAGCGGCAATGATAGAACCGATATTCGGAATGTAATTTAATAAAAAACTTAATGTCGCCCACAAAATCGCATATTGTACACCGCATACTTCCAATAGAATAAACACAGCAATCCCCGTAAGCAGACTGGTGATACTTTTAATCCCAAGGTAGCCAATCACACCTTGCAAAATACGGTTAATATGGCGTTCCTCCTTTTCTACATCATTCGGTGCAGCGCTTATTACCACCGCAACTTTGTGTTTCATTGTCGGGGCTTCAGAGAGCATAAAAATCACCACAAGCACTAAGACGAACACATTGCTCACCACACCGGAAAAATTGAGCAGGACACGACTCACAAAATTCATAATGATACTTGGGTCGAAATTTTCTTGAATGGTTTCCCGTGAAAAATAAACGGGCAAATTGAAACGTTGTGCCAATGCCATCAGATCATTCACTCGTTCGGAAAGCAAGACTTTATATTGAGGAATAGACTGGGTAAACTCCCGTACGCTACTATTAATTAGTCCGACTAAAAAGAAGAAAATCAGGGAAATCAAGACAAAGAGTAATACTATCGCAAGCCAATGGGGGATACGGCGGTCAGTCATTGTTTTAACGATAGGTGAACAAATAATCGCAATAAAGAGCGCCAGCAAAAACGGCACAACAATTTCAGCGGCTAATTTGATACCGGCTAAAATAATAATAACGGCGGCGATCCCCAGCAAAGTGCGGTGTAAATTTAGGTTATTTTCCACTAAATCGCTTCCTCATTTTCTTCACCCGTGCGAATGCGGATCACCCGTTCCACGTCATAAACAAAGATTTTTCCATCGCCGATTTTACCGGTTTGACAAGTTTCTATAATGGTTTCCAAACACTGTTCCAGCAAATCATCAGGCACCACGATTTCCATTTTTACTTTTGGTAAAAAATCCACCATATATTCTGCCCCTCGGTAAAGTTCCGTATGTCCTTTCTGGCGGCCAAAACCACGCACCTCTGTCACGGTCATCCCGGTGATACCGATATCGGAAAGATTTTCACGCACATCATCAAGTTTAAACGGGCGAATCATCGCTTCGATCTTTTTCATCCTATTTCTCCAAATTTTCTCGTCTTGCCGCTTTTGGGCGGAAACTCTCAATCACATTAGGGTGAGTATCAATATACAAACCATTAATGAGTTGTAAACAATAAGGTACTGCGCTAAAAATACCGCTCACAAGCACGTTTCCGTCTTTGTCTTTCACGCCCTCTAAGGTTTCTTTGATGGCTTTGGGTTGCCCCGGTAAATTTAAAATCAAACTTGCTTTACGAATCACGCCCACTTGGCGGGATAAAATTGCCGTAGGTACAAAGTGTAAACTCACTTGGCGCATTTGCTCACCAAAACCGGGCATTTCACGATCGGCAACGGCAAGCGTAGCATCCGGGGTAACATCACGTTTTGCCGGCCCCGTTCCACCGGTGGTTAAGACAAGATGGCAACCTTGTTCATCCACCAATTCTTTTAGGGTTTGCTCAATAATTTCTTGTTCATCGGGAATTAATCGGGTTTCCAGATGGAAAGGATCGATTAGCGCGTTCTCTAACCAAGCCTGTAATTCGGGAATACCTTGATCCTGATAGATGCCCGATGAAGCCCGATCAGATACGGAAACAAGGCCTATTTTTAAAAGTGCGGTCATATTTTTCCTTAAATTTTTGTATTAAATCTATATGCTTAAAATGGAAATAAGAGTGGAATTAAAAATACACTCACCACCATTACAATCAATGTAAAGGGGACACCAATTTTTAAAAAATCACTAAACTTGTATCCACCGGGCCCCACGACCATTGTATTAACCGGTGAAGAAACCGGTGTCATAAATGCGGCAGATGCGGCAATTGCCACCACCATCGCAAAGGGGATAGGCGATACTTGGAGTTGCTGTGCCAATGAAATGGCAATAGGGGCAACTAAAATCGCCGTCGCGGTATTAGAGATGAATAATCCGATCACGGCACAAAAAAGAAATAACATCATCAACACGCAATGCATTCCCCAATCCCCCACTAACTGCAACATCGTCTCCACAGCAAGTTGAATCCCGCCGGTTTTTTGTAGTGCGGTAGCAAACGGCATCATACCGATAATCAAAATTAAACTTGGCCAATGAATAGAATCATAAGCACTTTTCGCATCGACGCAACGGAAATAGCCCAACATTAAGCAACCGATGAGGGCGGCTATCACATTCGGTACAAGGCCGGATACCATTAACAACACCATCACCAATACGGAAAGTAAGGCTTGCGGGGCTTGGCTTTGTGCCGGTGCAACACGATCTATTTCTTTCGGGTAGGTGAGCACAACAAAATCCTTGGTGCGGTTACGCATTTGTTGAATTACTTTCCAATCGCCAATAACAAGAATTAAATCACCAAGCTTATAAGGCGTGCCGGAAAAGCTATCGGAAATTAATTCGCCATCCCGCTTGATACCCACCACATTTAACCCGTAACGCGAACGAAACGCCACCTCTTGTGTGGTTTTATCAATCAACGCCGAACCCGGTACTAAGGCTAATTCCGCCATGCCAATAGATTTTGCCTGTTCATCAAAAGATTGAGATTTAATCTCCGCCGGCTCTAAATTATGGGTTTGGCAAAACTCCGCTAAATTAAATTCTTGCTGACCTATATCGATCATCAAAATATCTTTTTCGTGAATTTCAGAGGTGGCAAGGGGCATCATATAAGTTGGCCGAAAACGTTTCCAACGTTCAATCGCTAAAACATTCACCCCATAATTGGAACGTAAATGGAGTTCATCTAACTTTTTGCCGGCAAAAGGCGAACCGGTACGCACTACAAAACGTTTCGCACGCCCGCGTAAACCATACTCATCAATCAATTCTGCCATTGATCGTTGATTATTTTCTTGGTTATCCGTAGCAATACTTCCTCCAAGCCAGCGACGGGTAAGCAACATATAGCCAATACCTAACAACAAAATGACAAGACCAATGGGGGTGAAATCAAAAAATCTTAAACGGGTACCGGTATCTTTGACTAATTCCGCATTCACCACCAAGTTAGGCGCGGTGGCAATGAGTGTCATCATACCGCTGATCAACCCTGCCACACTCAAGGGCATCATTAAACGTTTTGGGGAAAGATTCATTTGGCGACAAATCATCAATACTACGGGAATAAAAATCGCCACCACGCCGGTGGAACTCATAAACGCCCCTAAGCCCGCCACGGCAAGCATCAGCAATACCAAGACTTTGGTTTCACTATTTCCGGCAAGTTTTAAGATTCCTTCACTCACTTGATAGGCAACGCCGGTACGCACCAATCCTTCGCCAATAATAAACAACAATGCAATCAAAATAATATTCGGATCGCTAAAGCCGGCAAAAATTTCGTTAGTGGTTAAAATACCGCTCAAATAAAACGCCAACATCACTAAAAGTGCCACGGCATCCATTCGCACTTTATTTCTCACGAATAAAATCACGGCAACGGCTAACAGTGCGAGCGTCCAGAAAAGCGGACTAACCCAAAGCGCATTGGTGAATATGGTATTCATCTCCTACCTCTCATGTTGAGCAACTTTCTAATACTTTACGAACTGGAGCAAAACTACGGCGGTGCTGTGGCAATGCCCCAAATTCGGCTAATTTTTCTAGGTGTAACTTCGTTGGATAACCTTTATGTTGGGCAAAAGCATATTCAGGATATTGGCGATCCAAGGCTTCCATTTCCTGATCCCGAGCGACTTTTGCCAAAATAGAGGCAGCACTAATTTCCGCCACCAGACTATCGCCTTTCACGATGGCTTGGGCGGGAATATTGAGATCTTTAGGGATTTTATTACCATCGACCAGTACAAAGTGCGGTTGAATTTTTAAGGATTTTACCGCACGCGTCATAGCGATCAAGGACGCCTGCAAAATATTCAGTTTATCAATTTCTTCTGCTTCTGCACGCCCTAATGACCATGCGATCGCTTTTTGTTTAATTTCTTCTGCTAAGGCAAGGCGTTTTTTCTCAGTGAGTTTTTTTGAATCGGCTAATCCTTCAATGGGATTATTGGGATCTAAAATCACCGCTGCGGTTACGACTGCACCCACTAAAGGTCCTCGCCCCACTTCATCGACACCGGCAATGAGTTCGTAACCTTGCGGATATTCAAACATTTTGGTCTTCCTCTAATAAATCAATCACGGCTTGGGCCGCCTGTTTATCCGCATCACATTGAATTTGTTGGTGTAAATCAGTGAAACGTTGAATTAAAATGTGGCGATTTTTAACCGCACTTTCTTCATCCGAGAAATAAGCTGCCAGTTTTTCGGCAAGTAATGTGGGGTCACAATTTTCTTGAATCATTTCCGACACGAGCATTTCATTGGCGAGTAAATTTGGTAGGGAAATATAGTCAGTCTTCACTAACCGTTTTGCCAGTGAATAGGTAAGAGGCTTCATTTTATAGCCTACCACCATGGGTGATTTACACAACATCGCCTCAAGTGCCGCCGTGCCGGAAGCCAATAATGTTGCTTGTGCCGCCATTAAGACTTGGCGTGCGTTGCCGTCAATCAGATGCATCGCTAAGTTCGGCGCGACTCGGGCTTTAATGGCTTCAAATTGTTGTCTCCGTTTTTCATTCACTAAGGGAACAAGGAATTGTAGATCCGAAAATTGCGCTTTCAGCAATAATGCTGTTTTTAAAAAAGGCTCGGTTAAAAATTCTACTTCAGCACCCCGACTTCCCACAAGAATCGCTAAATAACGTTGTGCCGGATCAATATTGAGAAATTGGCAAGCCTCCGCCCGATTAGGTTTTAGGGGGATTGCATCCGCCATCGTATGACCGATAAATCGACAAGGCACATTGAATTTATCATAAAACGCCTTTTCAAAAGGTAAAAATGCCAGTACTTGATTTGTTGCTTTCGCAATTTTGTGGATTCTATTCTGTCGCCACGCCCATACGGAGGGGCTGACATAATGAATGGTTTTGATACCGTTGGCTTTGAGCTTCAGTTCTACATCTAAATTAAAATCAGGTGCGTCAATGCCAATATAGACATCGGGCTTTTCACGCAACATGGTTTGAATCACGTTTTTACGGATTTTTAGCAAACGCGGTAAATGTCTCACAACTTCAGCCAATCCCATGACGGAAAGTTCTTCCATATCCACTAAAGTTTCGCAGCCTTCTGCTAACATTTTAGGGCCGGCAATACCGATAAAACGGGCATTAGGATAATGGGTTTTCAACTGGCGAATCAGACCTGCACCAAGAATATCACCGGAAATTTCTCCCGCAACAAGGGCGATAGTAAGATTTTCTTTATTCATTAAATTTACCTAAAAAATAACCGCACTTTTAAAACGAAAGTGCGGTTGATTTAAAATTAATTTCTTGGGAATCTCCGTTTCTAAAGGAGGATAAAAGTGCGTGATTAACGAATAATACCGCGCGTTGAGCGTTTGAAAAAATCGGTGAAAAAACTAATTGCGGAATCGGTTTCAGCAATTTGTTCAATCTCAGGGATGATTTCCTCAAGGGTTTTACCGCTACGGTAAATCATTTTATACACATTACGAATGGCGTGCATCGTTGGTTTATCAAATCCACGGCGTTTTAAGCCTTCTAAATTCACACCAAATGGACGGGCGTGGTTGCCTTGCGCCATCACATAAGGTGGTACGTCTTGGCTAACCATTGAACCGCCACCTAACATCACGTGCGCTCCCACCACTACAAATTGATGAATAGCCGACATACCGCCAACAATCACGAAATCATCTAATTCAACATGACCTGCAAGGGTGGCATTATTGGCTAAGATACAATTATTTTTAATTTTACAATCATGCGCAACGTGTACGTTAATCATTAGAAGATTATTATTACCGATACGAGTTACACCACCGCCTTGAATAGTCCCCCGGTGAATCGTCACATGTTCGCGAATTCTATTGGCATTACCAACAATGGTTTTTGTCGCTTCGCCTTTGTATTTTAAATCCTGGTTGACTTCGCCAATCGTTGCGAATTGATAAATTTCGTTATCCTCACCAATCACTGTATCGCCACGTACTACCACGTGTGATTTCAACACGGTGCGCGCTTTAATCTCAACAGAACCTTCAACAATACAGAAAGGACCAATTACCACATCCTCACCAATGATAGCCCCTTCTTCAACTAATGCTGTCGGGTGGATTTTTGCACTTGAGTGAATCATAATTATTTCCTTATTAGCGACGTGCACACATTAATTTCGCTTCACAAGCCACTTCACCGTTTACCGTGGCAATACCTGTGAAAGCGGTGATTCCACGGCGTTCTTTGATGACTTGAACATTTAATTCCATTTGGTCACCGGGCAATACAGGACGTTTGAAACGCGCTTCGTCAATCCCCGCAAAATAGAATAATTCCCCACCTTTTAATTCGTGGGTTTTGAATGCCAGAATTCCCATAGCTTGGGCAAGCGCTTCTAAAATCAATACCCCCGGTAAAATAGGTTCGCCAGGGAAGTGACCGGTAAAACAAGGTTCATTAACACTGATATTTTTAACTGCTTTTAGCCATTCGCCTTCCTTAAAATCCAACACGCGATCCACTAATAAAAACGGATAGCGGTGCGGTAATAAAGTCATAATTTCTTTTGCTTCGATCACTCTTGATTGCTGTTCTGACACGTTGATACCTTTACAAATAAAAACCAAATTCCCATGAATTATACGATATTTACGGGTAAAAACAAAACGCACCACAAAAGTGCGGTGCGTTTTTAAAGCAGATTAACCGATTTTCTTTTCGAGCGCTTTCAAACGTTTATTCATTCCATCAATACCCAATGTCAAAGCTGCAGTTTTCCGCCATTCTTTGTTTGTTTGCAACGGAATACCGGAAGAATAAACACCCGGTTCGGTAATTGGCCGCATCACCATTCCCATGCCGGTAATCGTCACTTTGTCACAGATTTCCATATGGCCGTTGATCACACTCGCACCACCGATAAGGCAATAACGCCCTACGGTCAAACTGCCCGCCATAATCACACCGCCTGCTACTGCCGTACCTGTGCCAATGTGAACATTATGGGCAATTTGGCAAAGATTATCGATAATAACATTATCTTCAATCACCGTGGCATCTAATGCGCCCCGATCGATACAAGTACAAGCGCCGATTTCAACATTGTTACCGATAATAACTTGACCCACTTGTGGAATTTTAATCCAACGACCACGATCATTGGCATAACCAAAACCATCACTACCAATCACCGCTCCGGATTGAATTAAACAGTTTTTACCAATTTCCACATCATGGTAAACGGTCACATTCGCCCAAAGTTGCGTGCCTGTTGCAATTTTTGTATTTTTACCTACAAAGCAATTTGCACCGATAATCACGTTATCGCCTAATACAACGCCTTCTTCAATGACACTATTTGCTCCAATTGATACATTTTCACCTAAAGAAACATCTTCAGAAATAACCGCACTTGGCGCGATACCTTGTGCTGCTTTTGGTGTGGTATCCATATATTGGGCTAAAATCGCATAAGCTACATAAGGATCTTTAACAATGAGTAAATTACTTTCCTTCGCACAAAATTCAACATCAGCTTCGGATACCACTAAAACACCAGCTTGAGATTCTTTTAATAATGGGCGAAATTTTGCATTGGAAATGAAGGTGAGTTGATGAGCTTGCGCTTTATCGAGAGGAGCGATATTTGCTACAACAGTATCGGCGTTACCACGAAGGGTAGCGCCGATTTGATTCGCCAATTCTTGTAAAGAATAGGATTTTTGCATTATGAGAACCTATTATTTCTTCTCTTCTGTTTTAGCCGGTGCTGTAGCTTTTTCAGTTACAGGAATAGATTTTAATACTTCTTCGGTAATATCTTTACCTTCTACTGCAAATACCACAGAATTTGCATCAAGCACATAGGTATAACCTTTTGCTTTTGCGACATTATTTGTTGCGACTTGGATACTTTCTAATAATTTTGCACGAGCTTCTGTTTGGCGTTTATCGCTTTCTTCTTGGAACTCCGCTACTTTTTTATCCTGCTCTTGCATCAATTTTGTCAATGCGGCTTCTTCATTAGCTCCGAACTTATTAATTTCTTCTTCACGCTTTTGAATTTCAGCTTGACGTAAACGAGGCGCATCTTTTCTCAAAGCTTCAACTTTTGCTTCTACTTTTTTACGTGATGCGGCAATTTTATTATCAATTTCTTTTTTGCTTGCAGCCAATTTATCTGCTGTCGGTTTCAATTCCGCATCTAATTTATCTGCGATAGCTTGGCGATCCGGGTGGTTTTGGAACAAATATCCAGCGTTAATAAATGCAATATTTTCATCTGCAGCGGCAAAACCTGATGCAAGTGCGATACCTACTGAAAGTGCGGTGACTTTTAAAACATTTTTCATTGAAATTTCCTTATTAGGTTAAGTAGTTAATCATGCTTGCACAGCCTAAATATATGCTGTGCAAGTGTTTGTTTTGACTAGAAGATAAATAAAAAGTTCGATTAGAAAGAACCGCCAATACTAAATTGGAATTGTTCTACATCATCATTTTCATATTTTTTGATCGGCTTAGCGTAGGAGAATACCAATGGTCCGATTGGTGATTGCCATTGGAAACCGACACCTGCAGATGCTCTAATACGGCTTGGATCGCTATAATCCGGTAACTTAGGGAAATTTGCCTTATCCTGTGCCGTCCATTTGGTATTCCAAACGCTTGCCGCATCAACAAATAATGAAGTTCTTACCGAATTCTGATTTTTTTCTGCCACAAACGGCGTCGGTACAATCAATTCAACACTCGCTGTGGCAATAGCGTTCCCGCCAACAATATCGCTACTCCCATTAGAATTATATCCTTCATTACCCTTATTATCTTTTACCCAATAAATCGCATTTGGTCCTACCGCACCATACGAAAAACCACGTAGTGACCCAATACCACCTGCCGTATAGTTTTGATAGAACGGTAAACGTTTACCACCAAAACCGTTTGCATAGCCTAACCCAGCCTTACCTGAAATCACCCAGTTATGCGTACGATCAAGCGGATAGTAGCCTTGGACATCTGCATTAAGTTTATAATACTTATTATCGGAGCCCGGAATGGTGACTCGTCCACCAATACTCGCTTTCACCCCTTTAGTTGGGAAATAACCGCGGTTCAAACTGTTATAATTCCAGCCAAAGGAAAAATCAAAATCATGAGATTTGATAGAGGTTGAATCAAAATTCATAGAGGCTAAATAAAGATCTCGATTATATTCCCGAGAGAAATTACTAATTTTATTATAAGTGTAACCTAACCCTACATAGTATGAGTTATTTTCATTGACCGGGAAACCTAAGGTAACATTACCGCCATAAGTCGTACGTTTATAATTTGATGAAGTATCACTATCAGAGTTATCATAAGTTTCATAGAATACATTACCACCTAAACTTACCCCATCTTTTGTAAAGTACGGTTCTGTGTAACCAAGATTAATTGTTGTACCATAGTCATTACGCGATCCGGCTAAACTCACAGCAGCACCGGTTCCCAAGAAATTCTCTTGTTTTATACTCGCTTGATAGCTAATACCGCTCTCTGTCCCATATCCAATACCAAAGTTGATACTGCCGGTGTTACGTTCTTTGACTTTATAAACCACATTCACTTCGTCATTAGAACCTTCAATCGGATCAACTCGGCTTTCAACTGTTTCAAAGAACCCTGTTCTATCCAAACGAATTTTACCCAACTCGACTAATTGCGCATTATACCAAGAACCTTCCTGTTGGCGCATTTCCTGACGTAATGTACTATCGGCTGAAACCGTATTACCCTCAAATTGAACTTGGCGAACGGATAAACGGCGACCGGCATCAACCACAAAAGTTAATGCAATAGCTTTATTTGCATCATCAAATGTCGGTGCGGTATTTACAGTTGCACTACCATAGCCACGCTCACCCAGTTTCGCTTTGATAGCATTTTCAACATCAGTAACATCAGCTCTGCTAAAAGTTTCATTCAAGTGAAGGTTGTTTAATAACGGCTGTAATTCTTCAGACATTCCACCTAAATTACCAACAATACGTGCACTGGTTAAATCGTATTTCTCACCTTCATTAATATCAATCGTCACTTCCGCTTTGGTTTGCTCATCGTTTAGCTGAACATCTGTATTGGTAATATGTGCTTTTGCATAACCATTATTTTGATAATATTGTTGGATAGATTGCAAATCTTTATCAAATTGAGTTGCATCAAATTTATTGCCCCACAGTTTCCACCATGCATCCGGTTGCAACTCCATTTGTTCTTGCAAAGTACTGCTGGAAACCGCGGTATTACCATTAAAGGTAACAGATTTTAATTTTGCCGTATCATCTTCATCGATTTGAAGATTGATCTCCGCACGATTATTTGGGAGCGTATTTACAATCGCCTCGACTTTCGCATTATAACGCCCTACACTTTTATAGTGTTCTCTCACACCTTTCACGAATTCGTCAAGTTTCGCGCGATTCAGTACATCACCGGCTTTAAAGCCATTCGCATCCAAATTTTGTTTTAATGCTTCCGTTGGAATTAAAGAGTTACCTTTAATACGCACTTCCGAAATAATCGGTTTAGCAATGACACTTACCACGAGAGAATCACCATCACGATAAGCTTTTACATCATCAAATCGACCACTTACGAATAAATTACGAACAATATTCGCCACATCGTTATCGGTCACTCGTTGACCTGAACGAACCGGCAAACTCGCAAGAATTTGTTGTTCTAATTCACCCTGAACGCCATCTATGCGAATGTCTTTTGCTAAGAAAGGGGCAGCAAACACACTTGTTGCCGTACCGAATAACAAACTTGCAATTAGAAGTTTTTTCATCGACTGTATCCTATTTACTATAAAAATTTATAAACGTAAGAAATCGTTGAAAAGTGCAAACACCATTAAGGTTAATAGCAATGCCGCCCCAATGCGATAACTTAAATTTTGTACCTGCTCGGAAACAGGCTTTCCTTTAATACCTTCTGCCGCCAAAAACACCAGATGTCCACCATCCAGTACCGGCAACGGAAATAAATTCATAATACCTAAATTGACGCTGATTAATGCCATAAAGCTCAGGAAATAAATCCATCCTACACTTGATGAAGCTCCCGCACCTTTCGCAATAGAAATCGGACCACTTAAATTATTCAAAGAAAGATCACCGGTAAATAATTTGCCAATCACTTTAATGGTTAACCAAGACAATTGCACCGTTTTTTCTACACTTTTCGACAAGGCGTCAAGAATACCATATTTTAATTCCGTTCGATACTGCTCGCCAACATTTAAAAAGGTCGGGCTTATTCCCACAAACCAGCGATCCTCTTTATTTTTTTCCGGTTGTACCGTTTTGTCAAAAATATTGCCGTCACGTTCAACTTTCAAAGAAATAGGCTGCCCTTGTTCGACCAGTTTTACAAAATCCTGCCACGAAAGTGCGGTCAAATTTTCATTTAAAATTCTATCCCCTACTTGCAAGCCGGCTTTTTGGGCTGGGGAATTATCCACTACTTTTGATAACGTCATCTCTATTTTGGCTCGAACAGGGGTCATTCCCAAAGATTCAAAAGCGCTTTCTTTTTCCGGATCAAACCGCCAATCGGATAAATCCAAGCGTTTTTCATAGGTGACACTTGAACCAAAAGGTGAAAAACCAATATCCACTTGAGATTCCCCTAACTTTGCAGCTAATAGCATATTAATGGTTTCCCAATCCTGTGCCTTTTGCCCATCAATTGTCATAATTTGTGAATTGGCTTCTATTTTTGCTTGCGCAGCAATGGAATGTGGCGTAACACTTTCAATCACAGGTTTTATACTTGGCATCCCGACAGAATAAATGACCCAATATGCCACGATAGCAAAAATAAAATTAGCTAATGGACCTGCTGCAATAATAAATGCACGTTGTAATACCGACTTTTGATCAAATGCTTGAGATTTTAACGACGAGGGAACCTCTTCTGCCCTGCCATCCAGCATTTTAACGTAGCCACCCAATGGGATCATCGACAAGGCAAATTCAGTTCCCTGTTTATCGGTACGCCGCCAAAGCACTTTACCAAAACCGATAGAAAAACGATGCACTTTTACACCGCACTTTCGTGCCGCCCAAAAATGACCGTATTCATGAACCGCCACTAACACAGAAATCGCGATCAGAAAAGAACCCAGTGACCACAGAAATGACATTATCGATCCTTATAAGACAAAGAAATAAAAGTAAGTAAAAAAGGGGACAGCCGCCGTTAAACTGTCGATACGATCTAAGATACCGCCATGACCGGGAATAAGTTGGCTACTGTCTTTAATGCCTGATTCTCGCTTAAACATACTTTCTGTTAAATCACCCAAGATTGAAATGGCAACCGTTGCGACCGAGAGAATCACAAATCCTGTCATAGTACGATTGCCAAGTAATGTCTCACGAGAAAAATAAATAAAAACACATGCGAGAATAACCGCGGTCATTAAACCGCCAAACACGCCTTCCCAAGTTTTACCCGGTGAAACTTTTGGTGCAAGTTTATGTTTACCAAAAGCACGACCGGCAAAATACGCGCCGGAATCCGCCGCCCAAACAAGCACAAATACATAAAGGAGTAAAAATAAACCATAATGAGGATCTTGTGTATAATGCTCTAAACGCAAATGCAAGACGGCCGCAATGAAAGGAATCAAAGTTGCGAAAGCAAACAACAAGTGAATCGGCTTATTTTTGCCCCAATATCTTGCGGAATTGGGATAAGTGATGACTAACAATAATGCAAGCATCCACCAACCTACGGAATTAAGCAATAAAAGTGGAAGATAGTCTTCAAAAACACGTCCTGCATTTAAATAATCTCCTTCGGTAAAAAGCCATAAAAAAATAAAAGCACCGAGAAATACGGTAATACACAAACGGGCGAGAGGTTGCTCAAAACGGGCAAATTGTGTCCATTCCCACACACCCAATGTCGCCACCATCCCCAAAGCCAAAGCAAAATAAAAAGGGGTAAATAAGAACAAGGCACAAAGTACCAGTGCAATAAGCACAATAGCCGATAATACACGTTCCTTAAGCATAATTTCTCCGCTTATTCTGTCCCGCCAAAACGGCGATGACGTTGTTGATAATTCGCAATGGCTTGATTAAAATCTTTTTCACTGAAATCCGGCCATAAAACATCTAAAAAACACAGTTCCGCATAGGCAATTTGCCAAAGTAAAAAATTGCTAATACGTTGTTCACCGCTGGTACGAATCAATAAATCCACTTGCGGCTGCTCTTGAGTAACAAGGTGTTGTTGGAAACATTGCTCGTTGATGTCTTCCGTATTTATTTCATTATTTTTTACTTTATCTGCAATTTGTTTGGTTGCTTGTACAATATCCCAACAACCACCATAATTTGCGGCGATATTCAGCGTAAGTGCGGTATTTTTTTCAGTCAGTTCTTCAGCTTTTCTAATTTTCTCTTGCAATTTTTCACTAAACCGTGATGTATCACCAATAATTTTCAGGCGAATATCATTTTTATGTAATTTTTTGACTTCACGATCCAAGGCTTGCATAAAAAGTGTCATCAACGAACTGACTTCCTGTTCCGGACGGTTCCAATTTTCACTGCTGAAGGCGTAAAGTGTCAGCACTTTTACACCGATTTGACGTGCATAGCTGACCGCACGGCGAACCGAGCCAACGCCATGAGTATGACCAAAAACACGCAATTTATTGCGCTGTTTTGCCCAACGCCCGTTGCCGTCCATAATAATGGCAACATGTAACGGGATATTATTCTTATCAAGTTCTATCATAAAATAAGTTTATTTGTGACCGCACTTTTAACATCGTTTAATCAATTGTTCGGCAACTGCACGGGCTTGCGTATCTATCGCCAACACATCATCAATATTTGAAATAACCGTACTCGACATTTTTAATACCGTTTCTTGATTAATTCGGGCTATATCCGTAAATAAAATGCGACGATCTAAGAAAGCCTGTACTGCAATTTCATTTGCAGCGTTCATTGCGGTTGTTGCATACTGCCCCTCAGCAAACGCCTCCATTGCCAGCTTTAAATTCGGATAACGATTAAAATCAGGTTCGATAAAAGTTAATTCTTTGATTTTAAAGAAGTCCAAAGGTTCAACACCGGCAAAAGTGCGATGAGGGTAAGACATGGTTTCGGCAATAGGGGTTCTCATATCTGGATTCCCCATTTGCGCAATGACTGAACCATCCACATAACGCACCATAGAATGAATGATGGATTGTGGGTGGATAATCACCTCCATTTCATCTGCGCTTGCATTGAATAAGCAACGGGCTTCAATATATTCCAAACCTTTATTCATCATCGTAGCGGAATCTACGGAAATTTTTTTCCCCATTGACCAATTCGGGTGAGCAACCGCCTGTTCCGGTGTGATATGTTTAAACTCATCTAATGCCGTATAACGAAAAGGGCCGCCAGAGCCGGTTAGAACGATTTTACTAATGCCTAATTCGGCTAATGGGCAAAAACCGATTTTTTGTTGCGCGTCAGGCGGTAAAGATTGAAAAATCGCATTATGTTCGCTATCCACCGGCAGTAAAGTGGCATTATGCTGCTTCAAGGCATCAATAAAAATTTTTCCACAGGTTACCAATGCTTCTTTATTGGCTAGTAGCACGCGTTTTCCTGCCTTTATTGCAGATAAAGTCGGCAATAAACCTGCCGCACCGACAATCGCCGCCATCACTTGATCCGCATCAGGGTGTGCAGCTAATTCGCAAATCGCTTTTTGCCCCGCCAATACTTCTGTTGCAATCCCTTGTGCTGAAAGCTTTTCACGTAAAATATCAGCGGCGGTTACATCATCAAGGGCGGCAAAGTGCGGTCGAAATTTCACACATTTTTCAAACATTGACTCAACATTTTTTCCGCCTACAAGGGCAAAGGCATGATATTTTTCGGGGTTGTGTTCAATCACAGATAGGGTGCTTTGTCCAATCGAACCCGTTGCACCAAGAATCACAATATTTTGTTTTTGCATAAATTTTTGACCGCACTTTATATTGAGTAAAAAGGACGCCCATGCGTCCTTTATTTCGCTATTAAGATTATTTTAGCTTCAAAGATACTTGGAAAATAATAGAAAAAGAGACATCTGCAACAAGAGCAGATTTAGTATTCTTTACAATTAATTCACCGGACATCTTTGTGCCTTTATGCCATCACAACTAAAAATCTAATAGCTC
Source organism: Rodentibacter mrazii (assembly GCF_001998825.1). Classification (GTDB taxonomy): domain Bacteria; phylum Pseudomonadota; class Gammaproteobacteria; order Enterobacterales; family Pasteurellaceae; genus Rodentibacter; species Rodentibacter mrazii. The sequence goes on from NZ_MLHG01000018.1 coordinate 30,943, forward strand.
TTTTTCCTTCTCAGCTAAAACTTCATCAACTTTTTTAATAAATTGATCAGTAATTTTTTGAATATCTTCTTCCGCTTTATGCTGTTCATTTTCACTGATTTCTTTGTCTTTTAACAGCGCTTTGATTTTATCATTCGCATCACGGCGGACATTACGAATAGCGACTTTGCCTTGCTCACCTTCAGCCTTAACGATTTTAATTAAATCACGGCGGCGTTCTTCCGTTAATGGAGGGAGCGGTACGCGAATCGTCGTACCGGCAGAAGACGGATTTAAACCGAGATCGGAAGTTAAAATCGCTTTTTCCACCGCACTGATTAATGAGCGATCAAATACGGTTACCGCGAGCGTGCGCGCATCTTCCGCCACAACATTGGCTAATTGACGAAGTGGTGTGGCTGCACCATAGTATTCTACTTGGATTGCATCTAATAAACTTGGTTGAGCACGACCTGTACGAATTTTAGCAATATGTCCTTTTAGCGCTTCAAGGCTCTTATCCATACGATCTTGCGCATCTTTTTTAATTTCATTAATCATGTATTCTATTCCTTTTAGTAAAAATTAAAAACGCAACGATTGTACTCAATTCCATTGCGTTTTCCTAGTTCAATTCACCAATCCGATTCAATTAACAAATCGTCGTACCTTCCGTTGTACCAAGTACAACATTACGTAGCGCGCCGGGTTTAACCATATTAAAGACACGAATCGGCATACCGTGGTCACGGGCTAAGGTAAACGCGGCTAAATCCATTACTTGTAATTCTTTATCTATCACTTCCGCATAGCTAAGATGTTGATATAATTTTGCTTGTGGATTTTTAGCCGGATCACAATCATACACGCCATCCACTTTGGTCGCTTTCAACACGACATCCGCTTCAATTTCAATGCCACGCAAGCAGGCGGCGGAATCGGTCGTAAAGAATGGGCTGCCCGTTCCCGCAGAGAAAATCACCACACGTTTTTCCCGTAACATTTTAATCGCTTCCGACCAGTTATAAGTATCGCAAATACCGTTTAACTGAAAAGCAGACATTAATTTTGCATTCACGTCGGCACGATGTAGTGCATCACGCATTGCCAAACCGTTCATCACCGTGGCAAGCATACCCATATGGTCGCCCACTACACGATTCATACCGGCTTTTGCTAATTTCGCGCCACGAAATAGATTACCGCCGCCCAACACAACACCAACTTCAACCCCCATTTCCACTAATTCTTTGATCTCTAATGCCATACGATCGAGAATTGACGGGTCAATCCCAAACCCTTCATCACCTTGTAATGCTTCACCGCTTAATTTCAATAAAATACGTTTGTAAATTGGTTGGCTCATTGTCTTTTCCTTTTTGGGCTTAAAAAAATTGCCCTATTCTATAAAATAACTGCGCAAGAGTGAAGATATTAGAGATGGAAATTCTCATTAAAAACTGGATAATAAGCGCATTTATTTCTCCATAGAGATAGTATGAACACCTCAAAAATACCGCTGATTTTAACCGCACTTTGGATTTTTATTTGTGCCATGGTGGCAGGTTATTTCATACTGATTGGTACAGGAATGTTTCCTCAGCCCGATATTGGGATCATTTTACTTGCCGCCGTCCTGATTCTTTTATTAAGTAGCAGCAAAAAAACGTTCTATTTTATTTTGTTGCCAATCGCCTGCGCACATGCATTTTACACACCTGTCGGCCTCAATTTCGGTGCACCGAGCTATCAATATATTGCCTCTGTTTTTGCCACGGATATGTTGGAAACTAGAGAATTTTTATTGCAAATTCCACTGAGTAGCTATCTTATTGCCTTTTCTATTCCGGTATTGGTGTTTGTACAATATAAAAGTGCGGTCAAATTCAGCATTAAACTTTATCGTAACAAAACCTTTATTAGCCTATCGGCATTACTCTTTGCTTATCATCTTCCCCTCGCCGCTCCCGTAAAAGAAAGCGTTAATTCAACTTTAAAAATTTATGATGAAGTCAAGAAACTCAAACAAATGTCGCATTCGCATAGCTGGGGAAAATCAACCTTAGACCATTCCCGCTACGATGATTATGTGTTAATCATTGGAGAAAGTGCACGCCAAGATTATCATCATGCTTATGGTTATCCCGTGGAAAACACGCCTTTTATGTCAAATGCAACAGGTACTCTCATTAATGGATTCCGCTCTGCCGGCACTAATACGATTGCATCTTTACGCTTAATGCTTACGCTACCAAACAAAGAAAAATGGGAACCGAACTATGATTTAAGTTTAGTGGATCTCATCAAATCTGCCGGCATTAAAACCTATTGGTTATCTAATCAAGGTTTGCTGGGCGAGTTTGATACGCCAGTTTCCTCTCTTGCAGCAAAATCCGATGAAACCTTCTTTTTAAAAAAAGGGGGGAGTTTCAACTCCACGAATTATAGCGATTTTGATTTATTACCCAAATTCATCCAAATACTAGAAAACCCGACTGAAGGTAAACGCTTCATTGTCTTGCATCTTTACGGCTCTCATCCGCTGGCTTGCGATCGCTTGGAAGATTATCCGAAAATTTTTAAGGACAACGAAATCGCGCCTAAATATGCTTATTTGAACTGTTACATTTCTTCCATTAAAAAAACCGATGAATTTTTAAAACGCGTTTATGAGCGATTACAAGAAAACGCACAAAAAAATCACCGCACTTTTTCAATGATTTATTTTGCCGATCACGGCTTATGCCATCAACAAGATGAAAAACATAATGTGATGTTGTTCAACCAAAACTGCTTTAGCCGTAGTCATCACAATGTTCCATTATTTAAAATTGCATCTGATGATACTGAACGTAAAGAATATAAGGCGTTTAAATCCGGTTTGAATTTTGTCGAGGGAGTCGCAAATTGGATAGGTATCAAAAATCCAAAACTCACTGGGGAAGAAGATTTATTTTCTCCTGAAGCGGATAAAGATGATTTTGGCTTGCAAAAACGGATCGATGAAAAATACGAAAAAGGAGATGATCCCGCTATTGATATTCGTCCAAAACGTAAATAATAGAAAAGCCGATAACTAATATCGGCTTTTTTAGTCTTTCAAAATAGAAGAATTAAGCGTTACCGCCAGTGATTTTCGCCACTTCTGCCGCAAAATCTTCTTCTACTTTTTCAATACCTTCACCCACTTCTAAACGAATGAAGTTAGACACTGAGGTGTTCACAGATTTTAAGTAGTCGCCCACCGATTGAGAAGGATCCATAACGAATGCTTGACCGGTTAAAGAAACTTCACCGGTGAATTTCTTCATACGACCTTCAACCATTTTTTCTGCGATTTCTTTTGGTTTACCGGAATTAATTGCGATGTCGATTTGGATTTGACGCTCGTGTTCCACCACTTCGGCAGAAACATCTTCCGGATTAACGAACTCAGGTTTAGATGCCGCAACGTGCATCGCCACTTTTTTCAATTCTTCAGCTGAACCTTCACCGGCAACTAATACACCGATTTTCGCGCCATGTAGGTATTGAGCAATAACATTACCTTCTAAGTAAGCGACACGACGAATTGTCATATTCTCACCGATTTTCGCTACTAATGCTGCACGTTTTTCTTCAAAATGTGCTTGTAATTGTTCAATAGTAGTACCTTTATTTGTCGCAGCGTAATCAACTACTTCATTTGCCAAGTCTAAGAAACCGGCATCTTTTGCCACGAAGTCGGTCTCACAGTTCATTTCCACTAAGACACCAAAACCCGCTTCAACACGCGCAATAATAACGCCTTCAGCTGCCACACGACCGGCTTTTTTCGCGGCTTTTGCTTGACCGGATTTACGCATATTATCGATAGCTAATTCAATATCACCGTTCGCTTCAACTAATGCTTTTTTACATTCCATCATACCGGCACCGGTACGCTCACGAAGTTCTTTTACTAATGCTGCTGTAATTTCAGCCATTTTTCCAATCCTCTGTCTGAAAGTGCGGTTATTTTTCACCGAACTTTTTAGATAAAAATACAGGGGCAATTTCTCGCCCCTGTGCCAATTAATCGTTTGATTAATAAGGGCTTTCGCCTTATTGCAAAACTTAAATTATTCCGCTTCTACCGCAGCCGCTAATTCTTCAGTAACCGCTGCTTCGTTACCACGACCTTCTTTTACTGCGGCAGCTGCTGCTGTTAAGTAAAGTTGAATTGCACGAGTCGCATCATCGTTACCCGGGATAACGAAATCAACGCCAGCAGGCGTAGAGTTGGTATCAACGATAGCAAATACAGGGATACCAAGATTATTCGCTTCTTTTACGGCGATATGTTCGTGGTCAGCACCGATTACGAATAATGCATCCGGTAAACCGCCCATATCTTTGATACCGCCAAGGCTTAATTCAAGTTTTTCCATCTCACGGGTACGCATTAACGCTTCTTTTTTGGTTAATTTATCGAAAGTACCGTCTTGAGATTGAGCTTCTAAATCTTTTAAACGTTTAATTGATTGACGTACTGTTTTCCAGTTAGTCAACATACCACCTAACCAACGGTGGTTAACATAATATTGTTGACAGTCTAATGCTGCAGCTTGAACGGCTTCAGACGCAGCGCGTTTTGTACCAACGAAAAGTACTTTACCGTTATTGCTTGCAATACGGGTTAATTCCGCTAATGCTTCATTGAATAATGGTAAGGTTTTTTCAAGGTTGATGATGTGAACACCATTACGTGCACCAAAAATGAAAGGTTTCATTTGTGGATTCCAGTAACGGGTTTGGTGTCCGAAGTGTACGCCTGCGTTGATCATATCGCGCATTGAAACTTGTGCCATAATATTTTCCTTTTAATTGGGGTTGAGCCTCCACATATCAGCTCATCGACCGTTTGGCACCCCGATGAAGCCTTGATGATATGTGTGTGTTATTTAAGTTAAAAATTCACTCTTTTTTATGGAAAAAAGAGCGGTGCGATTTATACCATAAAGTGCGGTTAAATTCTAGTTTATTTTTATTTGGAAATAGGCAATCCGTGAATAAACTCATTCACAACGAATGACGATTTCACTAGGCTTAGATCATTCTATCATCGTTATTTAAGGCATCGGAAAAATGGCACCTAATCCCACCGCGTGTTGTGCACCGGTAACATCAGGTAAATTACCTGTTTGATGATTCATTCTTCGACAAGCCAACCATGCAAAAGCAGCGGCCTCCACATAATCCGCATCCATACCAAATTCGTTGGTCGTGTGAATTTCCCAGTTTGGTAAACTGTTTGCAAGACGTTGCATAATGAATTTATTTTTTGCGCCTCCACCACAAACCAACAACCGTTTTGGCAAAGCGATATTGATATTATCCAGGCTTGTTACAATGCTCTGAACAGTAAATTCCACTAAGGTTGCCTGTATATCCTGTGGTAAAAGTGCGACTGAATTTGTTGTAATATGTTGAATTTTTTGTTCCAACCAAGACAAATTAAATAATTCCCGCCCCGTACTTTTAGGTGGAGGTTGTTGGAAAAAAGGCTCGTCTAACAGGTAATTCAACAATTCTTCATTGCATTGTCCGGTTGCCGCCCATTCACCATTTTTATCATAGGGTACGCCGAGATGTTTTTCGATCCACTGATCAAGTAACGTATTCCCCGTGCCGCTATCAAACCCCATTACAGGCTGGTTCGGAATCAATAAGGAAACATTGCTTATTCCGCCAATATTCAATACTACGGTGGCATAATTCGGGTCAAAAAAAACAGCCTGATGGAATGCCGGCACAAGCGGAGCCCCTTGTCCGCCGAATGCCATATCTTTGCGGCGAAAATCCCCTACAGTGGTAATGCCTGTACGGGCGGCGAGCAAATTCATATCGCCAATTTGCATTGTGAAAGGAAATTGCCCTTGCGGTGAATGCCATATAGTTTGTCCATGGCAGCCGATGGCTTGAATATGTTCAGTTGAGATCTGCATAGATTGTAGAAAACGGTTTACGCAGTCTGCATAAAGCAAGCCAAGTTGATGATCCAGCTCTCCCAACTGTTGTAGTGTCGTTTCACCCGATTGCACAAGTGCGGTAATTTTTTCACGTAAATCATTTGGCATAGGAGTAAAATCCGATGCCACCAATTTTGGTTTAGATAAACTAAAATCCACTAACGCAATATCTACGCCATCTAAACTCGTACCGGACATAATTCCGATATAATACTTGGTATTCATTTTAATTGAGTATATAAAGCAGAGGTTGAGGGGTCAGAATACAATCGTCTTTAGGTAAACGGAAGGTTTGAGTTGGATTAATATCATTATTCATCACCACTTGTAACCACAGAACACCATCAATATTAACCGAACTTATAATTGTACCGGTTTTACGCCAGTGGCTTTCAAGCTGCATTTCAATTTCACTACCGATTTCCGGTATTTCTTGAGTTTCACCTTTTAGAACGAACATCGCACGCTTGTTTGCACCGCGATACTTGGCTCTCGCGACAGTTTCTTGCCCAATGTAACAACCTTTAGTAAAAGAAACGGCTTGCTCAATGGCTTGTAAATTCATTGCCTGAGGAATAAATTCATTTTGCATTTTTGCACTTAAATGAGGAATTCCGGCTTGTATATCGGCAAGATCCCACTCTTGTTCATCGGCATTGAAAGTCACCGCCAATGCGGTTTCATTGAGTAAAATCGCTCGCTGCTCATCAATTTCCAGTGTGAAGTGCGGTTGGATTTTGCCACATTTTTCACCGATTACCCCAACGATCTGCCAATCGTGTAAATAAAAGCTGACTTTAGAAAACACCGCATACTTTTTCAACGCTTCCAGTGCACTTGGTAATAAATCCTTTCTCACTAATAAAAAAAACTGTTCACTACTGACTTTCAATAAACGAAAAATTGCATTCACTTTCCCCTTCGGATCGCAGTGTGCGGTGATCGTCGTTGCACCACTAGCCAATCCCACTACATCAGTAGTAAGTTGCCCTTGCAAATATTTTTCTGCATCTGTGCCCTGTGCTTCGATCAGTTGGTATTGATTCAGTTGAATAAATTGAGCCATCCCGTTCCCCTATTCTAAATTCTGAATTTGCTCACGCATTTGCTCGATTAATACTTTTAATTCAACCGCTGAGGCGGTGATATCCGCATTGATAGATTTAGATGCTAAGGTATTAGATTCACGGTTAAGTTCTTGCATCATAAAATCCAATTTACGCCCGACAGCTCCACCCTTTTTTAAGATATTAGTGGTTTCTTTTACGTGCATTTGCAAGCGGTCAAGCTCCTCTGCGACATCTACCCGCTGTGCCAATAAAACCATCTCCTGTTCGACACGCTGTGGATCAAGGCTAATTTTTGTTTCTTCAAAACGCTGTAATAAACGCTCGCGTTGCCATTGTAAAACTGCCGGCATTTGTGACCGCACTTTATCTGTTTCTACACCAATAGCATCTAAGCGTTGCTGAATGATCGTTTGTAATTTCTCCCCTTCGCGACCACGCATATCAATAAATTCTTTCAGCAGCTCATCAAAAGCGTTCAATAAATCTTGGCTAATCTTATCTAAATCCTGCTCCGGCGCTTCTACTACACCGGGATAACGTAATACATCCGTTAAATTAATTTCGCCCTCGCCAGCCTGAGCTTTAATCCATTGCAAAGATTGGATCACTTGGTTTGCCAATTCCCGATTAATGTTAAGTTCACTATTCGTTTGTTTTTTGCTTTCAATACGCAAAGAACATTCAATTTTACCACGCGTCAAATTTTGACGAAGTTTTTCACGTAAAGCGTTCTCCAAACCGCGAAATTGTTCCGGTAATCGAAAGAAATTTTCCAAATAACGCTGGTTCACCGAGCGAATTTCCCATACCGCATCACCCCAATCTTTTTTCAATTCGAGGCGAGCAAAGGCCGTCATGCTATAAATCATAAGAGCTCCCAATTTTATGTCTTAGTCGATTTGTCGGTTATTGTAACGAGAAAGTGAAATGATTTCTAAAAATATTTCTATAAATAAGATATTTACAGGTTGTAAATTTTAAAATACAATCATTGTAAATTTTAAGTTACACCTAAGGAAATAAAAATGAACAAAACTGTTGGCAGTACGTTACTGGTTTCCGGCACAATGATTGGTGCCGGAATGCTGGCAATGCCCCTAACTTCCGCCGGAATCGGTTTCAGTTTCACGCTGGTTTTACTATTAGCACTTTGGGCATTGCTCACTTTTACGGCTTTATTGTTTGTGGAACTTTACCAAACTGCTGAAAGCGATGCGGGTATCGGCACATTGGCAGAACAATATTTCGGAAAATTTGGGCGTATTGTTGCTACTGCGGTACTCATTATCTTTTTATATGCTTTAATCGCCGCCTATGTGAGTGGTGGCGGCTCGTTGTTAAACGATTTCTTACCGGAAAGCTTTGGTAATAAAGCGAGTATCTTATTATTCACAATCATTTTTGGCTCATTTATTGTGATCGGTACACATAGTGTTGATAAAATTAATCGCTTGTTGTTTTTTGTGATGCTTGCCGCTTTTGTGATCGTACTGGGATTGATGCTGCCGGAAATTAAGATGGATAATTTATTAGCCATGCCGATCGACAATGCCCTGATCATTTCAGCCAGCCCGGTATTTTTTACTGCTTTCGGTTTTCACGGTTCTATCCCTAGTTTGAATAAATACTTAGGTGGAAATGTAAAAGCTTTGCGCATTTCGATTTTAGTTGGTTCGAGTATTACTCTTGGTGCCTATATTTTATGGCAACTTTCTACCCATGGTTTGCTCACACAAAATGAATTTTTACAGATATTAAAAGAAGATGCGACATTAAATGGTTTGGTAAAAGCGACACTTGCCATCACCGGTAGCAATGTGATCACAAGTGCGGTCAAGTTATTCTCAACTTTAGCCTTAGTGACCTCTTTCTTAGGCGTGGGGTTAGGTTTACTAGAATGTATTGAGGATCTATTAAAACGTTCTTTTAATATTTCTGCAGGGCGTATTTCCCTCGGCTTACTCACCTTTATTCCGCCGCTTGCTTTCGCCTTATTCTATCCAGAAGGTTTCATCTTGGCATTGGGCTATGCCGGTCAAATGTTCGCCTTCTATGCGGTAGTATTACCGGTCAGCCTTGTATGGAAAGCACGCCGCATCCACCCATCGCTTCCATACCGCGTATGGGGTGGCAATTTCACCTTACTTATCGTACTCGTGCTTGGTGTTGTGATTACTTCTATCCCGTTCGCGATCCGTGCCGGTTATTTGCCTTTTGTTGTAGGTTAATAAAACGCGGCGAAATTCGACCGCACTTTTCCCTATTTGACGCCTCAAATTCTATTGTGGGCGTCATTTTTTTACGCGGTATAAAAAAGGTAACCTTTCGGTTACCTTTTATTATTTAATAATTTAATTATGCATCCAAGCGTCTAAGAAACTACGCAGGATCTCTGATCGGCTTGGATGCCGCAGTTTACGCAAGGCCTTGGCTTCAATTTGACGAATACGTTCACGTGTTACATCAAATTGTTTACCTACTTCTTCAAGAGTATGATCAGTATTCATATCAATACCGAAACGCATACGTAATACTTTCGCTTCACGTGGCGTTAAGCCTTCCAATACATCTTGTATCGCCACTCTCAAGCTCTGTGCAGTAGCAGAATCCAACGGCGACTCAAGGGTATTATCCTCAATAAAATCACCTAAATGTGAATCATCGTCATCACCGATTGGGGTTTCCATAGAAATCGGTTCTTTAGCAATTTTCAACACCTTACGAATTTTATCTTCCGGCATTCCCATACGATCCGCCAATTCTTCCGGTGTTGCTTCACGTCCCATTTCTTGCAACATTTGGCGAGAAATACGGTTGAGCTTGTTGATTGTTTCAATCATATGAACCGGAATACGAATAGTACGAGCCTGATCCGCAATGGAACGTGTAATCGCTTGACGGATCCACCAAGTTGCATAAGTAGAAAATTTGTAACCACGACGATATTCAAATTTATCCACCGCTTTCATCAAACCAATATTACCTTCTTGAATTAAATCCAAAAATTGTAAGCCACGGTTAGTATATTTTTTAGCGATAGAGATTACCAAACGTAGATTCGCCTCTACCATTTCTTTTTTCGCACGGCGTGCCTTCTGTTCACCACGAGCCACCGCATCACAAATTGTACGCATCTGTTGAACAGTCAATTTTGAATTTTCTTCAAATGCCCCCAAATTCGCAAGAGCCTGGCGTACACGATCTTCATATTTTGTTAACCGTTTTGCCCATGGTTTAGATGATTTCAACGCTTTATCCAACCACGCATCATTGCTCCCGAATTTAGTAATAACGGTCTCAAATTCATCTTTTGGCATACCTGCAATATCGACCAGCACTTTTTGTAATTGGCGTTCTTCGGTACGCACACGTTTCATGATATTTTTTATCGATAAGACAAGCTGATCGAATTGTTTCGGGACAAGACGGAATTGTTTAAAAATTTCAGCAAGTATAAGCACTTGCTCCTGTGCCTTTTTATGATTACGACCATATTTGGTAATTGCCGCAAGCGTTTTTATGTGCTGTTCTTTTAATGCGGTAAATTTTTCACGGGCAACTTCAGGGTCAATGCTGTTATCCGAATCGCTTTTATCTGAAGCAGAATCCCCTTCATCTTCTTCCTCTTCACTATCATCCACATCAGTGTTGGTATCATAGTCTTCTTCGTCTTCATCAAAATCTTCAGATAGTTCCGGAGTATCCTCTTCGGTCGCATTCGGATCGACAAAACCGGTAATAAGATCCGCAAGACGAACGTGTCCGTCTTCCACTTGATCATATTGAGCCAATAAATCCGAAAGCGCTTCCGGATAAGCGGCGATTGAAGTTTGAACTTCATCAATACCTTCTTCAATGCGTTTAGCAATACTAATTTCATCTTCACGGGTCAGCAAATCTACCGTCCCCATTTCCCGCATATACATACGGACAGGATCGGTTGTACGACCAATTTCAGATTCCACATTCGATAAAATTTGTGTGGCTTCTTCCACCGCGTCTTCATCCGGGATAGTATCGTTTAAGATCATGTCATCACTTTCCGGCGGTTCATCCAACACCGGAATACCTGCATCATTTTGCAAGGTTTGGAGTAATTTATCGTAATATTCTGGGTCAATCACATCTTCCGGCAATAAGTCATTAATTTCCGCATAGGTTAAATAGCCTTGCGTACGACCTAATTCCATCAGTTGTTCAATTTGCTCTGAATATTGTTCAGCAGTAGATTGTTGGTTTTGTTCCATTTTCATACCCGTGTCGCATTATTTTATGGATGCATTTTTCGCTTGCTTAAGCGAAGGATTCTATCATTGTTACTGAGGATTAACTAACTGTTTTTTCTGTTCTTCTTTACTTGTAAGTAGTGTGACGAGCAATTGTCTTTCCTGTTCAGTTAATCCTTCAGATCGTTCTTTAGCAATGAGCATTTCAATATTCCGCTCAATAGCCTGAATGTTTAAACGGCGATAATTTTGTGAAAAAGCATTAATAATTTCCGTATCGTCTAGTAAATGCTCCCAAGTTGCCAAAATTTCAAGGGGACGGCTATATTCCGTATCACGGAAATATTCCAAAATTTGCCCAATTGTAATACCTTCCCGTTTTCGACAAAGTGCGGTCAATTTTTCCAGTAAATCGTAGCCGGCTTCCGCGCGCAGTGCAACAAGACCTGATTCGGTAATACGATTAACCAAATGCGTATTTTGCAATAAAAGCGAAATTAGCACACGCATTGGTGTTTGTTTCATTTTGGGCTGCAAGTCAGCACTCGTTGCCCTATGGTTTTCCACTTGTTTAGGAATTAGACTTTCCAGTTGTGATTCGTCAAAAATCCCTAATTTTTGAGCCAACGTATTACGTAAAGACAGGCGCAATGCATCACCCGGAATTTGTCTAATCAATGGTACGGCAAGTGCTACTAACTTACTCCGTCCCTCTTTAGTAGAAAAATCCACTTGCGGATTTAAGTGGGCGAACAAAAATTCTGTGAGTGATTGCGCACTTTCGATATATTCTTCAAATTTTGCTTTACCGTATTGACGAATGTAGGTATCCGGATCTTCACCATCCGGCAAAAAAATAAATTTAATTTGTCGCCCGTCTTCTAAATAAGGTAAAGCATTTTCCAATGCACGCCACGCCGCATCTCGCCCGGCTCTGTCGCCATCATAACAACAGATTATCTGTTCTGTGGATCGAAAAAGCAGCTGAATTTGTTCCGATGTTGTCGAAGTACCGAGAGAGGCAACCGCATAATCCACACCAAACTGAGCTAACGCCACAACATCCATATAGCCTTCAACGACCAACAATTTTTGCGGTTCATCGTTCATTTGTAGTGCTTCATATAAACCATAAAGTTCACTACCTTTATGATAAGTGATGGTTTCCGGTGAATTTAGATATTTGGGCTTCTCATCACCCAAAACTCGCCCACCAAATGCTACCGTACGCCCACGTTTATCCCGAATAGGAAACATAATCCGATTACGGAATTTATCATACACATTACCACGATCATTGCGTGAAAGCATACCAAGATCGAGCAATTTTTGCTGTTCTTCACGGTTTACCGCAAACTTGCGTAGAACACTATCCATCACATTCGGTACAAAACCGATTTGAAATCGCTCAATCACTTCGGCTGAAAGCCCACGCTGTTGTAGATAGCTTTGTGCCGGAATATTCAAGGGTAACTGCGTTTGATAGAATTTAGCAATTTCTTGCATTAATTCATATAAATTACGTTTGGTTTGATAGTTTGCTTGTGGTCGTTGACCGGCCGAATGACTCCGTTTTTCATAAGGTACTTCCAACCCGGCCATTGCCGCAAGCTCTTCAATGGCTTCGACAAATTCCAATTTATCATAATCCATCAAAAAGGAAATCACATTACCGTGAGCACCACAGCCGAAGCAATGGTAAAACTGTTTTTTTTCACTCACCGTAAAAGACGGCGTTTTTTCGTGGTGGAAAGGGCAACAAGCTTGGTAGTCCCGTCCGGCTTTCTTAAGCTTTATACGGGAATTAATCACATCAATAATATTGGATTTTGTCAGCAAATCATCAATAAACGGGCGTGGAATTAAGCCTTTCATCGCCTCTGCCTCCTTGAATATGATGTGAAAGTGCGGTTAATTTTTTTGATATTTTTTACGTCATTTGAAAGTAACAAAACCGTGATGCCAAAGGAATCACGGTTTGCGTTAACTCGAGTTAAAAATACTATAAATTAGTATAAACGGGTGCTGCGCGCATTTTCACGAGCATTACGTTTAGCGTGACGTTTAGCAAGAGTTGCTTTTTCACGTTTACGAACTGTCGTTGGTTTTTCGTAGAATTCACGAGCGCGAACTTCCGCTAGGATACCCGCTTTTTCGCAAGAGCGTTTGAAACGACGTAAAGCTACGTCAAATGATTCGTTTTCACGTACTTTAATTACAGGCATAAGCCAATCACCTCAATGAGTTTAATTTAATTGCAATTTTAAATTTTATTTCTGTCGCAAGTGCGACAAATTTAATAAAGGTCGCAATTCTAATCTACTTTTGGGGCAAAAGTAAAGAGGAGAATACTCAACCTCATCGAATTTGGCGGTTTCAACTGGCTAAAAACAGCTAAACAAGGTAAAATCACGCCTCATTTTAGAAAGTAAATTAAGAAAATCAATGAGAATCTTGGGAATTGAAACCTCCTGTGATGAAACGGGTGTAGCAATTTATGATGAAGAAAAAGGTTTAGTTGCAAATCAACTTTATACACAAATTGCACTTCACGCAGATTATGGCGGTGTAGTGCCGGAGCTCGCCTCACGCGATCATATCCGAAAAACGACACCATTAATTCAAGCAGCCCTAGCTGAAGCAAACTTAACCGCCGACCAAATTGATGGCGTAGCTTACACCAGTGGACCGGGGCTTGTGGGAGCATTATTGGTAGGCTCTACTATTGCCCGAGCCCTTGCTTATGCATGGAATGTGCCGGCAATCGGGGTACATCACATGGAAGGTCATTTACTTGCACCGATGTTAGACGAAAATCGACCGCGCTTTCCGTTTATTGCTTTGTTAGTTTCGGGCGGACATACCCAATTAGTACAAGTAAAAGGTGTGGGAGAGTACAATGTCATTGGTGAATCGATTGACGACGCAGCGGGTGAGGCCTTTGATAAAACCGCTAAATTACTTGGTTTAGATTACCCTGGTGGAGCCGCATTATCTCGCTTAGCCGAAAAAGGATCGCCAACCCGCTTTACTTTTCCACGCCCAATGACGGATCGCCCGGGGTTGGATTTTAGCTTTTCCGGTTTAAAAACTTTTGCTGCCAATACAGTAAATCAAGCCATTAAAGAAGAAGGCGAATTAACGGACCAAACCAAAGCGGATATTGCCCATGCCTTTCAAGATGCGGTTATCGATACATTGGCGATAAAATGCAAACGCGCCTTAAAGGAAACCGGTTATCACCGTTTAGTTATCGCCGGTGGTGTAAGTGCAAACAAAAAATTGCGTGAAACGTTGGCTGAAATGATGAAAGATTTAAAAGGTGAAGTGTTTTATCCTCAACCTCAATTCTGTACTGATAATGGTGCAATGATTGCCTACACCGGTTTTTTACGTTTAAAACAAGGTCAGCACGACGAATTAGAGATAGAAGTTAAACCTCGCTGGCCTATGACAGAACTCTCAACAATTTAGGGAACAAACATGAACGATATTAAATTCCGAGCTATGCGTGCCGCAGGTATTGCTTGCTTTACCGTATTAGTCATAATCGGCGTATGGGTTTTTACCACATCAAGTGATGAAATGGTTAATCTCCTTACTCTAGTCAGTCAGCAGGTGGGAGGCGGCACGACCTACGGAGTCTTTTTGCTCTCCGCATTGCCCCCTTTTGCCGGTTTTATGGTTTATCACATTTGGAAATGGATCATTAAATAATGGCAAAATTGTATTTTTATTATTCCACTATGAATGCCGGTAAATCGACAACCTTACTGCAATCCTCTTACAACTATCGCGAACGCAATATGAACACGTTAGTTTACACCGCAGCCATTGATGATCGTTTTGGTGTGGGAAAAGTTACCTCTCGTATTGGAATTAGCCAAGATGCCCGATTGTTCAATGCAAACACTAATTTATTTAATGAAATTAGCCGGCACTTACAACAAGAAAAAATACATTGTGTGTTAGTCGATGAAGCACAATTTCTCACCAAACAGCAAGTTTATCAACTCAGCGATGTCGTCGATAAACTTAATATTCCTACATTATGTTACGGTCTGCGTACCGATTTCCAAGCAGAACTTTTTGAAGGCAGTAAATACTTACTCGCTTGGGCAGATCAATTGGAAGAACTTAAAACCATTTGTTATTGTGGACGTAAAGCGAACTTTGTCCTTCGTCTCACTGAAAACGGTGAAGTCGTCAAAGAAGGTGAACAAATCCAAATTGGCGGAAATGACAGCTACCTTTCCGTTTGCCGCTATCATTACAAAGAAAAGTGCGGTCAAATTTAACTAAGTTTTTAACGTAATTTTCAAACACAACAACATAGAAATATAAGGTCAGTGTTATGCTAAAAAATAAAACTTTCGGGAGTGCTTTAATTATCGCCGGAACAACTATTGGCGCAGGAATGCTTGCCATGCCGTTGACATCGGCAGGAATGGGCTTCGGTTATACGGTGTTATTACTTATAGGGCTTTGGACCTTACTTGTTTATAGCGGATTGCTATTTGTCGAAGTTTACCAAACCGCAGATCAACTTAATGATGGCGTAGCAACATTGGCAGAAAAATATTTTGGCGTACCGGGACGTATTCTCGCGACTCTAAGTTTATTGATTTTGCTCTATGCACTTTCGGCAGCCTATATCACCGGCGGCGGTTCTTTACTTTCGGGCTTGCCTACCGCATTTGGTATGGAAGCCATGTCACTAAAAACGGCGATCGTTCTTTTCACCGTCGTACTGGGTTCTTTTGTCGTAATCGGTACAAAAGGGGTTGATGGAATCACACGCCTACTATTTATCGGTAAATTACTCGCCTTTGCTTTTGTGTTGTTTATGATGCTACCGAAAGCGGCAACGGATAATCTCATGGCTCTTCCCCTCAACTATGCCTTTGTAATTTCTGCGGCGCCAATTTTTTTCACCTCTTTCGGTTTCCACGTCATTATGGCAAGTGTAAACAGTTATTTGGACGGCGATGTCCGGCAATTCAGAAAAGCGATTTTGGTCGGCACGGCAATCCCGCTCTTTGCCTATTTAGTATGGCAACTCGCCACCCACGGCGTATTGACCCAAAGTGAATTTGTACGGATCTTACAAGCCGATCCGACCTTAAACGGTTTAGTCAATGCCGTGCGTGAAATCACGGGATCAAATATGATGGGAGAAATGGTACGTATTTTTTCCGCACTCGCGCTAATCACCTCTTTTCTTGGCGTAATGCTTGGCGTTTTTGAAGGATTAGGCGATTTATTCAAACGTTATCGTTTGCCGCATAACCGTATTTCGCTGACAGTGACCGCATTTACCCCTCCATTGATATTTGCGTTATTTTACCCTGAGGGCTTTATATCCGCCTTAAGTTATGCCGGTTTATTATGTGCTTTTTATTGCTTGATTTTACCTATCGGTTTAGCATGGCGAACCCGTCAAGCTAACCCTAATCTCCCTTATCGGGTGATGGGCGGAAATATTGCATTAACCGTCGCACTAATTATAGGTATCGTAATTATGCTGATCCCATTCTTAATTCAAGCGGGCTGTTTACCGGCAGTTGCAGGATAAAGTGCGGTCACAAAAAACAACATTTTTTGAATGTTGGTTTTGCCAATGACCCCGATAGGGGGGTGAACAAACGAGTAAGCGAGTTTGTGAATAATTTTTCATAGATTTTTTATCCTTTAAAAAAGGAAACCCAACATAATGCGGTTTCCTTTTTTACATTGAACAGCTCCATCAAAAATCGAGTTTTCCCTCCAACCCTGCCATTGCCTTACACTCTGCCTCGCTATGTGCTTCTTTTATCGCAATGGATTGCAAAAAGGTTTTAATTTCCAATAACTGGATAATTTTTTCCTCCACTTGCGCAAGTTGTTTTAACACCATTTGATCAGCCTGATAATGATCGGCTAAGCCTAATTTCAAACGGTTCAGCCCGCGAATATCTTCTAGAGAAAAACCTAAAGTGCGACATTTTTTAATGAAGTTTAGCAACGCAATGCTATCCTCATCATAGTAACGATAGCCGTTTGCCGCCCGCTTAGGTTCAGGCAAAATTCCTTGTTTTTCGTAATAACGAATCGTCTCAAGATTCACTCCGGTACGAAGGCTTAACTCATTGACTTTCATTATTTTCCTCAATTCACTTTTGTTGAGTTGTAGCAGAATACTATCTAGTGCTCATGCTTTTCCATTGAAAAACTCTCGGAATTATCACGTAACGCTTTGAATGCCTGCCACACTATGGATACACCACTGCGTAATACCAATAAACTCAACAAGACACTCGCCACCACATCAACCCACTGCCAATTTAGCAAATATGCACTTAACCCTGCCAAAATTGCAACCACCGAACCGAATAAATCAGCCAATACATGCAAATAAGCCGCTCGGATATTCAAATTATCCTGATCACTTCTAAGCATTATCCATGCCACTAAAATATTCACTAAAAGCCCAACTATCGCCACGCTCAACATAGGTAATGCCACCATTTCTATCGGTGTCAACCAACGCTCTACGGCTTCCAATAAAATCCAAATCGCCACGCCAATTAAAGAAACACCATTTAACAATGCAAACCATTTTTGCCATTTCACACTTAAAAAGAGTGCGATTAACGCTAACCCAAGCGACAAACTGTCATTCGCCATATGACCGGCATCCGCCATTAAAGCAAGACTATTGAAAAAATAACCGCCTAAAAATTCCACCACCATATAACTCGTGATAATCAACAAACTGATAGTTAGAATTTTTTTATCTTTCGGAGTATGAGAATGTTGATGTTTACTATGTAGCTCTTCCTTTACAACAATATGTTCCATGATATGCCCCTTCCAATTAATTTGGTGTGAGTGTAAAGTCCGTAGTGAGTACGGGGTCAAGAAAATTTTATAAAAATCTAAAACATTCGCAAAATTAACCGCACTTTAATGGATAAATCGGCATGTTTTTTCATTTTCAAAAATTTTTACTTCCCTTAACCTTTGCTTAAGATTTCTTTGTTTTAATACAACCATCGAAAGGCAAACAAGCATTCGATACTCAATAAATATTGAGTGTCTTAAGAAAAGATTAATATTTAAATGATTTAATACGCTCGAAAGCAATTCTTTCACTCAATTTGATAATTATTCTATTTAGGAGAACAAACTATGAAAAAATTACTTACCGTCACCACTATCGCATTATCCTCAATCGCCGTTTACGGCACAGCCTTAGCGCAAGGATTTAACAACAACGCATCACAGATGCAAGGTTTCGTTGATGAAAATACGATTGTTAAAACCGTTTCCGATGCACTAAAAGCCAACGATGACACGCCCGCTCGTTTAGAAGGGAAAATTGTAAAACAATTGGGTAAAAAAGACTTCATTTTTAAAGACAGCAGCGGTCAAGAAATTCAAATTGAAATCGATAAAAAAGCGTGGAATGGCGTCACCGTGAATCCTCAAGATCGGATCCAAATCATTGGTAAAGTGGATAAAGAATGGAACAACACGGAAATTGACGTAAAACAAGTTATTAAAAAATAACGACAAAACCAACCGCACTTCACTATCAGTCAGTACAAAGTGCGGTGATTTTTTGAGGCGTTTTTTTTAAGTAAAAATTTAAAGCTAAATTTTCTCGATTAAGCACTAAATCTGTGCCAGAAATTCCCCTTCCGTCAGTATCGATACGCCTAATTCCTGCGCTTTTGTCAGTTTTGATCCTGCCGCGTCGCCGGCGATAACGAAGTCCGTTTTAGCAGAAACCGATCCGCTGACTTTTGCGCCCATTTCTTGTAATAAGGCTTTCGCTTCGTTACGTCCCATTTGGGTGAGTGTGCCGGTGAGGACGATGGTTTTACCTTTGAATGGATTATCTTTCACTTCTTTGATTTCCACCGTTTCCCAATGTACCCCTTGTACAAGCAGATCTTTCACTACTTCGACATTATGGGGTTCACGCCAGAATGCTAAAATGCGGTTAGCCACCACTTCCCCCACATCCGGCACTTGTTGGAGCTGTTCAAAATCGGCGTTTTGCAAAGCTTCAAGGGTTTTAAAATGATTGGCTAAATTTAATGCTGTGGCTTCGCCCACTTCACGAATCCCCAAAGCAAAAATAAAGCGGGCAAGAGTGGTATGTTTGGCTTTTTCGAGGCTGTTTAAGGCATTTTCCGCTGATTTTTTTCCCATACGCTCCAAACGAGTTAGCGTCGTAAGATCAAGTTTGAATAAATCCGCCGGAGTATGAATCAATTCACGATCAACAAGCTGCTCAATCAATTTTCCGCCTACGCCGTCAATATCCATGGCTTTACGTGAAACAAAATGTTTTAAGGCTTCCTTTCGTTGTGCTTCACAAAATAATCCGCCGGTACAACGCGCCACGGCTTCACCTTCAATACGAATGATCTGCGAATCACACACCGGGCAATTTGTCGGGAAAACAATCGGTTTGGCATTTTCAGGACGGCGTTCACGCAAAACACCAATAATTTGTGGAATCACATCGCCGGCACGGCGAACAATCACTGTATCACCAATGGCAATATCCAAACGTGCAATTTCATCACCATTGTGTAAGGTGGCGTTACTTACCGTCACCCCTGCGACAAATACCGGTTCAAGTTTTGCCACCGGTGTAATGGCACCTGTGCGTCCCACTTGGAATTCCACATCATTTAATACCGTTAATTCTTCTTGTGCAGGGAATTTATAGGCGATCGCCCAACGGGGGGCTTTGGAAATAAAACCCAGTTCATTTTGCAGGGCAATATCATTAATTTTTAACACGGTGCCGTCAATATCATAGCCAAGCTTGCTACGTTTATTTTGCATAGCGTGATAAAACGCCAACACCTCTTCAACATCATGGCAAAGACGGATTTCCGGATTTACCGGAATACCGATAGATTTTAGCCATTGTAAACGCTCATAATGGGTAGAAGGTAAATCCACACCTTCTGCAATGCCAACACTATAAGCATTCAATACAAGTGGACGCTTACTGGTGATTTTCGGATCAAGTTGGCGCAACGATCCCGCTGCGGCATTACGTGGATTGGCAAAGGTTTTCTCGCCGTGTTCGAGGGTGTATTCGTTCAAACGTTCAAAGCCTTCATGGGGCATAAATACCTCACCCCGTACTTCTAAACGCTCCGGCGGATTTTCTGTGAGTAATTGTAAAGGGATATTACGAACGGTGCGAATATTCAATGTAATATCCTCACCTGTTGTGCCATCGCCACGGGTTGCGGCTTGAGTGAGTACGCCATTCACATATAAAATGCTCACAGCAAGTCCATCGAGTTTGGGTTCTGCACAGAATGTCAAAGGTGAAGAAGATTTTCCCAATCGTTCTTCAATACGCTTTACAAAAGCGTAAAATTCTTCATCGGAAAAAGCATTATCCAAAGACAACATTGGAATTTCATGGCGAATTTGGCGAAAAGCAGAAAGCGGTTTTGCCCCAACCCGCTGAGTTGGAGAATCGGCGGTAACCCATTCGGGATGTTCCAATTCTAAGGCTTTGAGCTGATGAAAAAGGCGATCATATTCACTATCCGGCACGCTTGGATTATCCAAAACGTGATATTCATATTCATATTGACGCAGTTTTTTTCGTAAATTGTTAATCTGGGTTTGAATGTCAGTCATAAAAAATCTCGGTGAAAAATAACCGCACTTTCTAACACTTTACACAATAAAGGCGAACCCGATGTTCGCCCGAATGAAAAGTGCGGTAGAAAATAAATCTGTTTTATACACGCGCAAGGTAACGTTGCTCTTGGTAATCATCAAAAATTTGCTCATCTTCGGTAAGTACCGTTCCGCCTAAATCTTCTGCAAGAGTTTTAGCCGCACGGATCATTAATTTGAGATTGGCGAGATCGCTACCCGGAGAAGGCAATTTCATAAATAGTACTATGCCAATGGTGCTAAATTCCGTGTTGTATGGGTTAAAACCACCATCGTCCTGTAAATTTGCTACGCTGAATAACGTTGGACTTGCCACACTTAAATCAAAATGGCGGTGATACATATTGTGATCACCAAAAATAAAGCCCAAGTTTTCAAGGAATTGTATCAATCTTAAACCGTTAAATTCACGATACTGTGGCGAAACAATATAAAGTTGAATATAACCGGAGGTTTGTTTTTCCGTGTTTACCTCTTGTGTTCGTGCTTCATTAAAATGCACGGTGGATGCTACCTCATCTAATTCCCCCAATGACATTTGCGAAAGCTGTTCTCGCAATTCAGGCGAAGAAGAATTAATCCCTTCAAAGCCATTGGTTTGAGCTTGCGTTTCCAACTGTTCAATCGTCATATTTGCAGGATTTTGCTTAGACGCAGCCGGCTTCATCTCATATTCCACACGAACAGGTTCAGGTGTCGGTTCAATATTTGGAATGGAAATTTTAATATCATCGACCGTGCGCTCGGTTTCACGGTAATCCACCGATGATGTTGATTGCGGTTGTTCAAAGGATTGTTGCTGCACCTTTTGAGCCACCTCGGAAGGCGTATCTTGAATCACCGATTCTGATAATGTTTGTTGCTCTTGATCATGCTGTTCTTGAGTAAAAGTGCGATTAAATGTTGCCGAGTTTTTAAAATACTTTGATTTCTCACGGTGATTTGACCATAATCCGTGTGCAACAAGGGCAATGAGTGCCAACACCCCTAAAATAATCAAAATTGTATTCAGATCCATTTTTGCTCCTTACAGGCAATAAAACTGAACTAATGCTACCATATTTTAAGGGGTGAAAAAACAGAACACATCGGGAATTTAACGCCAAAAATATGGTCAAAATCAACCGCTCTTCTTGAGCTTATTGATACATCAAAAGGAAAAACAATGATTAATCAACAAGAAATCAAATCGGGATTCCATTATTTTGTGATGGGATGGCATTTTATTACACAAAAAGGGCTACGCCGTTTCGTCATAATGCCTATTTTACTCAATATCGTTTTACTGACCGGTTTACTTTGGTTACTGGTTTCACAAATTAGCTCGATGATCGATTGGATGATGACTTTCGTACCGGATTGGCTTAATTTTCTAAGCGTTATTTTACTCGTACTTTCTATCGGTATGATTTTGTTATTATTTTATTTTATGTTTACCACGCTTTCCGGTTTTATTGCTGCCCCCTTTAACGGGTTACTGGCAGAGAAATTGGAAAAAATGCTGACGGGAGAAGCGATTAATGATGATAACTGGTTAGATGTAATGAAAGATGTACCACGTATGCTACGCCGAGAGTGGCAGAAATTGTGGTATAGCCTGCCTAAAATTATCGGCTTATTCTTGCTCAGTTTTATCCCTCTTGTGGGGCAAACCATCGTGCCGGTTTTAACCTTTTTATTTACCGCATGGATGATGGCAATTCAATATTGCGACTATCCTTTCGACAATCATAAAATCTCTTTTAATGTAATGAAAAATGCTTTAGGCGAACAACGCCCACAAAGCCTCACGTTCGGTGGCTTGGTGACTTGTTGCACCTTTTTACCTGTGGTGAATTTAGTGATTATTCCCGTTGCCGTATGTGGTGCAACGGTAATGTGGGTAGAAAATTATCGTGATCGGTTACGCTTTGATATGAATTTTAATTATCGCCGTGGCAATCCTTCTACAAACATGGTGACTCGCAGTAATAGTACCGATATTCGCACAAATAACAATCAGATTGTAAAATAGCGTTTGGTTATAAAATAGATCAAATAACTATTTTTTGAATAAAACTAGCAATGCTATAACTACGCTACTAATAATCTCAAAACAGGTTCATAGGGAGTAAATATGACAATTTATACAGACAACTCTTACACTATCGGCAACACACCGCTCGTACGATTAAAGCACTTCGGTCAAGGTAATATCGTAGTAAAAATTGAAGGTCGAAACCCAAGTTTCAGTGTGAAATGCCGTATTGGCGCTAACATGGTGTGGCAAGCAGAAAAAGACGGTATTCTCACCAAAGGAAAAGAAATTGTTGATGCCACCAGCGGTAATACCGGAATTGCGCTCGCCTATGTAGCAGCCGCACGCGGTTATAAAATCACCCTCACCATGCCGGAAACCATGAGTTTGGAACGTAAACGTTTATTACGCGGATTAGGTGTAAATCTTGTATTGACCGAAGGGGCAAAAGGAATGAAAGGAGCGATTGCCAAAGCCGAAGAAATCGTAGCTTCCGATCCAAACCGTTATGTCATGCTAAAACAATTTGAAAATCCGGCTAATCCACAAATTCACCGAGAAACAACCGGCACGGAAATTTGGCAGGATACGGAAGGTAAAGTGGATGTCGTTGTTGCAGGGGTCGGTACAGGCGGTACGATTACCGGCGTTTCACGTGCGATTAAATTAGATTTCGGTAAGACAATTACTTCTGTCGTGGTAGAACCGGCCGAATCACCGGTGATTAGCCAAACTTTAGCCGGGGAAGAATTGAAACCTGCTCCTCACAAAATCCAAGGTATCGGTGCAGGATTCATCCCGAAAAACTTAGACTTATCATTAGTTGATCGTGTAGAAACCGTGGACAGCGAGACTGCCATTGCGACAGCTCGTCGCTTAATGGCTGAGGAAGGCATTTTAGCCGGTATTTCCTCCGGTGCAGCGGTTGCCGCCGCTGATCGCATTGCAAAATTACCTGAATTTAAAGATAAACTCATTGTCGCCGTACTCCCCTCTGCCTCTGAGCGTTACCTAAGTACAGCATTGTTTGAAGGTATTGAAGCGTAATTTGTGGCGATCAATGGTTGAAAGTGCGGTTAAAAATGACCGCACTTTTTATAACTCCCACTCAATGGTGTATTGAAAATCTAAACGAATCAGATAAAACCGGCACAACAGCAATTAATAATAGCTTGTTGATTCATTCTTCTTGTTCAAATTTAATACGCGTTGAGCGGGAAAGTGCGGTCAAATCACCATCAAATTTCCCCATGTAAATTAACCCCGGTGCATGAGGTCCTTTATCGAGAAACATAGCAATGTTTCCCCAAGGAGCATAATAGGTAATATCCCCGGCTTTGCCTGTATAGGCAGCAGGGGCATTTTCAGTACTGAGTTTATCGTTCACATAAACGACTTTTTCATTATGTCCATAGCTATCCAGTTTAGATTCAATGGGTAATTTTTGCCAAAAACTTTGGCTGGTTGGATTATCGGCTAGGGTGGCGGAATAAACACCGCTATCAAGGCTGACTTTTACTTTCATTTGTGCTCCGACATATAGGCTGGTTAAGCCAAGTAAAACAGTGATTAAGGCTTTCATTGATAAAATCTCGCTAAAAAATGACCGCTCTTTTGAACGGCCTTTAATTTTATCTCAGAGATTATTTTAAATTTGCTCTGAAAAATTGTTCAAATTTATCGTAAGGAATTTTATTTGCTTGGTTATCGTATAAATCAACGTGAGTCGCATCCGGTACAATGTACAACTCTTTATTTTTTGAACCAAGGGATTGAAACGCTTCTTCGCCAAAATAACGCGAGTGTGCTTTCTCACCGTGAACCACTAACGCCGGCGTACGCATTTCTGCGGCACGTTGTAAAATCGGCATATTGATAAACGCAAGCGGTGTAGTTTTAGACCAACCCGTATTTGAATTGACCGAGCGAGGGTGATAGCCGCGTGGCGTTTTGTAATAATCCGCATATTCTTTCACAAATTTAGGCGTATCAGCAGTGTGCGTTTCCGGCGCCGGTAAATGCTCGTTTGCCGCTGTATGTTCAGGTTCTCCTTTTTCTGCATCCGCCCAACGCTGCATATTCATTGCTTCTTTCATTTTATAGCGAGTATCTGCATCAATCGCCGGTTTTCTATCGTAAGTACCGTTGGCATTTGGCGTAAAGTCGATTTCGTATCCGTTGCCCATTACTTTGGTCATATCATACATTGTGCTGACCGCTACCGCTTTGACACGGGTATCGGATAATGCCGCATTCAAGGCAAAACCACCCCAACCGCAGATACCTAAAATCCCGATTTCATCACGATTAACAAAATCTTGCAAACCTAAGAAATCCACTGCCGCACTAAAATCTTCCGTGGCGATTTCAGGGCTGGCAATATTGCGTGGCTCGCCCGAACTTTCGCCGGTATATGAACCGTCAAAAGCAAGCGTAACAAAACCGCGCTCCGCCAAGGTTTGTGCATAAATGCCCGATGTTTGCTCTTTCACTGCACCAAATGGCCCGCTCACTGCAATAGCCGGCAGTTTACCTTTTGCATTTTTCGGTACATACAAATCGCCGACAAGGGTAAAGCCATAACGGTTTTTAAAGGTTACTTTATGATATTCCACTTTGTCGGATTGTTTGAACGTTTTGTCCCATTTATTTTCTAATTGCATCGTTTGTACCCCTTTCATTGGTGTAACATTAACATCCGCCATCGCTGTGATTGCGAAAGTCGCTGAAAGTGCTGCCGCAAGTGCGGTCGTTTTTAAGATTTTTTTTACCATTTTGTTTTCCTATAAAAAATTAAATGAATAAATTTGCAAAAAATCGCACGGAAATTGCACAAATTTTGTTTACGGCACTTATTATAAAAGCTCACTTTATTTCTGTTAATTTGTAAAAATGAATTTTACAATTTCTAAAAATGGAATAATAACTAAACTTTTACCAACATCCCTTGATAAACCCGATTGCGAATCCAAATCCCTACAAAACCAAGTAGGGCAAACATGATAGCCCCCAATACTGAAGCTTGATTATCCCAGCCTGCGATAAATAATCCGCAGATAAATGTGCCTAAAGTCGTGCCAAGGTTGGCGGCAGTGAGAAATAATCCGTTGGCAAATTCTGGTGCTTCAGGGGCGGCGGAGCTGACTAAATATTGGTTACCGTTATTGGCAATGCCGACAATCATGCCTAAGGCGAACAAGATGATGGCGACGACGATAAGGCTTTCGCCACTGATAAATAATGCAACATAAAGTGCGGTCAAAATTAGCGGTATTATTTTTAATGTGGTTTGTGGTGTTTTGGCGAGCATTTTTCCCGCTAAAATGTTGCCAAGGATATTTGTCATACCATAAACAAATAACAAAATACTGATAATTTTAAAAGAAACTTGCGTAACGGATTGTAAATAATCAGAAAGATAACTGTAAAATCCAAACATAACCGCATTCATTAAAATGGCTGACAGGATAGAAATCCATAAAATTGGCTTTTTCAACACGTTAAACTGGTCTCCGTAGGTAAGATTTTGTGCGACAGGCAAAGAGGGGACAAATTTTAATGTGGCGAATAACACGATAATATTCACGCTGGCAAAAAAGATCATCGCCGCTTGAAAACTTAAACTATCAGCAATAAAGCTAGTCATGGGTACGCCTAATACCATCCCTGCCGACACGCCAACAAAGACTTTTGATACAGCTTTCGGTGCTTCCTCTTTCACAACAGACATGGCGGCTACCGTAAAGGCAATCGTGACATAGACAGGATGGAAAAATGCCGGAACGGCACGGGCAATCAGCTGCACAGCATAACTTTCTACAAAAATTGAGACAAGATTACTTAATACAAACACACTTAGTGCCAATACCATTGCCGTTTTTCGGTTGATTTTGGAGAATAATAAAGGGGTAATTGGCGCAGAAAATGCCACAACTAAGGCGAATAAACTTACCATCCAAGCTGCATCCGGCACACTAACTTGAAAACGTTCTGCAATAATCGGAATGATACCTACCACCCCCATTTCCGTATTTAAAATACCAAATACACCGAGGGCAAGAATGGGAATAAGAAATTTATTTTGTGTCATCATATTTTTCTCTATTGGTAATAAAGGAAGCAATGCGCGTTAAGTGGAGTAGAATAACGCATAATAAATAAGCTGCCATATTTCGCTGATAGAACCTATCATAAGGAATAGACTATTTATGATTAATTTGCAAAAATGGATTTCACAATTTCTAAAATAAGAATAATCAAATGAACAATCGCTTTGAAACGCTAAAAGTTTTTTGCTCTCTCGCTGAAACCTTACAATTTAAAGAAACCGCTAATCGTCTTGCAATATCGCCACCTGTGGTAACAAGATTGATTGCAGAGTTGGAGGATTATTTGGGCGAATCCCTATTTCAACGCAACACCCGACAAGTGCATTTAACGGATTTTGGTGAGCAATTTTTGCCGCAGGCACAACAATTATTAGCCGATAGCGAAAAACTATTCATACCAAGCAAACAGCGATCTCAAGCAGAAATGAACGGTATTGTGCGAATTACCGCACCAAGCTGGCGAATTAATGATGAAATTTTAGCGAAATTATTGACCGCACTTTCGCCTTATCCCAACTTGATTATCGACTGGCGTGACGATATGACCAAGCTGGATTCCGTCAGTCATCGCATCGATATTGGCTTACGTATCGGATTGGAACCCGATCCGAACTTTATTGTGCGGAAAATTGCCGACATTGGCGATGTATTAGTCGCTGCGCCAAGTTTGCTTGAACGTTTGGGCGAGCCAGCATCACTTGAAGACTTGGAAGTGCGTTTCCCCTTTGCTGCCCAGATTAATGTAAATACCGGCCGCCCATGGCATTTCCCACTTACTCACGAACGCATTCTTAAACCACATCGTATTGCTTTCCAAAGCAGCAATATTTACAGTAATTTACAAGCCGTACTACAGGGAAGTGCGGTCGGTTTAGTGAGTGATTTTATCGCCCAACCTTATTTACAAACAGGTGAATTACGCCAATTATTTCCAGAAATAAAGATCCAAAAATGGCAACTATTTTTATATCGTCCTTATGAAACCGTTACCCCTAAAAGGGTTATCAAGGTATTTGAAGAGTTGGAAGGAATTTTAAGAAAGTTTTTTACGGATAAATAGAAAGGAGAATGCCACCGAAAGGTGGCATATAGCGTTAAATAATTCTTGAGAATTGTTGGCGTTTTGCTGCTACACGAGAATAAGTGTCAAAACATAAACAAATATTCCGAATGAGCAAGCGCCCTTTAGGTGAAACTTTTAACCCTTGCTCGGTTAGAGTAATTAGTCCATCTTCAATTAAAGGCTGGAGCAACATTAAATCTTCAGCAAAATGCTCTGTAAAGCAGATATTATACTCTCTCTCTATCGGTTCAAAGTCTAATTTAAAATTACAAATTAATTGCTTGATCACATCTCTGCGCAGGCAATCCTCTTTCGTTAATGCAAGCCCCTTATGTAAGGCATTACCATTCTCTTCAACTAGAGCATAATAGGCTTTGAGATCTTTTTCATTTTGCGCATAAGTATCCCCTAATAAACTGATAGAAGAAACACCCAAACCAAGTAGATCACATTCTTCTTGTGTGGTATAGCCTTGGAAATTACGATGCAACACGCCTTTTTCCTGTGCAATAGCCAATTCATCATAAGGCTTTGCAAAGTGATCCATACCAATAAATTGGTAACCCGCCTTCCCTAAGGTTTCGATTGTTTTTTGTAAAATGGTCAGTTTAGTTTCCGGCTTTGGTAATTGTTCTTCTTTAATTTTTGCTTGCCCGGGTACACGGCTGGGTAAATGGGCATAATTAAAAATACTCAAACGATCAGGATTTAACTCAATCACCTTTTTCAGAGTAAACATAAAGCTTTCTACATTTTGCAACGGTAAACCATAAATCAAGTCAAGGTTGGTTGATTGAAATCCTAGCTCTCTGGCTCGTTCTAATAAAGCGGCAATAAAGTTTTCATCTTGCTCACGATTCACGGCTTTTTGCACTTCTTTATTAAAATCCTGCACCCCCATGCTCATTCTGTTAAAGCCAATCGCACGTAAATGATCAAGCATTGAAAGGTCAATTCTACGGGGATCCATCTCAATAGAAATTTCCGCATTATCCGCAATTACAAAATGCGTTTTTAACATTTCCATCAAACGTGCCGATTGCTCTTCGCTTAAATAAGTTGGCGTACCACCGCCCCAGTGAATTTGGGTTACAACCCGATGCTTAAACAACTGAGCACGAGCAATTATTTCTTTCTCAAGATAATCAAGATAGATATCCGCTTTATGTTGATGACGGGTAATCACTTTGTTACAGGCACAAAAATAGCAAAGCTGATGGCAAAACGGAATATGTACATACAAGGATAGGGGACGCTCCGGATAACGCTCCGTCGCACTAATGAAATCCTGATTAGTATAATTTTCGTGAAACTCTAATGCAGTAGGATATGATGTATAACGCGGACCCGATTGATTGTATTTTTGTATAAGTTTATCATCCCAAATAATCTCGGACATTAAAGTACTCCAAATTTTCTCACATCATCAAGTAATTGCTGTAATTCTTCCAGTATATCCTGCTCAAATTTAGCTTCAGCGCTTTCACGTTTAAGATCAAGACGCAGCCTCTCTTTTTTTTCAAGCGTTTTTCTTGCCTCATGCGTTGGCATATCCCGCACTATCTCATAAAGTTGCATCATGCTAGGATAAGGCTGCAGGTTTTTACCGAAAGGGATTAACAACATCGTAAGGCGAATAACGCCTTCAGAATGGTTACATTCCTTACTTTTCATTGCTCTTGCAATAATTTCGATACTTTCTTTTAATCGCGTTGCTCTCTCCATTTTAGCTTGTAAGAAAGCTTGTCTCTGCTGTTTCAACTGCTTCAATAAACGCAACGCATACCAAGACAGAGTTGCAATAACAAAAATTCCAAGTAAGCCTAAAATAATTATCCAAATCATCTTTTATCTAAATTGCTCGATATTTATTTTCTCAAAAGTGCGGTATAAATCAGCCTCATTTTCTTCTTCGTCTTCAATACCAAGTTCTTCCATTAATTCTGCAATACGATCCAAACATTCATCAACGAACTGTTGATCCGCTTTACTAATAGTTTTACCTTCTTCCAATATATCCAATAACTCATTAAGAATTTCGTTATTTTCCAAATTCGCTAACTCTTGCATAGGATCTTGTTTTTTCACAGTTTCTAACACAGGAATAATTTGACCTTTTTCCGGTTTATTCACGAATTCCACAACTAAAGGTATTTTCTTTTTACTCCCAATTTTAGGATCTTTGATTTCTTGAAGGGGTTTCGTTGAGCGATTTTCTACCATACTATGACGTGAACCTGAATCTAAGCCTTTATGTTTACGTTTTTTCTTATCCTCACGAGCCTTTGCATCAAGTTCATAACGAGTAAGTTTTTTACCGGAACGTTTTGGCATTTCAGGTTTTTTATCAGCTTTACGTATTGGCATAACATCAGTAATTCGACGTGTTTTCTTTTTTCGAGCCATTAAGATATTTATCCTTTTAATAAAATTTGGTGGATTGTACCATTTGTGCAACTTTTTCTCATTAATAAAATAGGTTAATTTGGCAATAGGTCTGATAGCTATATAATAGAAATAACTATCCCCAAAATTGTATTTTTGCTAACTAAACCAAAACGCAAAAACCCCTGAACCTTTCGATTCAGGGGATTTCTT
>NZ_MLHG01000019.1 GCF_001998825.1 Rodentibacter mrazii
CAACGCTCGGGTATTTGGCAACGCTCGGGTATTTGACAACGCTCGGGTATG
Source organism: Rodentibacter mrazii (assembly GCF_001998825.1). Classification (GTDB taxonomy): domain Bacteria; phylum Pseudomonadota; class Gammaproteobacteria; order Enterobacterales; family Pasteurellaceae; genus Rodentibacter; species Rodentibacter mrazii. Next base: position 52 of record NZ_MLHG01000019.1, read on the forward strand.
TGGCAACGCTCGGGTATATGGCAACGCTTGGGTATTTGGCAACGCTTGGGTATGTGGCAACGCTCGGGTATATGGCAACGCTTGGGTATTTGGCAACGCTTGGGTTAGATCTTGCGCCATTATATCCGAGCGAAAAATGATTTTCTGGGCGAGTAATGTTGGGTCAGAGAACGGCACGCTTACGGTGTTTAACGGCAAAGACGGATTAATTGTAACACGTGGTTGTTTTACCGGAACAGTCGATGAATTTTTAGCAAAATCCGCAGAGGTACACGATGAGAAAACCAAGCGAGAATATCAATTGTTGATCGAAGTGGCGAAAAGTCGGATTTTGAGTGAGGAAAAATCATGACAAATGAAGTAAAAATTACCCCTGCACTCCCTTACAGCACGGCGGTAAATATGTTCACCGTGTGGATATCTATCGTCTTTCAACGGGCGGAAATCGCCAAGCTAACGGAACTAATTAATCTACTTCAAATAAACTGGCTTTTATTCGACAGCGAAAGCCGCGAATATTTTATCTGCCAGTTCCAATCTGAAGCGGATTATTCGCAGCCAAACCAAGATTATCACCGTTTATTGACGGATTTCATCACTTGGGCAATCAATCCACCGAATCAAAGTGCGGTATCGCAACCGCTTAATGCGTTTGTTGAGTTGCCCGTGATAAAACAAAAGAGGAAGAATTAATTATGTTTTGGTTTAAAAATGCCATTATTTATCGTTTAACCAAGTCGCTTGCTTGGGATTTAACACAATTACAAAATCAGCTTAGTGATTGTGCGTATGTTCCTTGTGGCCAACAAGATATGAGTAAATTCGGTTGGGCATCACCATTGCAAGGCTCAAATTTATTGCATTTTTCGGTGGGCAAGCAAATTCTGCTAGTAGCTCAAAAAGAAGAGAAAATCTTGCCGGCACAAGTGATTGATTCTGAGTTAAATAAACGCATAGCGACCCTAGAAGAAAAAGAACAGCGTAAACTGAAGAAAACGGAAAAACAAATCTTAAAAGACGATGTAGTAATGAATCTATTGCCACGGGCATTCAGTAAAAATCAACATACCGCATTATGGATTGATACGGAACAAAACTTAATTTATGTAGATTCTGCATCACACAAGCGAGCGGAAGATACTTTGGCATTATTGCGAAAATCCCTTGGCTCTTTGCCTGTTGTGCCGTTAGCCTTTGCTAATGAACCTAGCACAGTAATGACAAATTGGATTGCTCAAAATAGCTTACCGGATTGGTTAATTGCATTAGAGGAAGCAGAGTTATTTGGCTATCTAGAAAATAGTGTTATCCGTTGCAAAAAGCAGCCGTTAGAAAACGAAGAAATTCTTGCTTTGCTACAAGACGATAAAAAAGTGGTGAGAAAATTAGCCTTAGAATGGGAAGATACTCTAAGCTTTGTCTTTAATGAAGATTGCACACTTAAACGCTTAAAATTTGCTGATGTTGTACGAGAGAAAAATGACGATATTTTGAAAGAAGATTTTGCTCAACGCTTTGATGCAGATTTTGTACTAATGACAGGTATTCTCACTAAATTAACTCAACATTTATTGGATGAATTTGGTGGTGAAAAGCACAGAGAATAATTAACCAAACCGCTCTTAGGGGCGGTTTTATTTTGGAGAAATGAAATGATCGAACTAATCAAAAACATTGAGCAATGGGGGGAAGATCGAAATTTGATTGAGGGCTCTACACCACAGAAGCAAATGCTAAAGCTGATGGAAGAATTTGGCGAGCTATGCAGTGGCGTGGCGAAGAATAAGCCTGATGTGATTAAGGATAGCATCGGGGATTGTTTTGTTGTGCTGGTCATATTAAATGCTCAATACCGCAGGAAGTCGGTTAATCCAGAGAATGATTTTAACCAAAATATGCTAATACCGAATTATCTTTACAAATCAAAGCATATTGATGACGCAATGATGATTGCGATTAGTCATTTTTCAGCATGTTACAAAGGAGGCTGGCTACCTATGGATTGGGACATCCACAATTCTGTTGAGGCATTACAGAATATAGCTAATCTTAATTATATAGATATTCAAGAGTGTGTTCAGCACGCCTACAACCAAATCAAAGACCGGAAAGGCAAAATGATTAATGGTGTTTTTGTGAAAGAGGAAGATTTGTAATGCGTAAAATGGTTGCAGAATTTCACTTTAAAAATAATGAAAGTGTAGCATTTCTAACGAATTTACACCTGAATAAACAAGATGACTTTAAAGTCCCACGAATCGTAGAAGATGATGCATTGGAAAAATACGATTTATTAGGAGATTTGTTAGATGCGGAAATAATCAATTTCCTATTGTATCTAAAAAATAATAATCCGGATAAATTTGAAAAAGTTTTGGAAAGATTTAATCAAAATGTAATTGATAACATATTGCAAGAGTGAGGTTTTCAAAATGACTAAAGAAAACAACGGTTGGATTAAGTGTTCGGAAGAATTGCCAAAAGTATTCGATCATAACGGAGTTGAACGCAGCGATGTTGTGATGTGTTTTGGTATTGATGAGCCCGATGATGATGAAACTTATGTATTAGCTTATATGATTCAAGGTAATCGGTTTTATGGATTTAACGGAGAGTGCACGAAAATAACCCACTGGCAACCTTTGCCACAACCACCAAAAGAAGGTTAAAGCTATGAATATAGTACAAACAAAAGAAGAGGCAGTTGAAGACTTCAAGAATGATTGCATAAAAACTTGTAATGAAATACAAGAAGTCGTCAATGCTTGGATAAAGAGAAACAAAAAAGATAAATCATCATTATTGTATAAATCAAATATTAATGTTGCTGATTTTAAATGTTGGTCTGTCAGTTATTCGCTAGATCAAGACGGCAGTGAAGTTTTTATTATTTATTGCGATGAGGGTGATGATAACACTTTATCTTATGAAATTAGTCTTATGGCAATAAGACAACTTGGGGTTGAGTGTGCTTGTATTATGAATTGGTAAATATCTTGGGTAAAAAATTATGTTAAGCGAAAAAGAAATTGAGGCACTAAAGAATGGTGCTTATGGTATTACACGTGAAGGGTATAAAGCTAAATATTTAGGCGTATGTGAAGGCGAAGATGAGGTTTTTCATACTTGGGTTATTTACAATGAAAATGGGAGTATCAAGGAATCCGTTGATGCTTATGACACATTTGTGTCTTATTATAGAAATCACGAAGACCGAGATGATATTATTGGCTTATGGCAAGACAAACCAGAACCATTTGATTTAGAAAAGGTGTTAAATGGAGAGCCTTTTAAAGTTTCACACGAAAAACGATTTGCAGCTAAAAAAGTAGAAAATAGCTTAATTTATTATTCAATTAATGAGGACGGGGAATTGGATAGAATTTTTAGAGATGATATCCCTTTTTTACAAGAAAATGCATTCATGTGGAAAGAACCAGAACCTACAAAATCTGAATATAAAGAATTACCTAAACCAACATCGATCCATATTAATAAAACTGACGAATACCAAGTTAAACTTCGATTTGGTAGTGATGAAGATTATAACGTTTGGGCAAAACATATAAGAAAGCATGCAGATAAATTATTTTATAAGGTATAACAGAATAACGCAGTTTTAACCTAAATATCTACAACCGCTTGCAGAAATGTGAGCGGTTTTGTTTTATGGAGAAACAATGTTCACCTACGGCTCAATCTGTTCGGGGATTGAAGCGGCAAGTGTGGCGTGGAAAGGTTTAGGCAGGCCACTATGGTTTTCTGAAATCGAACCCTTTCCCTGTGCAGTGCTTGCACATCATTTCCCCGAAATCCCCAATTTAGGCGATATGACCGCCTTACCCGAAAAAATCCTCAATCGTGAAATCCCTGCTCCCGATGTATTAGTCGGTGGCACACCTTGCCAAGCATTTTCTATTGCGGGCAAGCGAGAGAGTTTGAATGATGATAGAGGTAATTTAACACTTGCTTTGATCCATATTTTAGAGGCGATTGATTATGTCAGATTTAATGACGGAAAAGCCCCGTGCATACTCGTGTGGGAAAACGTGCCGGGTGTACTATCCACCAAGGACAACGCATTCGGACACTTTTTGGCTGGATTGGCTCAAGAATATCAGCCATTACAACCAACAGGGCGAAAATGGACAAACTCAGGTTATGTGCATTCAAAACGGACTATCGTCTGGCGAACGCTCGATGCTCAATACTTCGGACTCGCCCAACGCCGCAAAAGAGTGTTTGTTGTGGCAAGTGCTGGAAGACGAAGTATCGCCCAAATACTCCTTGAGCAAAAAGGCGTGTCAGGGAATATTGAGACGGGCGGAAATACGCCACAAAACATTACCGCCTATGCTGAAAGTAGCTTTGGGGCATATCGCCAATCAAATATAGGCGGAACGCTAAAAGCGTGGGGCGGATGTTTATCGGGTGGAAGTGAAACATTTATTGTTCACGGCACGCAAGACCCAATCATCAGCCAAACGACCGCACATTGCTTGGGGAGAAATAACGGACAAGAGAATGTGTTGTTTGATATTTCACATCGGTCAGATGTAGCAAGGGTTCAGAATGATATAACGCCTACTCTTACTGCAAGAATGGGAACAGGTGGCAATAATATTCCTTGTATTGCTCTTGCCGGAAATACTATTGGCAGAAAGCCAAACAACGGCGGTAATGGAAATGGTTTTGATGAAAGCGGAGTGAGTTACACACTGACAAGCACAGATGTTCACGCAGTAGCAAATAACGTCACTGTACGAAAACTTACCCCGGTCGAATGTGAACGATTACAAGGCTTTCCCGATAACTGGACGAAAATCCCATACCGAAACAAACCGATAGATGATTGCCCTGATAGTCCACGCTACAAAGCAATCGGAAACAGTATGGCAGTACCGGTGATGAAATGGATTGGAGAACGCCTGCAAATTTATTTAACCCAAGCCTCGTGAAAGCGAGGTTTTTTTATTGAGGCTAAAACTATGAACTGGAATTTAATAGACAGCGTAATAATATCCGGACTATTTACGATCTACTTAGATCAAATTTACTCTAGATGGGTAAAAGCACGAGATAGTGAAGATGAATTCTTTTACCGTGTAAAAGTTTGGCTAATGCTACGTGGAGTTAAAGATGTTTAGACAAGAATTACAAGTTATAAATAACAAACGATACGTCGTGCTTGAATGCCAATATAGACATATTTGGACGGTGATCCAAGAAACTCATAGAACTGTAACAGAAGAACAAGCATTAGAAATCGTCCAATATTATCTTAAATACAAAGACATGATGCCGGAACAGCTAAAAGTTGTTGAAGTGCCAGATATTTTGAAGTAGTGGAGGAAATTTGTTTCGTTGCTTTATCAAAGGTCATCAATTTTACAAATTAGATGATAACAAAACCCAATGTAAGCGGTGTGGAGAGATTAAATTAATCCCCTGTCACCATAAATTTAAAAACATTGCCACTTGCACGAAAAAAGATGAATTTGGGCATAGTGGTGTTACATACACACAATGCTGTGAAATCTGTGGCGTAATAATTAAGACAGAAATTAAATATTAGGTAGGGTTAAAAATGATAAACCTCAAAGCGAACAATATCAAATTTCACGAAACTGAAATTTTATGTTTCAAGGGTCATAAAAAATCGTGGAACTTCCGGCAAATGAAAAAAGCTTATAAACGGGCTTTCGCTGAAATGGCAAATCAAAATCCGTGGTTAGCAAATCGTTGGAAGCCTAAACATATCCGCCTTAAGTGGTTGAGATTTGAAGCACAACACGCACGAAAGTTTGAAAAAGTATTATTACGGCTGATGAAATCAAAGTATTTGTAAGTGAGAGAGTATGGAAGAAACCCTAACAATCAAACAGGTTGCTAAATACTTAAACCTTAAAGAAAGAACCGTTCGAAACCATATTTATGATTGGGGATTTTTCAAAATGGCAGGTTCTCGTGTTTGGCGTATTCATAAGTCCGATCTTGATCTACTCAAAAAACGATCTGATAATGCTGATAGATTAGCTTTGTCGGTCGAAGAGGTACAACTATGTCGATCTACAAAAGAAACGAAAACGGCCCGTGGTGGGTTGATCTTGCAACCCCAAGCGGTAAAAGAATTAGACGCTCAACTGGCACGACTATAAAAAAGGAAGCACAACAATATCACGATAGGCTTAAAGCTGAAATGTGGAAAATTGATAAACTTGATGCTCCGCCAGAGTATATTTTTGAAGAAGCATTACTGCATTATGTGCGTTCTGCTGAAGGTCAAAAAGATACTGCAACTAAAAAACGGCACGCCATCTACTGGCGGAGCAAATTCTCAGGACGAGTATTAAGCTCTTTAACAACACAGGAAATTTTACAACATATTCCCACCAAGAATATGAATACTAAAAAACCTCTTGCTAATGCCACCCAAAACAAATATATCAAATCTATTTCTTTGATCTTGAATCTTGCACATAAAGCAGGGATACTAGACAAAGTGCCCTATATCCCTAAGAAAAAAGAACCACCAATCCGAGTGCGTTGGATAACTAAAGAACAAGCACGAGAATTAATTGGCAAACTTAGCCAAGAATGGATGCGAGCAATATGCTCATTTGCTTTAATGACAGGAGCAAGGCGTACCGAGATCCTCACTTTAACGTGGGATAAAATCGACTTCGTGCGTAAAATAGCATTGGTTACTAACGATGTCGCTAAGTCTGGAAAAGCTCGCTCATTATTACTCAATGATGAAGCCATCGCCTTACTTAAATCCATTCGTAACAGGCATTCCAAATATGTGTTTGTCGGTAGAAACGGTAATCCGCTAACGGATATCAACCGAAAGTCTTTCACTCTAGCAACGAAAAAATGCTTTCTAGTTGATTTCCATTTCCACGATTTGCGGCATACTTGGGCAAGCTGGCACGTTCAAGCAGGTACACCGCTATTCACGCTCAAAGAATTAGGCGGTTGGGAAACTCTCGAAATGGTCAAGAAATATGCTCATTTGAATGCGGAGCATTTGTTGGAACACGCAAACAAAGTAGAATTTCACGGCACATTTACGACACACCCAAAGCCTAAGACACATTTAAAACTTGTTGCGTAACATATAACTTTTTGAAAAATAAGACTTTTAATGGCACGCCCTAAAGGATTCGAACCTTTGACCCACGCCTTAGAAGGGCGTTGCTCTATCCAGCTGAGCTAAGGGCGCATTTAAGGGTTGTATCTTTTTTTATGAAGTTCCAAGGGAAATATAAAAGAAGTGGTCGGCGAGATAGGATTTGAACCTACGACCCACTGGTCCCAAACCAGTTGCGCTACCAAGCTGCGCTACTCGCCGACGATTGCGCTCAATTATAGAGAGGTTTCTTGTTCAGTCAATCAATTTTTATTATTTTTGCATTTGACTGCTCAAAATTATTTCAATTTCACTATTCGGCATATTTGATTTTGTAAATTTCCCATTGTTGGATAAAATAGCAAACGTTTACATTTCCATTATTAAGGACTTTTAATGACAGCACAAATTATCTCGGGGACCAGACTTTCTAAGCAAATAAAATCCGAAATTTCAAAAAAAATTACCCACTATCGCAATGAAGATAAACGCGTTCCCGGACTTGCCGTTATTCTCGTTGGTTCAGATCCTGCCTCTCAAGTTTATGTGGAAAGTAAACGTCGTAGTTGTGAGGAAGTCGGGATTAATTCTAAATCCTATGATTTACCGGAAACCACAACCGAACAGGATTTGCTTGCCTTAATCGACCAATTAAATACCGATGAAACCATTGATGGTATTTTGGTACAGCTTCCTCTTCCAAAGCAAATCAATCCAGAAGCCATTATTGAACGTATTGATCCGAAAAAAGATGTGGATGGTTTTCATCCTTATAATGTTGGGCGTTTATGCCAGCGTATCCCAACCCTACGTGCCTGCACACCCTATGGCGTAATGAAATTGTTAGAAACAACCGGCGTTGATTTACACGGTAAACATGCGGTTATCGTTGGTGCCTCAAATATTGTGGGTCGCCCAATGTCCTTAGAATTATTACTTGCCGGTGCAACGGTTACAGTTACTCACCGTTTTACAAAAGATCTGGAAAATCATGTTCGTCAAGCCGATATTTTGGTTGTCGCAGTCGGTAAACCTAACCTTGTGCCGGGTGAATGGGTAAAAGAAGGGGCTGTTGTCATTGATGTCGGTATTAATCGAATTGAAGGCAAACTAGTAGGAGATGTTGGATTTGACGCCGCAGCCCAAAAGGCAAGCTACATTACACCGGTTCCCGGGGGCGTAGGCCCAATGACAGTCGCAATGTTGATGTATAATACACTCTACACTTACGAGCATAACAACAATTTCGTGTAACAAAAAAGTGCGGTTAGTTTTGACCGCACTTTTGTTTTGGGTTAATGCAATTTCAATCTCGGTTTTAAATAACGATTAATTTTATCCACCAAAATAATTAATCCAATTTTAGTACAGCCATGCAATGCGTGTTGGTGCATACGATAAAGCGATACATAAGCAAATTGGGCAAATTTACCGTGCACGGTTAATGGATTCTTACCAAATTTATTCGTTAAACTCCCCAACGCTGTAAAACTGGAAAGCGATACTAAAGTGCCTTTATCATTGTATTTAAACGCCTTCATCGGTTTATTATCAAAGATGGCAAAAATATTTTTCGCACAAGCCTTCGCCATTTGATGTGCTGCTTGAGCACGTGGGGAAACTAACGTGCCGTTGGCCTGAGTCAATGCCGCACAGTCTCCAATAGCAAAAATACTCTCATCCACCGTGGTTTGTAGCGTATCTTTTACCACTAGTTGATTGGTACGATTAATCTCTAAACCGTCAAAATTGTGGGTTACTTTTGAAGTTCGCACACCTGCCGCCCAAACAATTAAATCGGCTTTGATTTCCTCGCCGTCTTTTGTAATTAAAGTATTAGGCTGCGCTTCGGTGATCATTGTGCTGAGTTTGACATTCGCCCCCATATCCTTTAATTCATCTAAAACGGCAGCAGACAAATCCTCCGGTAACGCCGGTAATAAACGGGAGCCGGCTTCAACTAAGGTTACCTGTAAACAAGAATTATCAATTTTACCATAGCCGTAAGAGGACAGATCTTCAGTGGCATGATAAAGTTCCGCAGTTAATTCCACCCCTGTCGCCCCACCACCGACAATAGCAATATTGACTTTATGTTCATCAACCAATTTTTGCTTAAATTCTTCCTCGCCAATATCATCCAATACACGGTTTTCAGAGAATTTCAAAAAGAGTTCCAAAACTTTTCGCTGGAAACGCAATGCTTGCTCGGAACTATCCAAGAAAATACAGTTCTCCGCCACACCCTTAGTATTAAAATCATTGGATTTGCTGCCAATCGCCAAAACTAAATAATCATAAGGAATTCGGCGTGCAATCACCAACATATCTCCTTCTTGCCCATAAATAGGTGCAAGTTCCACATATTTTTGTTCACGGTTAATACGGGTAATCGAGCCTTGTTCAAAGCTGAAATGGTGATTTTTACCATGCGCACGGTAGCTTAAAGAATCAACCCCGTCATCCATAACGCCGGTTGCAATTTCGTGTAATAAGGGTTTCCAAAGGTGGGTAGCATTGCGATCCACAAGCGTTATTTTGGCTTTCCCCTTACGACCAAGTTTATTCCCCAAAAAAGTCGCCAGTTCAACACCGCCGGCACCACCGCCAACGACCACGACGTTTTTCATATTGCTCTCCTATAAAATATTGTTAAAAATGTTAAATTTTTGTAATGATAACATAACTAAATAAATGATAAGAAAAACTTTCACGAAAATGACCGCACTTACTGATGGCAACGTTCATAAAGAGGTTGTAATCCCCGAATGGTATTCACAATAAAACTCACAGTATCTGTATTTTGCAATGCGTTTTTTTCAATATTGTGACCAATACACCAAAAATCTTGATCGGAATGGAGCAATAAATCTTTTGTTTCCAGTTGATTAACCTGACGAAAATCGTTGTACTCACTTTCATCGCCATGCCATATATCCCAATGGGAAAAAGCGTTAAAATCAAACTCATCCAGCCATTGATTATATTGTTGCAAGTTAATTTGCGAACGATCCGCACGGTAGCAATGCCAGTCTAAACTCACCGATAAACGGCGACGATTTAACAAAACCGAAAAAATCGCTGCCGAATATTGATTGAATTCATATTTAAAATAGGCAAAAAAATGCGCTCTGACCTGCCAACCATTTGTCCAACTTTCGATATGCGGTTTCGCAAAAGGCGTGCCAAGTTGTTTCGCCACTTCTTGAATAATGGCTTTCCAATTATCCCAATGGCGTTTGTAATTAGCTTTAATTGAGGGGATGTCTTGCGGACAGAATTTTTTCATTTGTGCAAATTGATAAAAAGGAATATCAAAAAGCTCGCACGATTCAGCGGTGAGAGAAAGCATTTATTGCTCCTTAAAAAATATGGTAGTTTTTAACCGCACTTTGTGTAAAGCATTGTTTGTCTTCCCAGCGTAACATCGTCATTCTATTGTTCCACACACAGCCTGTATCCAACGCATAAATACCGTTTGGTGTTGGTTCGTCCACTAAACTTGCCCAATGCCCGAAAATAATCGGAATGTCTTGATAAATAGGATTATTCAAGTTAAACCAAGGCGTTAGCTCCGGCGGTGCCTCTTTCAGTGGCGATTTACAGGCAAAATCAAGTCTATGATCCCAATAGCAAAAACGCATACGGGTAAACACATTAATGATGTAACGTAAACGTTCAATACCTTGTAAATCGGGCGACCAACGATCCGGTTGTTCCGCATACATATTTTCCAGTAAATAACAAATATTGCCTTGTCTTAATACACTTTCCACTTCCTTCGCACAGGTTTTCGCCGTAACCAGATCCCAATCAGGTGAGATACCAGCATGGCACATAACAAAATGTTGTTTTTCATTGTGTATAAGTAAAGGTTGGTGGCGTAGCCAGTCAATTAATTCATCAAAATCCGATGATTGAAAGAGCGCCGTTAGCCGATCCTTTGATTTCACTTTTTTAATGCCAAGTGCGGTGGAAATTAGATGTAAATCATGATTACCCAACACTGTTTGTGCGGCATTACCCAAGGATTTCACAAAACGCAAACATTCCAGTGATTTATCTCCCCGCGCGACTAAATCTCCTACAAGATATAATTTATCCTGCGTAGGTTCAAACGCCACTTTTTCCAGCAAAAGTTGCAATTCATCATAACAGCCGTGCAGATCGCCTATAAAATATGTCGCCATTTTTAACCGCTCTTTAATTAATCATCCCTATCAATAATTTCCGGCTTATTTGTTTCTTCCGGTGGATTATCCGCCAACCAATTCGCTAATCGAGCATAATCAGCAATAGAAAGATTTTCCGCACGAGCATTTAAATCAATCCCAAGTGCGGTCAAATTTTCTGGCAAAAATAAGGTGGATAACGCATTGCGCAAGGTTTTGCGGCGTTGATTGAATGCTTGAGAACACACACGATTTAGCCAATATAAATCGTTCACCGGATGTGGCAATACCTTATGAGGAATTAAACGCACGACAGCGGAATCCACTTTCGGGGCGGGTTTAAAGGCGGTTGGCGGCACTTCCAATACCGGCATCACTTGACAAAAATACTGTGCCATAATGGTTAAACGCCCGTAAGCCTTGCTATTCGGTGCAGCACATAAACGTTTTACCACCTCTTTTTGCAACATAAAGTGCATGTCTTGAATAATGTGATGATATTTAAAAAGGTGGAACATCAAAGGCGTAGAAATGTTGTAGGGTAAGTTTCCAAAGATACGTAATTTCCGCCCTGCCTCGGCTAAATTTTCTTGACGATAAAGTTCGCCAAAATCAAATTGCATCGCATCATTTTCGATCACAGTAATTTTATGGTGTAGAAACGGGTGGTGGCGCAGACGTTCCGCTAGATCACGATCCAACTCTACTACGGTTAAATGATCGATTTGCTCGGCGACCGGCTCGGTTAATGCGCCAAGTCCAGGACCGATCTCCAACAAAAATTGATCCTTTTGCGGATAAATCGCCGCAACAATATCCTGAATGACATTATTATCGTACAAAAAGTTTTGCCCGAAACGTTTACGGGCGGTATGCCCTAAGTGTTTTTTGGAATTCATAGTCTTCTATCTTTTATCAAATTGCGGTTATTATAGAGCGTGATTTGGGTTTGTAAATCATTGAACTATTGAATCCAACTCTATGCAAAAAGATTATTTTTTCAACACAATTTGATTTTCCCTTTCACCTCAACGCAAAAACGGCTATAATCCGCCCGTTTTTCTTAGATTTCCGCAGAAAGTGCGGTTAAAAATTAGTTATTTTTTAGAGGATACAATGGCAAAAGAAGATAGTATCGAAATGCAAGGTACCATTTTAGAAACCTTACCGAATACCATGTTTCGGGTAGAATTAGAAAACGGTCATGTGGTGACTGCTCACATTTCCGGTAAAATGCGTAAAAACTATATTCGTATTTTAACCGGTGATAAAGTGACGGTAGAAATGACTCCTTATGATCTCAGTAAAGGTCGTATTGTTTTCCGTAGTCGATAATTTTAGACAAAAGAGAAAGCCGATATAAATTATCGGTTTTTTTATTGCCTAAAAAAACTGCAAATCAGTTGCAAAAAACAAAAATTTCGATATAATCCGCAACCCTTAGTCACATTCAATTTTTCGTTCCTTGCCTTTGCAGATTGGTGACTAATCTACGTCAAAGGCTGATTAACCCGTAAGGAGCAGTAATGCGTCACTACGAAATCGTGTTTATGGTTCATCCGGACCAAAGCGAGCAAGTACCAGGTATGATTGAACGTTACACAGGTTCTGTTAAAGAAGCCGGTGGTCAGGTTCATCGCCTAGAAGATTGGGGTCGCCGTCAATTAGCATACCCAATCAACAAATTACACAAAGCACATTATGTGCTTATGAATGTAGAAGCGCCTCAACAAGTCATCGACGAGCTAGAAACGACTTTCCGTTATAACGATGCTGTATTACGCAGTCTTGTTATTCATACTAAGCACGCCGTAACAGAAGCGTCCCCAATGGTTAAAGCAAAAGATGATCGTAAAGCTTTAGCTGAAGTTGAAAACAACGATTTTGAGGATGCTGAAGAGTAATTCAAACATTGATAATCGCTTTTCGTTGACCGGCACTGTGTGCCAACTCCCAAAGCGACATAAAAGCCCTAATGGCATTGAGCATTGCCGGTTTTGGTTGGAACATCGTTCCGAACAGGTTGAAAGCGGTTTACCTCGTCAAGCGTGGTTAAAAATGCCCATTCAAATTAGTGGCAATCGATTAGTAGAAAAAACTCAAAGCATTACGGTCGGCAATCAGCTGTTGGTTGTGGGTTTCATCACCTCACATAGAACTGCAAACGGTTTAAACCAATTAGTTTTACATGCCGAGCAAATCGAATTTATAGATTAGGAGACAGCCAAATGGCACGTTATTTCCGTCGTCGTAAGTTCTGCCGTTTTACAGCGGAAAATGTTGTAGAAATCGATTACAAAGATATCGCTACATTAAAGAACTACATTTCTGAAAGCGGCAAAATTGTACCAAGCCGTATTACCGGTACTCGTGCGAAGTACCAACGTCAATTAGCCCGTGCAATTAAACGCGCGCGTTATTTAGCGTTATTGCCTTACTCTGATGCACATCATCACTAAGAAGGAGAAGGTTAAATGCAAGTTATTCTTTTAGATAAAATTGCTCACCTAGGTAATGTAGGTGACCAAGTAGATGTTAAATCAGGTTTTGCCCGTAACTTCTTAATCCCACAAGGTAAAGCGGTAATGGCAACTAAAGCAAACATCGAACACTTTGAAGCACGTCGTGCCGAATTAGAAGAAAAAGCGGCTAAATCATTAGCAGCTGCAATCGACCGTGCAGAGCGTTTAGAAGCGTTAGAAAAAGTGACTATCACTTCTAAAGCCGGTGATGAAGGTCGTTTGTTCGGTTCTATCACTACCCGTGATGTAGCTGAAGCAGTGACCGCTGCCGGTGTTGAAGTGGCGAAAAGCGAAGTTCGTTTACCAAACGGTCCAATTCGTACTCTTGGTGATCATGATGTTCGTTTCCAACTTCACAGCGAAGTGTTTGCATCATTAAACATCGTTATTGTTGCGGAATAATTTATCCGTAAACAAAAAAACCCGACTTCGGTCGGGTTTTTTTATTGCTAAGTGCGGTAAAAAATTTTGTATTTTTTATTTATTTTATCTCTACCGATAAAGTACTACGCTCAATAACAATCCCTACATTCTGAGCCTGAGCCACCGCTTTAGGCTTACTTAGTTTCAAACGAAGCCACGGAATAGAAAAACGTTTTTGTAACTGTTCAGCCACTTCATAAGCCACACGCTCAACAAGTAAAAAGGGCTTTGCTTGTACATAATCTAAAACAAACTGGCTGACTTCCGCATAATTAAGGCAATACTGTACGTCATCGGTTTCTGCTGCTTTTCGACAATCCCACGCCATTTCAATATCAAACACCAGCTTTTGTTTAATTTGTTGCTCCCAATCATAAACACCGATTTGAGCAAATACCGTTAATTCTTCAATAAAAATACGATCCATATCAGATTCTCCTAAAATTATAGTAGGCGTATGCTAGCAAGTTTAGGTAAAATAGCGAGGAAATTTTGTCATTCTGGGGGATTAAATGAGCCTATTCGCTATTATTTACATGATTTTTGCCTATCTCCTAGGGTCGATTTCCAGTGCAATCTTAATTTGTAGAATAGCAGGCTTGCCTGATCCCCGCCAATATGGCTCTCATAATCCCGGCGCAACGAATGTATTCCGCATTGGTGGACGCTGGACTGCGCTTGCTGTCCTCATTTTTGATATTCTAAAAGGTATGTTACCTGTGTGGGCGGGTTATTATCTAGGATTAACCCAATTTGAATTGGGCATGGTGGCATTAGGGGCTTGTTTAGGGCATATTTTCCCTGTCTTTTTTCGATTTAAAGGTGGAAAAGGAGTTGCTACCGCATTCGGTGCCATTGCACCAATAGCATGGGCTGTCGCGGGATCTATTTTCGGTACTTGGTTTATCGTTTTTTTAGCGAGTGGTTATTCTTCTTTAAGTGCTGTCATCACTGCACTACTCGCGCCCTTTTATGTGTGGTGGTTCAAACCTGAATTTACTTTCCCCGTGGCATTGGTAAGCTGTTTATTGATTTACCGCCATCATGACAACATTCAGCGTCTATGGCGCGGACAAGAAGATAAAGTATGGTCGAAATTAAAGAAAAATTAAAAAACCTGCCAAATGGCAGGTTTTCTTTTTTCAAAAGTCGCTAAAAATTCACCGCACTTTTTAATTTTTTAAGGGCATTAGCCTCAAGTTGACGAATTCGTTCTGCAGAAACATTATATTTTGCAGCCAAATCATGTAGCGTTGCTTTATCATCATCTAACCAACGGGTTTTAATAATATCTTGGCTACGGGCATCAAGATTTTTCAATGCGACACTTAACTGCTCTACTGCTTGGTTTTCAAAATTCTCATTTTCAAGTTCAGCGGCAAAATTAGAACTTTTATCTTCCAAATAAAGTGATGGTGAATAAGTTTCTGTTTCACTGTCATCATTCGGCAAATCAAAGGCCACATCAGCCCCTGTCATACGGGATTCCATTTCAAGTACATCTTCTTTCGATACGCCCAGCTCACTTGCAACCATATCGACTTCATTTTCATTGAACCAACCTAAGCGTTGTTTCGTCTTGCGTAAATTGAAAAATAACTTACGTTGTGCTTTTGTGGTTGCCACTTTCACAATACGCCAGTTTCGCAATACATATTCGTGAATCTCAGCTTTAATCCAATGCACCGCAAAAGAAACCAAGCGCACGCCTACTTCTGGATTAAAACGTTTGACGGCTTTCATTAAGCCGATATTACCCTCTTGGATCAAATCGGCTTGCGGCAATCCATAACCGGAATATCCCCGTGCCACATGAATGACAAAACGAAGATGGGACAATACCAATTTTTTTGCCGCTTCAATATCACCGTTGTAATATAAACGTTCCGCTAGTTCCTTCTCTTCCTCTGCGGTCAACATTGGATATTCATTTGCCGCACGAATATAACCTTCAATACTACCTTGAGGAACTAACATCATTTGTGTTTCTTTATCCATCTTTTTCCTTCTTTATTGGACATTGCCAATTAATGACTTTCGTTATAGCACAATAAAAGGTTTTATTGAACTAATTTGCTCTTTAAGACAGGTTTTACCGATTAAAAGTTCAATATATTTAGTTATTTTTTAACACTTCAAGTTCTAAAATTAAATCTTCATCAATTACTTTGAAAAGTAGATCAATATTCGGGTGTTTACCCTGATTTCTCTTTGCATCTTCCACATGTTCCGCAAACCACTCTATCCCCTGCTGCGCAGAAGTGCGGTCTAATTTCCCATTAAATTTTTCCGCTAGCGCATTATAAAGGCGCAACGATCCTAATTTTCCCACAACCGCAGGAATATTATGGATAATCTCATTGTTTTGCTTTACATTTAATCCCGTTAAATGCTCAGCAGATGGAAGCGTATCTAAAATATCGTTAAAATTCATTTTATTTTCCTTTATTGATAGGAATCTTTGTTTATCCAGCTAATACACCGGTAAATTTTACCACTTATGCACTAAAAAATTAAGCAATCGCCTTCTCGCTATCGATCTCACCCTTTGAGCCAATAAAACGGACTTCAGGTTGGAGATAGACAGCAAATTTTTCCGCCACCATTTGACGGATATGATGCGCGAGCTTCACCACATCTTGCCCTGTCGCATTACCCTCATTAATCAATACTAATGCTTGTTTTTTATGTACCGATGCTCCACCAATTTTAAAGCCTTTAAGATTACATTGATCGATCAACCAACCGGCAGCCAGTTTTACACGCCCATCAGGCTGTGGAAAGTGCGGTAGATTTTCATTGAGTTTTTGTAGTTCGACAAACTGCTCTGCGCTCACTACCGGGTTTTTAAAAAAGCTTCCCGCATTGCCAAATTCATCTGGGTTCGGTAATTTACTTTGGCGAATATAGCAAACCTCATCAAATACCTCTTTCGCTGTTACACTTTCTCTACTAAAATTCGCAAGCGTGCCATATTCCAATACAGGTTGCCAATTTTTTGGCAGTTTTAACCCTACTGCCGTAATCACGTGATCATTCCGATAACGGTGCTTAAAAATACTTTCCCGATAACCAAACTCGCATTCTTCTGCACTTAATCGAAATTGCTTGTTTGTTACCAAATCCAACACATCGACATAATGGCAGACATCTTTAAATTCGACCCCGTAAGCACCGATATTTTGAATCGGCGCCGACCCGGCACACCCCGGAATCAAAGCAAGATTTTCTAGTCCCCCAATGCCTTGTTCAAGCGTGTATTTCACCAAATTATGCCAATTCTCACCGGCATTGACATGGAGATAATGAAAACGCTCATCTTGCTCATGAGTAATACCTTGCAATCGATTGATAATGACTACTCCATCAAAATCTTCGACAAAAAGCATATTGCTACCTTGCCCGAGTAAGAGCGCAGGGAGATTCTGAGCCTTTGCTTTAGACCAAGCCTGTTTCAGTTGTTCAAGACTTTGTACTTCTATAATCTCACGCGCATTCGCAGAGATATGAAAAGTGTGAAAAGGTTGTAAACTTTTCATTGTTTTTCCTTAAAATAATTTTTGCGGCAACGTGATTTTAACCTGCGTACCGCCCTGTTCACGACGACTAATAGTTAATTCGGCATTGAGCTGACTACAACGTTCCGCCATAATATTCAATCCATAATGACCTTCAGGTTCATCCAGAGTTGGAATGCCCACTCCATTATCCTGAATGAGAATTTCGTACTCCCCTTCTGCGTTAGTATGAGCAGTAATACCAACCCTTGTTCCTTTTGAATGTTTAATTGCATTTAAAGTGGCCTCACGTACGACTTGCAGTAAATGGACAAGTTGTTGAGGATTCAAACTTTGTGATGGAAGCTGGCTATTTACGCTCAATTGCATATTGGTTTGCGCACGCAAAGAAGCAACAACTTGTTCCAATGCGAGTTGTAAATTAGCTTCTTGTACCGTTAGACGGAAGGTAGCGAGCAACTCACGCAACTGTACATAACCGCTAGAAAGAGCTTGTTCAAAACTAGCAATAATGGCAAAACTTTCCTGTTGAGCCGATTCATTATTCTTCTTCAAATTATGTTTCAACAAAGCAAGCTGGATCTGTAAAAAAGATAGCACTTGAGCCAATGAATCATGTAACTCCCGAGCAATAATTGAACGCTCTTCCATTAATAAAAGCTGCTCTTGCTGACGTTGATTTTTGTGGAAATACAAAGCCCGTGCTAACATTTGCGCCAAATTTTGCATCATTCTAGGATCGGGACAAGGCAGGCCGGCTTGCCATGAAAGTACGCCTAGCGTCTCATCTTCCACTTTCAACTCTTGTGTTTCTAAGCCCTGATGAGTTTTCTTCTCTCCTAATACAATATCCCAATGTTCAGATCCTAACACTTCCAATTCAATATAGCTCAAATGCTCGCTGAGCAAAATTTGATGTAATACTTGGTTAAGAATTTTATCATTAATTGCATTCACCGTAAGTAATTGTGAGCTTTGGTAAAGAGTCGATAAAGAGCGGTTGGTTTGACGTAATTTTTGAGTTTTTTCATTCACCGCATCTTCCAAACGTGAATACAATTTACCTAATTCCGTGGACATTTGAGTAAACACACGCGCCAGCGTACCAAGCTCATTATCATTTCTCGTATCCAATGGGATATGGTTAAACTGGCGCATTTGTACTTGTATGCTGGCACGTGTCAGTAATTTGAGCGGTTTGACCACTTCACGCTGAGTAAACCAAATTACATAAGACACCATTCCCACAATCAGTAACATAGAAAAACACAATACAGATAAGGCAAAAAACCATTTTTGTTCGCTAAAACGTTGCAGTTCAAAAACAAAATAATCCACTTCACTCACATAATCCGTCAGATTTTGGCTATATTGGTGAATATTATTTTGACGGGCAAAAGTTTCCATTTCTACCCAACGTTCAAGGATAGTTTGATAGGATTGTTTCACTACGTCCGGTGTAAAAAGCTGATGTTGAATATCCACCAAACTTGGAGCGTGGAGGCTTTTTTCATAAAAACGCAGGTTTTTCTCAACGGTTTCCGGTTGTTTTTCCATCAAGTACAGCAAACGGTAACTTTGCATACGCAGTGAACCGGAAACGTTAATTGCTTCCGCATCGGATTTATTACTTGTCATAATTGCCAAGCTTAAAGAACTGATCACGCCTGCGACAATAATGATAAGAAAAAGATATTTCGCAATACGTAAAGAAACAGAACGAGTAATTTGCACAAGACTACCTTTATGAAAAAACTCGTGCTAGTTTAGCATAAAAACGCACAGGATTTTAAATAAGAAATCCGCCTTGTAATAAGACGGATTTAAAAATAAACCTAAAATCAACCGCACTTTATTGTAACGCTTTGCCTTTTAGTTCCGGAACAAGGAAAATCGTGGCAACCATATCAATTACATAAATAATTGCCAAGAATGCAATGGCAAGACTGAATGAGTAAGCTGAAACAATCGCCCCCACGACAACCGGTCCAAAACCACCTACCGCACGTCCTAAGTTAAACAACACATTCTGTGCTGTCGCACGTGCTTCTGTAGGATAAGCTTCTGCCATTAACGCGCCATAACCGCCCATCATACCGTTTACAAACATGCCTAAGAACGCACCGGCAATCAACATTATCGTTGGGTCAGTGAGTTGTGAATAAGCCACAATGCTGACTACTGCACCAAGCTGGAATAATAAGAAACTCGGTTTGCGTCCTATTTTATCGGCAAGACGACCAAAAATCCAAATACCCAACATCATTCCACACACGGTGACAGCCGTCCAGATACCCGATTTCGTTAAACTAAAGCCGAGTTGTTTTGAGAGAAAATTTGGCATCCAAATCATAATCCCGTAGTAACCAAAATTTTGCACGGATGTCAGCACAACGACCCCTAAACTTACTTTCGCCGTCGCTTTATCTTTCACTAAAAGCTTAAAAGATTCCAATTTTGATGTTTTTTGTGCTGAAAGTGCGGTCTGTTTTTGAGTAAAAATTTCAGGTTCGTGCAAACGGACCCGCAAATACCATGCCACAAGTGCCGGAAAAATGCCGAGAATAAACATACCACGCCAACCGATATAGGGTAGCAATGCCGGCGTTAATAATGCTGCACCTAACACGCCCACTTGCCAGCCTAAAGCCACATAAGAGGCAGCTCTGGCACGATGACGTGCAGGCCAAGCCTCAATAGCAAGCGCCATACCGATACCAAACTCACCGCCTAAACCAATACCGGCAATCGTGCGATAAATTAATAAATCCCAGTAACCTTGGGCAAGGGCGCACAAACCGGTGAAAACAGCAAATAATACAATCGTCCACGTCAGAACACGTACACGACCATATTTATCGCTTAATGCACCAAACACAATACCGCCGAATACAGCACCGATCAATGTCCAAGTGACAAGTGATCCTGACTGAGCCGGTGTAAGATTAAGATCAGCAGAAATAGCGCTGAGCATAAAACCAAGAATAAGTAAATCGAAACCGTCCATTGCATAGCCGACGGCAGAGCCAATAAGGGCTTTCCAGCCATATTGATTGACTTTAGTTGTCATGTTGATGTCCTTTTACTACTCACAGGTAGTGTTTAAAGTGGAGAAAGGTTATGTAATGAACGGCGAAACTATCCACGCTCAAAATCGGGACGTAGTTTAAAGAATCTTGTTATGTTAAGCAAATAAAAAAGCACGAAAATTATATTTCGTGCTTTTAAAACAATGATTAAATCAACCGCAATTTATTCAACGGTTACCGCTTTTGCAAGATTACGCGGTTGATCCACATCCGTACCTTTGATTAAAGCCACGTGATATGCCAATAATTGCATCGGCACGGTATAAAAAATCGGAGCAATGATTTCATTCACTTTTGGCATAGTGATAATTTTCATACCTTTCGTTTCACTAAAACCGGCCTCTTTATCCGCAAAGACGTATAATTGACCACCACGAGCGCGTACTTCTTCAATATTTGATTTCACTTTTTCTAATAAATCATTGGTTGGAGCCACCACGATCACCGGCATATCTGCATCAATTAATGCTAACGGACCATGTTTTAGTTCACCCGCAGCATAGGCTTCTGCATGAATATAAGAAATTTCTTTTAATTTCAAAGAAGCTTCCACGGCAATCGGATAATATTCGCCACGACCTAAGAACAGAGCGTGATTTTTTTCAGCAAAATCTTCTGCAAGAAGCTCAATATCTTTATCAAAAGTTAAACTTTTTTCAATATCTGCCGGGAGAGAATGCAATGCTTTCACAATTTCTTTCTCTTTTTCATCGGAAATATTACCATTAAGTTTACCGATTGCAGTCACTAACATGAGCATTGCGGCTAATTGGGTAGTAAAAGCTTTTGTTGAAGCTACGCCAATTTCCACCCCTGCACGAGTCATAAACGCAAGATCAGATTCACGCACAAGAGAAGATCCAGCGACGTTACAAATCGTCATTGCCGCCATATAGCCTTTTTCTTTCGCTAAACGAAGGGCGGCTAAAGTGTCAGCCGTTTCACCGGATTGAGAAAGCGTGAGTAATAAGCTGTTTGGGCGAGTGACAAATTTGCGATAACGGAACTCAGAGGCGATTTCTACATCACAGCTTACACCCGCAAGAGCCTCAAACCAATAACGTGCGACCATACCGGCATTGTAAGATGTACCACAGGCGACAATTTGAATATGCTGTACTTTCTCCAAAATGTCTTTCGCCCCATTGCCAATAGATTCCACTATCACGTTATTATGATTAATACGACCTTCCATCGTATTGATAAGTGCGGTCGGTTGTTCAAAAATTTCTTTTTGCATAAAGTGGCGGAATTTGCCTTTCTCCGCCGCATCATTTTCAAGGTTGGATTCATGCACTTCACGCTCAACTTTATTTCCTTGCGCATCATAAATATCCACGGTGCGACGTGTGATTTCCGCAATATCCCCCTCTTCCAAGAAAATAAAACGACGGGTCACACTCAACAATGCTAACTGATCTGATGCCAAGAAATTTTCACCAATCCCTAAACCAATCACTAATGGACTACCGGAACGGGCTGCCACCAAATGTTCTGGATGATTGCGATCTAGCACCACCATACCATAAGCGCCGGTAAGTTGTTTCACTACGTTTTGCACTGCGACAAGTAAGGAATCCGTGCTACGCATTTCCCATTCCACTAGATGAGCGATAACTTCAGTATCAGTTTGTGAAAGAAACACATAACCACGGGATTTTAATAATTCACGCAATTCTTCATGATTTTCGATAATACCATTATGCACCACTGCAAAATTGCCGGAAACGTGAGGGTGAGCATTCGCTTCCGAAGGTTCACCATGAGTAGCCCAACGCGTATGCGCAATACCCGTTCCGCCAATTAACGGTTTCACCGCAACGGCTTCATCCAATGCCTTAACCTTACCCAAACAACGAACACGTTGTAATTCATGCTGCGCATTGACCACCGCCACTCCGGCTGAATCATAGCCACGATACTCTAAACGGTGTAATCCATTGATTAAAATTTCTGCTACATCACGTTGCGCAACTGCACCTACAATACCACACATAAGTTTTCCCTATTTACTAACTAATTTGAAAAATAATGATAATTTTGACCGCACTTTATACGCAGATCACGTCCACACCTTGTGCCAAAATCGCTTGTTTATCTTGTTCTGACAGCCCGCTATCCGTAATCAACACATTTATTTGCTGCCAAGTTAACTCTAAATTAGGCATTTTTCTGCCAATTTTTTGGGATTCCACCATCACAATCACTTCACGAGAAACTTCCGCCATAACTTGGCTCAAACCAACTAACTCATTAAATGTCGTTGTTCCCCGCTCTAAATCAACACCGTCTGCACCAATAAAGAGCTGATCGAAATCATAAGATCGCAATACCTGTTCTGCTATTTTGCCTTGGAAAGATTCAGAGCGTAT
Source organism: Rodentibacter mrazii (assembly GCF_001998825.1). Classification (GTDB taxonomy): domain Bacteria; phylum Pseudomonadota; class Gammaproteobacteria; order Enterobacterales; family Pasteurellaceae; genus Rodentibacter; species Rodentibacter mrazii. The sequence goes on from NZ_MLHG01000019.1 coordinate 23,280, forward strand.
ATCCCATGTGCCGCCCGTCATTAATAAAGTCGGTTCATTCTCCAAAGCCCGAAGCTCCGTTGCCACTGAAAGAGAATTTGTCATCACAATCAAGCCTTGTTTGCGATTAAGCTGCTTAATCAATGCCGCTGTGGTGCTACCGCTATCCACAATAATACGATTGTGATCACGAATACATTCTGCCGCAGCCTTAGCTATGACCAGCTTTCGTTTCGAAAGTTCCTCATTTTCGTTTTCATCAATAATCTCTTTTGGCATTAGGATCGCGCCACCATATTTACGCAATAAAAAACCGCTACTTTCTAATGCGCTTAAATCCTTACGGATAGTTACTTCTGATGTATCAAGTCGTTGAACTAGCTGCTCTACACTCACTTCACCTTGTTGTTGCAAATACTGCATAATTACGTGTCGTCGCTGTTGTGTATTGCGTGGCTGAAAGGTTCGTTTCATTAATGGCTCTTAAAATATGACGGAATAAATTTCGATTCGAAAGATTATAGCAGTGCATTGCTTTTGTAAAGAAATTTTAGCCAACAAAAAACCCTGCTCAAGGCAGGGTCCTTTATAGCAATTTATGCACCAATTATTTGATTGCGTCTTTTAATGCTTTACCGGATACAAATGCTGGTACTTTAGATGCAGCAATTTTAATTTCTGCACCGGTTTGTGGATTACGACCAGTACGCGCTGCACGTTGGTTCACTTTAAATGTACCGAAACCAATTAATTGTACCGGCTCACCTTTTTTAAGGCTTGCAGCGATTGCTTCTAAAGTTGCTTCCAATGCTGCTTTAGCTTGTTTTTTATTTAGCTCTGCAGCACTTGCAATTGCATCAATTAAATCTGTTTTGTTCATAGACTTTACCTTTCGTTAAATTTAATTTGTTTCTTTAATAAAGCGCGCCACCAAGCATTCAGCCTAGGCAACAACGGCTTCATAAAGCATAATCTAACTTTCAATGAAATAAAAGTAAGATTTTTTAAAATTGTGATAAATCTCACGTTATTGGTTAAATTTTATACCAATATTGGATATTCCCTCAGTTCTAATTTCGTTTTTTATATCCAAAATCAGTGCAACATCCCGTTTTTCACATTCTTTTAACAAACGATAAATTTGCCACTGCACATCCAATTCAGCTTGAATATCCTCGCATTCTTTGAGCTCACTTTCAGAAAAATGACGACTGTTTTCCGTTTCCAATAACGCCGTAATCGTCCCCAAAGAAATGTGGCTGATTTTGACCGCTCTTTCTAGGGTTTCTCCTGCAATAATTCCGTGCAAAATCTCAGCTAATGCTTCACTGGCATCAAGTGCAGGTACCACACCAAAATTATCATAATTATTCACATCAGGAATAATGTCTTCCAATTTTTCCAACTGGTTCTCAAAATTAATTTTGCAATCTTTTATTGTTAAATACTCCCACACAAGGTTGATAATATTTTGGTAGAGTTTGCCCTCAGCTTCCATATTATTCATTTGGCAGAACAATTTAAAATTCGGCATCATACGCTCGCACAATGCCGCCATAAAAGTTAAATGTTGCCAGCTTTCAAGGTTTTCCAAACGTTTATGAATAGGATTTCGCATCTTATTTCTTTATTTATGATAAGTTTTAGAATATTCGTGAATCGCATCAACGAACACTTTCGGTGCATTTTCCGGCACATTTTGGTGAATACCGTGCCCCAAATTGAACACGTGTCCGCTACCCTCGCCAAAATCCGCTAAAATTGACCGCACTTCTTGTTCAATGCGTTCTGCCGGCGCGTAAAGCACACTTGGATCCATGTTGCCTTGTAACGCAACTTTGTGTCCGACACGTGCTTTTGCCTCCGCTAAATTGACCGTCCAGTCCAAGCCGATTGCATCACAGCCGGTGTTGGCAATAGCTTCAAGCCATAGCCCACCACCTTTAGTAAAAAGGGTGATCGGCACAGTACGCCCTTCATTTTCACGAATCAAACCATCAACAATTTTGTGCATGTATTGAAGAGAAAAATCCAAATATTCACGATGCCCCAATACCCCGCCCCAAGTGTCAAACACCATCACAGATTGTGCACCGGCTTTGATTTGGGCATTCAGGTAAAGAATGACGGCATTTGCCAATTTATCTAATAATAAATGTAACGTTTGCGGCTCTGCATACATCATTTTTTTAATTTTACTGAAGGTTTTACTGCTGCCACCTTCCACCATATAAGTGGCGAGCGTCCACGGGCTACCGGAAAAGCCGATAAGCGGCACTTCGCCCTTTAGTTCACGACGAATGGTGCGTACTGCGTTCATTACATATTGCAGCTCTTGTTCCGGATCAGGAATCGGAAGATTTTCAACCGTACTTTTGCTTTCAATTGGTCTGGCAAATTTAGGGCCTTCGCCGACACCAAAACTCAAGCCTAACCCCATCGCATCGGGGATAGTTAAAATATCGGAAAATAAAATCGCCGCATCAAGATCATAACGGCGGAGAGGTTGTAAGGTTACTTCACAAGCTAAATCCGCATTGCGACAAAGGGACATAAAATCCCCGGCTTGCGCACGTGTCGCTTTATATTCCGGCAAATAACGCCCTGCCTGGCGCATCATCCATACCGGTGTGTAATCCACGGGTTGGCGTAATAAGGCTTTTAAATAGCGATCATTTTTTAATACTGACATTTAGGTTTCCTTTTTGTTATCTGCCACTTTACAAAGCTCAAGCGTAGCATGAATTAATTTTCGTGCGATAGTACCTGTTGGAGGTAATTCTGGCAAGGGCTGATGATAAGAAAACCATTGTGCATCATGAATTTCCGTTTCCTGTAAAGAAATCTCACCACTCTCATAATCAGCTAAAAAACCGACCATTTGTGAATTCGGAAACGCCCAAGGTTGACTACCGAAATAACGAATATTTTTAATCCGAATCCCCGTTTCTTCAAATACCTCCCGATGAACAGCCTGTTCAAAGCTTTCCCCTACTTCAACAAAACCGGCAAGCGTGGTGTACATTCCACCACCGGGCTGATAATGTCGTTTATGATTGGCGAGTAAAATTTGCGTGCCACGGCGTACCGCAACAATAATGGAAGGATGAATGACGGGGTAAGTACGATAACCGCAATTCGTACACTGCATAGCAATTTCATCTTCTGTTTGGCGGTTGGAACGACCGCACTTGCCACAAAATTGATGGGTTTTCAGAAAATGGTTAATTTCCACGCCACGACTTAACAAATAAAACTTTTCCTCCGGAAGAAAAAGCAAATCCCTTAAACTAAAATACTCTCTTTGATCATCCTGTTGTTCTTCAATAAGCCATAATGGCTGCCCTGCCCATTCACCAATCAACATACCTTTTAAATTTTCAAAACCAAGCGATACAGCCGTTCCGTAAGGTAATTCTCCCTTTATCAAGTATAAATTGGAACCTTGTGTGAGAAGCCAATATCCTGAATCTGTGGCTTTAATACTGTGCATAAAATATCCCCCAAAATGACCGCACTTTTTTGATTATTTTACCAACTTACAAACCTACAAGCTTAGTTTTAATTCACAATTAGATTTTCCAAAAAAAACAATATGACATATAGCAGAGAAAATATAAAAGGGTAAATCCTTAAATGGAATTTACCCTTAAATTTAAGCACGGAGGCTTATCATTTTTTAGTTTAAACGTCCGAATTTACCGGTTTGCACATCGTTAAAAGCTTCAACAATTTGCTCGCGGGTATTCATCACAAATGGACCGTAGCCCACAATCGGCTCATTAAGCGGTTCACCGGTAAGAATTAACAATTTAGCGTCATTGTTAGATTCAATAAGTACATCGGCACCACCACGCTCGAAAGTCACTAACTCGCCACGGCGCGCAACCGCCTCTCCGCCGACTTGAATCGTTCCCTCTAATACAAGGATAACCACATTATGACTTTCCGGCACACTAAAAGTATGTGTCGCATTTGCATTCATCGTGGTATCCCACATATTAATCGGGCTAAAGGTGCTCGCAGAACCCGTTGTTTCTAATAACTCACCGGCAATCACACGTACTTGCCCCGCATCGTTAGGCAATTTCACGACCGGAATATCTGCCGATTTAATGGCTTGGTATTTCGGTGTGGTCATTTTATCTTTTGCCGGTAGATTCACCCAAAGCTGCACCATTTCGAATAATCCGCCTTCTTTAGCAAATTTTTCCGAATGCATTTCTTCGTGCATCACACCGGAGCCTGCCGTCATCCATTGCACATCGCCGGTACCGATTGTTCCACCTCCACCATGAGAATCACGATGAGACACTTCGCCTTGATAAGCAATCGTCACAGTTTCAAAACCACGATGTGGATGCTCTTCCACACCACGTAAATCAAATTCTGAATTATCACGACGACCGCCTTGGAAGAATTTTGGTGGGTTATAATCCATTAAAAGAAACGGATCAAGATTTTTATCTTTATCGTTATAACTAAACATTGACGCCACATGGAAACCATTACCTACCCAGTGTTTTTCCGGTGCAGTAAATACATTTGCTACTTTTTTCATATCAAACTCCTTAATTTATTGTTAGAACCTATCGTTCTGCTGATGGCGAGCATTATATACTTTACAAAATCTGAATAAATAGCGCTTTAGTTAAAATATAATTTACTAATAAGAAAAAATAGTCTCAATGATATGAATAAATTTCAATAAGCGAAAAAGATTGTCCCCTGGCTGAATGTCGTTCCCATGGTTCTTAATAAAACAAAAAGTGCGGTTAAATTTTTAACCGCACTTTTTATCGTTTTATAGTCAAAAGTTAAGCTGATTTTTTGTGATTTTCGTAAGCTGCTTTAACAAAACCGGCAAATAACGGGTGTCCATCACGTGGCGTGGAGGTAAATTCCGGATGGAACTGGCACGCCACAAACCAAGGGTGATTTGGCACTTCAATGATTTCCACTAGTTTTTTATCCGCAGATAAACCGGTTACCTTCAATCCCGCCTTTTCAATTTGTGGAAGTAAGACGTTATTCACTTCATAGCGGTGGCGATGACGTTCTTCAATGGTTTCTGCACCATATAATTCACGCGCACGGCTTCCCTCTACTAAATGACACTGTTGTGCCCCTAAACGCATAGTACCACCAAGATCAGATTTGTCGGAACGCACTTCCGTATTGCCCTCGGCATCTTGCCATTCTGTAATTAATGCCACAACAGGCTGTTCACAATGACGGTCAAACTCGGAAGAGTTTGCTTTGGTTAGCCCAGCTACGTTGCGTGCATACTCAATCAATGCTGTTTGCATCCCTAAACAAATGCCTAAATAAGGCACATTGTTCTCACGTGCATATTGTGCGGTACGAATTTTACCTTCCACCCCACGATAACCAAAACCACCCGGTACAAGAATACCATTCACACCTTGAAGTACCTCTACACCTTTGGTTTCTACATCTTGTGAATCAATATATTTAATATTCACCGATAGGCGATTGGTTAATCCGGCGTGTTTTAATGCTTCATTCACGGATTTATAGGCATCCGGCAATTCCGTATATTTGCCCACCATACCAATGGTTACTTCCCCGACAGGATTAGCTTGTTTATAAAGCACCTGTTCCCATTCGGAAAGATCCGCCTCCTGGCAATTTAAACGGAAACGATCGCAAACAAAATCATCCAATCCTTGCGATTTCAATAATGCCGGAATTTGATAGATCGAATTCACATCTTTTAATGAAATTACTGCACGCTCCGGTACATTACAAAACAGTGCGATTTTCTCCCGTTCATTTGGCGGAATCATTCTATCGGAACGACAAATCAACACATCAGGCTGAATCCCGATGGAAAGCAATTCTTTAACCGAATGTTGAGTTGGTTTGGTTTTGACTTCACCGGCTGTTGGAATGTAAGGTACAAGAGTTAAATGCATAAATAATGTATGCTCACGCCCCACTTGTACGGCAAGCTGGCGCAGTGCTTCCAAGAATGGGAGAGATTCAATATCGCCCACGGTTCCGCCCACTTCCACAATCACTACATCATGCCCTTGAGCCCCTGCAATCACGCGATCTTTAATCTCATTAGTGATATGAGGAATCACTTGAATCGTTGCGCCAAGATAATCACCACGGCGTTCTTTACGGAGCACTTCCGAATAAATTTTACCGGTAGTGAAATTATTACGTTTCGTCATTTTCGTACGAATGAAACGCTCATAATGACCTAAATCCAAATCCGTTTCCGCCCCGTCTTGTGTCACAAACACTTCACCATGTTGGGTAGGACTCATCGTGCCCGGATCCACATTGATATAGGGATCAAGTTTCATTATCGTAACGTTTAAACCGCGTGCTTCTAAAATTGCCGCCAATGATGCCGCTGCAATACCTTTACCGAGCGATGAAACCACACCGCCTGTGACGAAAATATAATTTGTAGCCATAGGAAACCTATTTTTGTTGGGATAGAAATGATTATAGCTAATCATCTTGCGAGACATTTCACAAAAAGTGCGGTCGGAAATTGAAGAAGATTAGCTATCAAAGACGGGACGGTAGTTTACCTTATTTGTTGATCTAACTCAACGGGAATACGGAATTAAACGCAAGGTTTATCCATCAAATTTGTTAAAAAATGACCGCACTTTAAGCGCAGTCATTCGTACTATTATTTAAGAATTTTCCAAGCTCTAAATCCGTAGATAGCAATCACCACAAAGCAAATAAGAGGTAGAATGAAAGAGAAATTCACCGCAGGTAGCCCCATTACCTCACCTAGATCAATAATCATCCCTTGTAACGGTGGCATTAGCGCGCCACCAACAATAGCCATGACTAAACCTGCTGCACCGATTGTGGATTCTTCTTTTAAGCCATTGAGTGCAATGCCATAAATTGTCGGGAACATCAGTGACATAAAACCAGAGGTCAAAATTAAGCAATACAATCCCCATATTCCGTCAATGAAAATCACACCGAGAATGCTAAAGAAGCCACCAATAGCAAAGAGCATTAACATAAATTCAGATCTGAGATATTTCATAAGACTGGTACTAATGAAACGACTGGCGATAAAAATCCCCATCGCAATAATATTGAAATTTTGACCTTCCGCCTTAGTAAAACCTAAACGTTCTGCATATTGAACAATAAACGTCCAACACATAATTTGCACACCCACGTAAAAAACTTGCGCAATGACGCCCTCACGATATTTTGCTTTTTGCATCAAACGGCTGACAGCTTCTTTAAAAGTAATATGACAATCACCTTCTTCAACCCTTACTTTCGGCATTTTGTAAAGACTGATAATGATCAGTACCGCAATCACCACAAAACCTAATATAATGTACGGATTACGAATTTCAGCTAAATCATGAGTACGAATCCCCATTTTTTCCGTTTCTGACAACGTATGGAAAATCAAATTACCGGCAGTATCGCGTTTATCGGACTCAAGATTTGTTAACACCAGTTGAGAAGCCACAAACATCCCCGTAATTGAACCTAACGGGTTAAAAGATTGAGCAAAATTCAAACGACGTGTCGCAGTTTGCGGATCTCCCATAGCGAGAATATAAGGGTTTGCCGTCGTTTCCAAAAATGCCAGACCAAAGGTTAAAATATAAAGTGAAATCAAGAAAAAATTAAACTCCTCATATTGTGCAGCCGGCCAGAATAAAAACGCACCGACAGCATAGAGAACAAGTCCTAACATAATTCCTGCTTTATAACTGTATCGGCTGGCAAAAATAGCGGCGGGAATCGCCATCGTGCCGTAA
>NZ_MLHG01000002.1 GCF_001998825.1 Rodentibacter mrazii
ATATCTCTTGGATTAATCGTTTTGATTGCTCTTAATTTTTCAAATTGAGATTTAGAGGCTTTAAATTCTTGATTATAAAATAGAGTTTCTGCTAATTGATAGCGAATAAAATGATTATCAGGAAAGTGAGAAAGTAATTTTCTATAAGCTTCTACTGATTTATTTAAATCAGAATCTCTCAGTAAAATAGCATTCGCCCAATCAACCAAAGAAGGATCGGCATTTGGTACATTTTTATATAATTTGATATATCCTGGCAATATAGATTTATTAGGTGTTACTAATGCATCTACAATAAGCTTTTCTAAGATTTCAGGGTTCTCAACAAGTTGTCTTCCTGTATAGTGTATATATTTTTGTTCATGAGTATTTTTCTCTACTTCAGTTGACAATTGTTCCTGTCTTAATAAATCTGTTTTGAGAGTTTTAATATCTAAACCACTTGTTGCTTTAATCTTCGTTTGTTCAGGATCTCTTTCATGAAAAGTATTTGCGTAGGTAATAGAAGATACAGTACAAAAGGTTAAAAGGAATAAGGTTGATTTTTTCATATAAACTATCCCATAGTTTTTCCACAAAAATTATTTAATTTAGCGTAAAAATTTAAATATAAAATAAAAGCAGCCCATGTTAAGAGCTGCTTTTACATAAGGACTAACAATAATATAAATTAGTTATTGTTATCGGTTTTAACACCCCATACAGAGGTTTTACCTGCTGGTTGATATGGAGTCTCTTGAACTTTAGCACCAAATACTGCACCCCAGCTTTCTTTAGCATTAGTTGATTTACTTGCTAACGTACCACCTAATTCTTCAGCTTGTTTGCCGAATAAGTTACCGTTAAATGTACCTGCAGCACTATCTAAAGTACGGGTAGATGAACCTTCGATAGAGCCATTGTTTGCTAAAGTACCTTTAAAATTAGCAATTTGTTGGTTAGATTTTTTACCGTCAACAGACCATACATCGTATAATTGACCAGTTACACCTTTAGTTGCTAAGTCAATTTTAGCTGCAACGTGGGTACCACTTACTAGCTGTGGTAGATCATATGTTGGATTTTCACCAATTGCATTAGGAACTTTACTTACATCTGGTTTATTTGCGTTTGGCGCAACGTGTGTAAAGCCATAAGTTACAGCATGACCCTGATAATTTAACTCACCAGATGCTTTATCTGCACCATGATAAGCTTTAGCTAGATCACGAGTTAAGTTAGCGTTGTAAACAACACCATCTCTTTCATCTGTACCACGATAGAAGTAGCTATTTTCAGTACCTTTTTCACCGTACTCTCCATAACTTACTACTCTGGTGCCATTTTCACCAGCATCCACACCTTTTTTGACTTGTGCTAATTCAACATCATCTAATCTTGATGTTACACGACCGTATTGAACGTGGTTAAGTTTGCCATCTTTATAAGCATAAGAGTCTTTTTTATCTTTTGCTAAGAATGGTGCATTTGCTAATGTAGTCTCACCAGCTAATGTAGTTTTACCAGCTACTGTAGTTGTCGCCTCTGTTCCTTTTAGTGAATCTCCATCAACAAAAGTTCTGTGTCCATAAACTTCAGCTACAGTATCTTTACGATCTCGGAAATCATTTCTCACAGCAACTTTGGAGTTAGAACCTTTTACTACGTCATCAGTTGGAATATAGTTAGTACGGCCCTCTTGGTAAACTAAAGCCGAACCAGTGTTTGTTCCTGCTGTTTCTGTTTTAGTATCAGTTTTAACACCACGAGCTTGACCACTTGTTTTTGTTTCGCCATTAGCTGTGTTATAAATGTGTCCTAAAGTAAATTCACCAGTAGTGTTATTTGTATTACCACGGAAATCAAAATCTTCTACATAGCCAATAGGAGCATTTTTAACTGGATTACCGTTTTTATCTAAAGGAATAGATACAACAACAGTATCTAAGCTTGGATGTAATTTAACATCCATTTTGTCTGAACGACCAGTAGACTCAGAAGATTTTCTAGTTTTATCTTCACCTTCAATGTTAAGAATGAAATTAGAATCTGTTTTCTTAACTAATTTGTGACCAAAAACTGCTGAATTTTTAACTTTATTTTCTGCTTCTTCAGCTGCTTTTTTTTCTGCTTCGGCTTTAGCCTTAGCTTTAGCTTCAGCCTCTGCTTTAGCTTTAGCAGCAGCTTGTTGAGCTTGTTCGGCTTTAGCTTTAGCTTCAGCAGCTGAATTATCTGAACCGCCACTTGAACCACAAGCTGATAAGATAGCAGCGCATACAAGCGTTAAGCTAAATTTAACTAATTTAGAATTTTTCATTTCGAAATACCTTTATAATATTTAAAACTTTGAACATCCAGTCTTGGATCTTTTTCGCAAGAAAAAGATCCCCCTTTTGTATACAAAAGGCTGGCTGGCAGCCTTTCAGGCGAATTTATATCAAATATAAATATAGAAATCAAACACTTTGTGAAACAAAAAAGTAAATAACTAACAAGAGGCTAAAAAAACATCTTTAGGTGAGCAAGAAATAAACAGATTGATGCTTGCTTTTTACTACTTACTTTTCCTTACTATTATCGATAATATGTTTTAAATTAAGTATGCGGTAATTTATACAAAGTCATTCATAAATAGCTTATGAGTATCCAACAAAAAACCAATACTAAGTTACTTACCTTTGGATGAGATTAACATTTTGGGGTAATTGAATAGTGGATATATATCAAGTGCGGTCAAAAATATTGATGATTTGATTGTTTGATTTTGCGTAAACGGAAGCATTACAATCATTTTTTATCTGATGACAAAGTATTTTACATTTACCTAAAGTCTTTTGGTTGCGAAATTTATCAACACTTAATAGCTAAAAAAACCTCTTTCCAAACATTATACTTGAGTGGAAAATCGCCCCCCCCCCCCGGATTAAGAAACTATAATGAAGAAATATTTCCTGTAACAAGCTTTTGTAGTTATTTCCGAGAAAAGGTTGAAAAATGGTGATTTAATCACATTAATTTACTTTTTCACAGACTAAAATTCGCATGCCTGAAAATTAGTTCGGGAGCATTGGTGCTATGAATTATTAGAGAGGATACTTGTTGAACGAAAGGTGAGCGCTGGACGATCACCTTTAAGCTAAGACTAGGTTTATATAGAATTTTTGATGATAGCCTATCGTCTTACACGGAATTTTTTCTGTGCTTGATCGACTTTCAAAAGATAGTTACGTGCTTGTGATGACGGATGTGCCGTTGTCAAAATACGGTAAACCTGTTCAGGATACATTTGATTGATTTTGTAAATAGCTTCATCTTTATCATTATCAAATACACGTAATACAGCACCAGCACCACTGTTGTAAGCGGAAATCATCGCAAATCGTTTAGACGTTGGATTAGTAATACCGTCTAAATATCGGTTTTGTAGAAGCCATAAATAGGCTACTCCGGCATCAATATTATTTGCCGGATCGTACAGGTAACGTGTAGAAGGTTGACCTCCCCGACCTTTCATCTCAAAGACATCACGCCCTGCCGTATGCGGTACGACTTGCATTAATCCGATGGCGTTAGCATAGCTAATGGCGTAAGGATTGAAGCTGGATTCGGTTCGCATAATTCCCAAAATTAAACTTTCATCAATACCATAACGTTGCGCAGCTTTGCGTATCAATGGCAAATATTTTTGTGCGCGGACTTCAACGTGGTTAGCAATCATCGGAATCGCAACAAACTGTACCATATTACCATTTTGTAATCGGCGGGTTTGTAATTTATTTTGAATTAAATAAGTTGCAAAATTGCTTGCAATAAATTGGTTTGCAATTTGTTGTCCATTATTATCGACTACTTGCCCTAACAGGAAAGGTCTTGAACTAATTGGCACATCACCTGACGCAAATAAATCAATTCCCTTTGCATCCGATCCCATTAATAGAGTGTGTACAATGGCGTTATGTAATCGATTGAGATCTTTTTGAGTCTCAATCACAATATTACCTTCATCAAAACTCACGTGGCTACGAGTATAAAAAGAATCAGTGTATTTCACATAATCTTTACGACTCGCAACAAGCAGTTCATTAACCCCCCAAATGCGGTCAATATTATGAGAGAATTGTCCGGTGAGAATATCCAATCCTTGTGTGTCTTTCGCAAACACTTCATCGTAATTAATACCTCGATGACGGTTAGACGAATCACCACAAGCATACAAAAGTGGCAGTAATGCCAATAACAAATACTTTTTCATTATTTTATTGCCATTAATTTGATGGGGGAACATAGCCTTCAATATGTACATCTTTGCCTTCAAACAAAAAATTTACCATCTCCTGTTCGAGTAATTTACGATGTTCCGTATTCATCATATTGAGTTTTTTCTCATTGACGAGCATCGTTTGTTTTTTTATCCATTCTCCCCAAGCCTGCTTACTGATTGAGTCAAAAATCCGCTTGCCCAACTCACCGGGATAAAGCTGAAAATCTAAACCTTCAGCCTCTTTTTTGAGATGCTCACAAAATACTATTCTCGCCATGATTACTCCTTACAAATTGTGTTAATAGATTTTTTACAGGTTGTGCCAACCCGATTTGTTGAGGATTTTTCGGATCATACCAATATTTGACCGCACTTGATAGATTTGGTTTATATTCTTTTGTTTTTTCCATCACTTTATACCAATCTCGATTTTCCTGTTCAGCTTGAATATTGTCTATTTCAGCATAAATAGGATGAATATCTAAATGAAAATGACTAAAGGTATGACGAAAGCTTGACCAAGCTTGATAGTGCGAGATTCCCTCGCTTATTAAATAAGCCTGTAAATCTTCTTGTGATTCAAATTGTGGAAAACAAAATAATCCGCCCCATAAACCTGAGTTTTCCCTTTGTTCTAACCATACTTTGCCATTTTTCGACAGAATCAAAAAATATGTTTCTTTTTCCGGTAACGTTTTTTGGGGTTTTTTAGCGGGAAATTGTGTCCAACTTTCATTTTTATAGGCTAAACAGTCTTTTTTCAGAGGACAAAGATCACATTTGGGTTTTGTTCGTGTACAGAGCATAGCGCCAATATCCATCATAGCTTGATTAAAATCCGCCACATGCTCCATCGGTGTGACTTGCTCGGTTAAGTGCCATAAATGATTTTCTACTTTTTTCTCTCCTGACCAACCCTTTACTTCAAAATAGCGTGAAAGTACACGTTTTACATTTCCGTCTAATATCGGGTACGGTTGCTCCAATACGGAAGATAAAATTGCACCGGCAGTAGAACGCCCCACCCCCGGTAATGCCCAAACCTGATCAAAATCAATGGGGAAATTTCCATCAAATTCATCTCGAATTTTTTGTGCCGCTTTATGCAAGTTTCGCGCTCGTGCGTAATAGCCTAGCCCTGTCCACAAATGAAGCACTTCATCTTGTGAAGCATTAGCAAGTGCGGTCACATTTGGAAAAGTTTTGATAAATCGTTCAAAATAAGGAATAACGGTTGCAACCTGCGTTTGTTGCAACATCACTTCTGAAAGCCAAACGCCATACAATGTTTTGTTTTGTTGCCAAGGCAAGTGTTTACGTCCGAATTTGTCATACCATTGTAGTACGGATTGTGCAAAAGGAGCATTAGGGGAAGATTGGGCTAACATAACTTTCCTGAGTCAAAAGTGCGGTCAAAAAATTAAATAAATTTTTATTGTTTCTCAAAGAAAACAAGGGGAGATTTTACCATTTAGCCCCTCTTGATCAATCTGATTTTTTCAGTATAATTTGCGGTCTATTTGGTGCCGGATAACGGCGATTATTAACTCACGCGGTGTAAGAAGAAAGTTCTTATAGCGGCGTGGCTTCATTTTGAGGTTTTCTATGAAACAAGGTATTCACCCAGAATATAAAGAAATCACAGCGACTTGCTCATGCGGTAATGTGATTAAAACCCGTTCAACTTTAGGTAAAGACATCAACCTTGATGTGTGTGGTAACTGTCACCCATTCTATACCGGTAAACAACGTGTTGTAGATACCGGCGGCCGTGTTGAACGCTTCAATAGCCGTTTCAAAATTCCAAGTTCAAAATAGTTATAAAGTAAAAAAACCTCGCTTATGCGAGGTTTTTCTTACAATGGAAATCATCTAAGAAAACCTTTTATCAATAGGTATAGTAAACAAACAAGTATGTCCATTACTTATCTTAAGTTAAATTTATTAAAGTTTTCCAATATATTATTTTCATCAAGCATATGTTCAGGAATGCGCCCTTCAAGCTTATTCTCTTTAATGTATTGTTTCATATCAAATTCACGTAATGGTATCCATTCATCTTTATTAAATGTTGAACGATGACTTTTAACAATTGGGAAGTGCCAATTAGCTAAGATACTAAATATCTTTCTATGTCTCTTAGGTAAATAGAGAATTTCATAAGCTATAAATCTTTTTTTCTCCCAGCCTCGATAAAAATCAAATTTAATATCTTCATTATACAAAATCCAACTATCTCCTGGTTCTACTATAGGGTTAATTTTATTAACATAAACGATATTATTTTGACAATGAACATTCATTCTACTCAAAATAACAATGTCTCGTTTTCTAACAGGTAAGCGACAGAGATCTTCCAAAGCTTCTGTATCCCAAATATGATCTGCATCTAGCTTAATTATCCATTCATTCTTGGGTAATTTTTCCCAAACAAAATTATAATAGGTATCTAATCTATATCTTTCATTTATAATATCTTCTTTGTATCTTTCATCGTAAGGAGGTATTAGGTCAAAAGGGTATTCCAAAGGAATAAATTGCGGATATTTCTTACAAAAATCTAAAATATATTCTTTTGTACCATCTGTGCAAGAATTAAATCCTATCACACCACCAGATAAACAAGATAAAAAACTGTTAAAACAGGTATCTATAGTTTTAATCTCATTATGCACACGGATAAAAGCATAAGGTTTTATAGGCTTTCTTAATTTATATAACTTTTGTAAGCCTATATCAACAGTTAATGTTCTTGTTAAATTTGTATAAAATTTTAGAAAATTATATATATTCATATTTTATCTCTTCTTAATAAATAACATATTATTTCAAATAGGCTTTAGTGCTAATACCCTGTACAGATTTATAGAGGCTAGT